>NZ_CM147855.1:918000-1224000 GCF_055808145.1 Pseudoalteromonas sp. KJ63-1 | reverse complement strand
AGTAGTGGAAGCGCAAATTCAACATAGGCTTCGTTTACATCAAAGCCACCTGCTGTTGGTTCAACCATAGGGTCATTTGCAAGGCCTTGCGCTGTTAGTGAATCTGGTGTGAACCACGCTTTTTCTTGACGACGCTCTACACCCGCAGCAAATGCTGCATAACCTGCAGGTAATTCAAATAACTCGCCAGAAACAGATGCCGCGATAATGAATAACTGGCTGCCACCATTATTTACTTCTGTGTATACATTTTTACGGAAATCTTCTGAAGTCCAAGCAGACTGATCTAACGGGTTAAATGTGCCCTCAACTTCGCCATCTACGGTACGTAAAATACTATCGCCGATCGCACCCATGTTGTGTAAGTTACTTAACTTATCAACCGAATCGTTACGGCCAAAGTTCGCTGAAACGTCCCAAGAGTAATCGCCTACAAAACCTTCAGCACCAACAACGGCGCGAACAGTGTCAACTGACTGTTCAAAAATACGTGGACCAGTATCAGACATACGGCGACCGTAGAAAAGGTCATCACCGTACGCATAGTTTGCAGATTCAGTAATGTATTTACCATCAGCATCTACATCTGCGTAACCATCACCGTTACGGTCTACTTTACTTGTGTATGATTGACCAAGAAGTGAGTCACCCATTGATTCATCATATTTAAAACCAAACCATACAGGTTGTGGTGCCATTTGCTGCTCTGACCAACGCTTGGTGTAAGTGAACTCAGCGAATAAACTTGTATCATCACTAATTTCGTAAGTTGCAATACCCGTTAAATTTAAACGCTCCATTGGCGTGTATAAGTAACTTGTTGGTGAAAAGTTGTAACGATCAGCATCAGTAAATGGGTGCAGACCACCTTGACCACTTAAACCGTTGTCGCCTTGTGCCAAGCCAACGCTAACTTCTTCGCCTTTATCGTTTAATGCCGTTGTAGTACTGTCTTGCCAAATGTGACCACCCTCAGCATAAACAGAACCACCGTTACAGTTTAAACCGTTTGCATCTTCTGCGATTGGGCAATCTGAAAAGTCACGATCTGCTTGTGATGCTTTACCACGATCTGTGTACTGCATGCCGATAACGATATTACCTTTATCGAAAGAGCTACCCACAGTGAAATCTATAGAGTTCTCTGTTGCATCGCCTTCACCGGTAATTGCAGAATTTACGTTCATGTCTAGGCCTTCAAAATTATCCTTTAAGATAATATTGACTACGCCTGCTACCGCATCAGTACCGTATACAGCAGATGCACCATCTTTAAGTACTTCTACTTGTTTGATCATCGAAACCGGAATGGTGTTTAAATCAACCGTTGATGCTGCACCAGTACCTGATGCAATCATACGACGACCATTAACAAGTACTAATGTACGGTTAGCACCTAAGCCACGTAAATCGATACGTGCGTTGCCACCCGAACCATTATTAATACCTGGGTTGGTCATTGCACCGCCCGTAGCGGTCATTTTTTGTAAAACACTATCAATACTTGTTGCACCCATAGCTTGAATGTCATCAGCACCGATAAGTGTAACTGGGCTTGCGTTTTCCATGTCTGAACGCTTGATACGAGAACCCGTTACTTGAATTTTTTCAATTGACTTTACTGCTTCGTCTGCAGCTAAAACTTGAACACTTGAGAACATTGGGATTGCTGCAATTACAGCTAAACCAAGAGTTGATTTTTTCATGGATGAACCCTACTTGTTGAAATTTACCTAAATTGGTAACGCCCACTTTTATGAGAATTTTGAGTGAGCGGGGGCAACTTAGGCGCCTTTAACTGAATGAAAACTTAACGAGAGGTCGTTATATAAACAGCTAAAATTAAGCTACCCCATGAAAGGGACAAAGGTTACAGCATGTTTCATTGTTAATTAATAAAAACAGATAAAAGTCATAAACTTAACCAAGCGCAATCACATAAAAAACATAGGTGAAATCAAATATATGGAGTTTGTAATCAAATGTAATTTAATCATTAATGTGCCCTTAATAGGTAAATTAACATGTTAATCACAGCTCGTTATTAAAACGGTAAAACTAGGTGTTAATTACTAACCATATTTATGCAAGTAGATTGTTTATTTAGTCTGAATATTTTTACTAAAAGTTTTAATCGTGCAAATTTTATGTTTATTGAGAGTTTCAATCTGGATCTATACTTATAAAGGAGTAATTGCAAAAAGAGGGTGTAATAGAAGAAAAGTATTTTATTGCATATGTTGGTATAGCGCTGATCAGATTTGATTATTGGGTATCATTGCGCTGACAGTCTCAGCGCTTTAACTTAGTAGTGAATGTAAGCTTTTTTATCTTGAGCATAAAAAAGCTTACATAAAACAGACCCTAACATCGGCTAGCAAAGAAACTATGGCCTAGGAGTGTGTTACACAAAAAATAGTGCAATTATGAATAAGTGAAAATTAAAACATTTTAGTAAGTAACATTAAAATAATATTCAACCGTTTGGTTGGCCGAAGTGCTTTCATTAATTGCAGTAAGCACCAATTTCCAAACCATATTTTGCTCTGAGCAAATACCAACCATAGTATCGGCTAACCAAATATTACCTTGTTTAGTAAACTGCACCGGAATGTAACCCATATACATAGTTACCCCTTCCAGTTTAGCTGTCATAATTTTGAAACCATCGGGTAACTGCGTATAAATTGAAAACGGTGTTTCCGGTGATAGGGTTGTCTCGCTCAGCCACACTTTAATTTGATTTTCAAAATGACACGGTTTGTTATTTTCACACTCAGTTTGTGGTTGAGTTACTTTTGGTATTGTTGTTGATCCAGAAAAGTCACAACCTAGTAAAAATAATAGAAAGGAAAGTAAACATACTCTATATATATACATGTAAGTTCTCAAATATCTAATGTATAAGCCCAACGTTTGGGGCAAGTTGGTTGATTATCGGCTTTAATGAGCAAGTAAGGTACAAATCACCTCAAAAAATAGACAGCAACTCAATAAAGTTTGATTGATGTCATATTATTACGCAATTGACCTATCTTTTTAAGGCCAAAAAATTTATCATTTCAACCGCAAAAAAAACAAGTATTTCTTGAGATTATTATCTTTAAAACCACATATTGTGGGGTTTAGATAGTATACTTTGGAATAATAGTAGGTCCTACTTTAACAAGTGGGTAATTCATTTCTAAACGCATTTATTGCAGCGGAAGCCAGAAAATGAGCCAAACAGTAGCATCACAAACTGAGTACAATTATAAAGTTGTACGCCAATTCGCTATTATGACAGTGATTTGGGGCATCGTTGGCATGGGTATTGGGGTTCTGATTGCTGCCCAACTAGCTTGGCCAGCACTTAACTTTGACACACCATGGTTAACTTACTCTCGACTTCGTCCGTTACACACGAACGCAGTAATTTTCGCATTTGGTACAAGTGCTCTTTTTGCGACGTCTTATTACGTCGTACAACGTACATGTCAAACGCGCCTTCTTTCAGACAAATTAGCCGCCTTCACCTTTTGGGGTTGGCAGTTGGTGATTGTTCTAGCAGCAATTACTCTACCAATGGGTATTTCAAGTTCTAAAGAGTACGCAGAACTTGAGTGGCCTATCGATATCTTAATTGCCGTAGTTTGGGTAACTTACGCTATTGTATTTATGGGTACTATTGCTAAGCGCAAAGTGGCTCATATTTATGTAGCTAACTGGTTCTATGCTGGTTTCATTATTACTGTTGCAGTTCTTCATATTGTTAACAGCATGGCTGTTCCAGTCTCACTTACTAAATCATACTCAATATACGCCGGTGCTGTTGATGCAATGGTTCAGTGGTGGTACGGACACAATGCTGTTGGTTTCCTTCTTACCGCTGGCTTCTTAGGTATGATGTATTACTTTGTACCAAAGCAAGCGGGTCGTCCAGTTTACTCATACCGTTTATCGGTTGTTCACTTTTGGGCACTTATCTCGCTTTACATTTGGGCAGGCCCTCACCACCTTCACTACACTGCGCTTCCTGATTGGACGCAAAGCTTAGGTATGGTGATGTCTATTATCTTATTCGTACCGTCTTGGGGTGGTATGATCAACGGTATTATGACGCTTTCAGGTGCATGGCATAAGCTACGTACTGACCCTGTACTTCGTTTCTTAGTGGTTTCATTGTCTTTCTACGGTATGTCGACATTTGAAGGCCCAATGATGGCAATCAAATCTGTAAATGCGTTATCGCACTACACAGATTGGACTGTAGGTCACGTACACTCAGGTGCATTAGGTTGGGTTGCAATGATTTCTATCGGTGCTATCTACCACCTTATCCCTGCGTTATTCTCGCAAGGCCGTATGTACAGCATTAAATTAATCAATACACACTTCTGGTTACACACTGTGGGTGTTGTTTTATACATTGTTGCAATGTGGATTTCAGGTGTAATGCAAGGCCTAATGTGGCGTGCAGTTAACTCTGACGGTACATTAATGTACAGTTTTGTTCAGTCGTTAGAAGCCTCTCATCCTTTCTATGTTATGCGTTTCTTAGGCGGTGTATTCATCGTAGCAGGTATGCTGGTTATGGCTTATAACGTTTATCGTACAGTTTCAGCGAAAAATAACTCGCTAGAACTTGATGAACAAGCGCAGTTAGCATAACGGAGTCAGATAATGAGCAATAAAAATTCGCAAAATAAACACGAAATTATCGAGAAAAACATCGGCCTTATGGCCATCTTGACTGTTTTCGCAATCAGCTTTGGTGCATTAGTAGAAATTACCCCGCTAATGTTCCAAGACGACACAACTAAACCCGTTGATGGGTTACGCCCATTAAACGCGCTTGAGTTTGAAGGTCGTGACATCTATGTACGTGAAGGCTGTGCTAACTGTCACTCACAAATGATTCGTCCGTTTCGTGATGAAGTTGAGCGTTACGGTCACTACTCGGTTGCGGGTGAGTCAGTATGGGATCACCCATTCCTTTGGGGTTCTAAACGTACTGGTCCTGACTTAGCACGTGTAGGTAAACGTTACTCAGATGACTGGCATTATGCACACTTAGTTGACCCACGTGCAGTGGTTCCTGAGTCGAATATGCCAGGCTTCCCTTGGTTAGCAGAGAACACGCTTGATACAAGCCTGACTCTGAAAAAGCTACAAATTTTCCGTGACACGTTTGCTATTAACCCAGAAAACCCAAAACACCCGGGTTTAGGTTATGGCAGTGACGAGGAATTAATCGCTGACATTGCTAAAGTTGACGCAATGAATGACGGTAAAGGTGCAACAGAAATGCAAGCCCTTATTGCTTATTTGCAACAACTTGGCACACATTTGAAGTAGATTATTATGGACTACGGGACATACAGAGGCATTTTGACTCTGGTAATTTTAGTATTATTTATTGTGATTGTTGGATGGGCATATAGCAAGCGTAGTAAAAGTCGTTTTAAAGACGCTGCTAATGTCATATTTGAAGATGAAAAAAAACACAACAATACACTCTCTAACGAGGAAAAGGGGTCTGAGAAATGACTAGCTTTTGGAGTATATGGGTTATTGTATTAACCCTTGCATGCTTAATCATTATCTTTGGTCTACTAGTTTGGAACTTAAAAAACTATGTAGGTGTAAAAGAAGGTGAAAGCTGTGGACATGAGTTTGACGGCATTGAAGAATTAAACAATCCACTGCCAAAATGGTGGACTTACATGTTCTTCGCAACGTTTGTATGGTCTGTTTATTACTTAGCAGCTTACCCAGGTTTAGGTAACTGGGAAGGCTTAGCAAAGTGGACCAGCTCAAATCAAGGTGTTACCTCTTTAACTGAATCGAAAGAAGCAGTGGTAGACGCTCAAGAAAACGGTCGTTTTGTAAAGCTAGATGCAGAATACCGCGCCGCTGAAGAGCGTTTTGGCCCAATTTTCAATGAGTTGGCAAAAACCCCTGTTTTAGAATTAGTTGACTCTAAATTAGCGGGTGATGCAGCTCAGCAAATCGCTCTTGAAAATGGCACTAAACATGAACAAACGCAAGGTCAATTAGCAGTTGAAATTGGTCAACGCTTATTTGCTCAAAACTGTGCGCAATGTCATGGTTCTGATGCTCGTGGTGGTACAGGCTTCCCTAACCTAACAGATAACGACTGGTTATATGGTGGTACGCCTGACAAAATCAGAGAAACGTTACTTTTAGGCCGTGTTGCAGCAATGCCTCCTTGGGGTGATGCATTAGGCGAGCAAGGCGTTAAAGAAATGACGGCTTACGTACTTAGCCTATCTGGTCGTACTGTTAACCAAAAAGACGCCGCGGCAGGTAAAGCGAAATTCGCTATGTGTGCAGCTTGTCATGGTGCAGATGGTAAAGGCTCAGTTGCGCATAACCTACCTTTCGGTGCACCAAATCTAACTGATAACATTTGGTTATACGGTGGCTCTCAACGTGCTGTTGAAGAAACACTAAACCATGGTCGTGCTGGTGTAATGCCTGCTTTTAAAGAGATTTTAGGCGAAGACAAAATTCACCTATTAACTGCTTACGTTTACAGCTTATCGCAAGAAAAATAGCGATAAAGTTAACAAAACGTTTCAGTTTTAATCTTTTTATTTCAATAGATTAATACAGATCAAAAAAGCCTCCACTCGGAGGCTTTTTTTAGTCTTTTTCTTTTATTTATTATAATATAGCTGCACATTCATCAATTTTAGAGCAACTATGCAACCGACTCCGTGGTATAAAAATTTTTGGCCTTGGTTTTTAATCTTCTTCCCTCTAGCTGCAATTATTGGCTGCATTAGTTTATTTATTACAGCCATTGGTAACGGCCCAGACATGGTCGTTGATGACTATTATAAAAAAGGCAAAGCAATTAACTTAGAGCTGATCAAATTTGATAAAGCAAAAGCCTTGTATCTGCATGGTGACCTAAATGTATCTGATGAGCGAGTAAGCTTTAAATTTACTAAAGGCGATACCAGTAATATCCACGCGTTAAAGTTGTCATTTTTCCATCGCACTATTAAAGCACATGATTTTGAAGCTACCCTCACTCCAAATGCTAATCAAGAGTTTACTGCATTATTAGAAAGCTACACGCCTGGTGCTTACTCAGTGTTTATTGAACCCGTTGATGCTAGTTGGAAAATGAAAGAAAGTGTCACTTTACCAACCACAACCACCGTTTTAGTTACTCCTAACTATAAGTAGTATTTAGTATGTCTAAAAATTGCTTTCATTGTCTTGAAAGTGTGCCTGCTGGGTTTAGCGCACATGTTGTTATAGACGATACCGCTGAGCCAATGTGTTGCATTGGCTGCCAAGCTGTTGCACAGAATATCATTGACCAAGGAATGACCGACTACTACAAATACCGCACTGTTAGCGCTGGTAAAGTAGAACAACTGGTTCCTGAACAGCTCGCTTTTATTAAAAGCTATGACAATGAAGATATTCAAGATGAGTTTATTAGCACCCATAACGACAACTCTGAGGTACTACTGAGTGTTGAAGGTATAACCTGCGCCGCTTGTGCATGGCTAATTGAAAAGCAATTATTAAATCTTAAATCGGTAAAACGCGTTGATGTAAATACCTCAACAAATCGTGCCATGATCCACTGGGATAAAAGCGCCACACCTTTAAGTGAGCTAATTACCTCATTGGCTGAAATAGGTTATAAAGCGTACCCATTCCAATCAGATTTAGAAGCCCAGCAAAAGCAGCAAACTGCCAAAGCGTATATTCGCCGCCTTGGTGTTGCAGGTTTGATGACCATGCA
Source organism: Pseudoalteromonas sp. KJ63-1 (assembly GCF_055808145.1). The sequence continues at coordinate 1,216,229 of NZ_CM147855.1, read as the reverse complement.
AGTGATGATGTTTGCCTTTGCAATGTACTTTGGCATGTTCTCTGGGATGGACAGCAATTTTGAACAGTACTTTAGATGGATCAGTTTAATTCTCGCTACCCCCGTTATCCTATACAGCGCCCTGCCCTTTTTAAGTAATGCAATTAATGGCTTAAAAGCAAAACAGCTGAATATGGACTTGCCAGTATCATTGGCTATTTTTGGTGCTTATGGCGCTAGTTGTTATGCCACAGTAATGGAAGTAGGCGAAGTTTACTTTGAATCTATTTGTATGTTTACCTTTTTACTCTTATTGGGTAAATACTTAGAGTTTAGAGCGCGTTTAAAAGCCAGTGAATTCACTGCTAACTTGCAAAAGTTGTTACCCCTTACTGCCCGTACGCTCGATGAACACGGTAATGAGCACATCATTGCCGCCAAAAAACTCAAACTTAACGATATTGTGTTAATAAAGGCAGGCGAAACTATTCCTGCTGATGGCATTTTAGTTAAAGGCATCACCAGTGTTGATGAGTCAATGATGACCGGCGAACATCAACCAGTGCGAAAGTACATTGATCATAACGTGTATGCAGGCACGGTTAATCATGATGGTATAATTGAAATAAAAATCAATAAACTAGGCCAAAACACCCTACTTAATCAAATTATTCGCCTGCAACATAATGCCCTAACAAAACGCCCACGGCTGGTTGAAATTACCGATAAAGTGGCGCAGTGGTTTGTTGCTGTATTACTAGTATTTGCCTCCATAACTGCGATTGGTTGGTATCAGGTTGACCCTGACGTTGCATTTTGGATCACTATTTCGGTGTTAGTGGCCACTTGCCCGTGCGCATTAAGTTTAGCAATTCCAACCGCATTAACCTGTGCTGTAGCAACCTTAACCCGCAAAGGCATATTAATTAAGCAAGCGCATGTGCTCGAAACCCTATCAAAGCTCACTTTATTTGCCTTTGATAAAACAGGTACGCTTACACAAGGTAAGTTTAGCCTCGACGTGGTTGACATACTTGATGATAACTACAGCAAAGAGCAAATTCTTGATATTGCAGCCCAGCTTGAAAGTTACTCTGAGCATCCTATTGCCAGTGCATTTAAGGAGTTTAAAGGGCAACGTAAATTTGACGATGTACAACTCCACCCTGGCATTGGGATAAGCGCTCAGTTGGATAATACCCATTACGCTATTGGTAAAAGTGGTTGGTTTGATACAAAAAAACCAACGCACAGGCCACGCTTTACATAAACAAGCTGGCTGTTGCACGCTTTTACTTTGTAGATAAAGTTAAAGCCGATGCCGATAAGCTAATTAATGTTTTACAAGCGGCTAACCTTAGTTGCCATATGCTAACTGGTGATGCATCTGATGCGGGTGCCAAAGTCGCTAAAAAGTTAAAGCTTAACTCAGTGCAAGCCAGTTGCAGTCCAAAAGATAAACAAAATGCCGTTGATCACTGGTCATCGCAAGGTGAAATTGTTGCTATGGTTGGTGATGGCGTAAACGACAGCCCAGTATTTGCCAGTGCCCATTTATCTATCGCCATGGAAACCGGTGCCGATATATCTAAAAACAGTGCAGATGTTGTATTGCTTAACAGTGACTTAGCCTCCATCTCGCATTTATTAACCGTTGCCAAGCAAACACGACGTATAATTAAACAAAACCTAACACTTTCTTTATTATATAATGGCTCAATATTACCGCTTGCTGCTATGGGCTTAGTTGCGCCGTGGATGGCGGTTATTGGTATGTCTGCCAGCTCAATTATTGTGATATGTAATTCACTAAGGCTATTAAAGTTATGAGCATAATTTATATTTTAGTTCCTATTGCTATTTTGTTTGTATTAATTGCTATTGGCGTGTTTTTTTGGGCTGTAAAAGGCGAGCAATTCTCTGATTTAAACAAGCAAGGCCACAGTATTTTGTTTGAAGACGACAAAGAGCAGCACAATAAAAGTAATGATTGACCCTATTTTTGTTAGCGCTTTTTTAATGGGCTTAATTGGCAGTGGTCATTGCGTTGCTATGTGTGGTGGTATTGCCAGCTCATTGCAACTTGCCAGCAATAAACGTCAAACCTGGTTATATTCTCTAGCTTATAATAGCGGTCGAGCTTTAAGTTATATGCTAGCAGGAGCCCTTGTTGCGGGTATTAGTAGCCAGTTTGCTACGCAAAATTCTGCTTTTTCATTATTTCTGTCATTTTTAGCCGGTATTTTTATGTTACTGGTTGGCGTTTATATTATGCGCATAGCCGCCACCTTACAGTGGCTTGAAAAACTGGGTAAAACCCTTATTTGGCAGCACTTAATTAAACTTAATAAATATTTAATGCCCATTGATTCGCCTTTTAAAGCCCTTGGTTATGGCGCGTTATGGGGCTGGCTACCGTGCGGTTTAGTATACTCTGCACTTACCTGGGCAATGACCAGTGGCAACGCCCTCAATGGTGCTTTGGTTATGCTGGCATTTGCCCTAGGGACATTTCCTGCCATGATCACCTTAGGTGTGGCTGCACAAAAGCTAAATACGCTTTTTAACCACCCATGGACACGAATAACATTAGGCAGTGTTATCATTTGGTACGGTATCTACCTTCTGATCATTGCAACAGATAAGCTAGTGCATTAACATTATAAAATGTCGTGCATAGAAATTTAACGGATTGAACTTATGGATTTTTCTCAAAGTCGTGCTAAAGGTAATTGTGCCATTAGCTGTAATAACTGCAGTATTAGCCAGTTATGTTTACCATTTTCTTTAAATGGCCAAGAAATGGATAAACTTGATGAGATCATTGAGCGAAAAAAACCATTACACAAAGGTGACTACTTATTTGAATCGGGCGCGCCTTTAAATGCAATTTTTGCGGTTCGTTCGGGATCATTTAAATCGTATACCTTGTCTGAGCAAGGCGATGAACAAATTACCGGTTTTCATTTAGCTGGCGACCTTGTTGGATTTGATGCCATTAATAAAATGCAGCACCAAAGCTTTTCTCAAGCACTAGAAACCTCAATGGTATGTGAAATCCCCTTTGACACACTTGACGAACTCGCTGGTAAGCTGCCTAAGCTACGCCAACAAATTATGCGCTTAATGAGTAGTGAAATAACCTACGACCAAGAAATGCTGCTTTTACTTAATAAAAAGTCTGCTGAAGAACGCCTAGCGAGTTTTATTTATAATTTATCAGAGCGTTTTGGTGAACGTGGTTTTTCACGTAAAGAATTTAGATTTACCATGACCCGCGGTGAAATTGGCAACTACCTTGGCTTAACTGTTGAAACCATTAGCCGTTTATTGAGCCGTTTTCAAAAAGCAGATTTAATCAAAGTAGAAGGTAAGTTTATTACTATTTTAGATAATGACGCGCTTGCGAAAACAGCTGCAATTGTAAAACCACGTTAATAATAGCTTCTCATTTTAAAATTAATCCACCCCTGAATTGGAGCGTAATTATTTGCAATTATGCTCTATCTCTACTAACACTTTGAGTAGAGGTAATAACCATTCACTTTTAAGAGTCGATGAAGATAATTACTTATCTGGCTCATTTTCTAACATAAAAGCAACTACGTCCTATTACACTCTTATATAGAAGGACAATCTTATGCCTTATTCTTTATTTCTATTTATCACTCTTTCTTTAAGTATTTTATTTAGCAGCCAAGCATCGAGCTCAATGATCCCCGATGATGGCATTGATGACTCACAAGCACTAAAAGACTTGATTTTAAACACTGCAGAAAACTCTGAGCTTAAAATAGACAAACCAGGAGTTTACGATATATGTTCAGCTATTATCGTCAGAAACCTTAGTAACATTTCTATCACCGCTAATGCTGGCGTTATACTAAAAAAGTGTGACCAATTTGAAGGAGAATATATTTTATCCTTTTATAATTCACGCTTCATAGAAATTAATGGTTTTATTTTTAGAGGGTTAACGATAGACAAAATTAATTATGTTTGGGGTGAGCAAGGTATCCTTTTTGCAGGCTCCGAAGATATTTCAATTAAACATAATCACTTTTATGATTTTGGTGATGCGGCTATAAGAGCAACATCTTCACACTTATCATCCCATGATACGAATATAAATTCTTTCAGAATTGATATTCGTAATAATTACTTTGAAAATGTCACACAAGTAACAACTACTCACCCGTGGAATAATAACTATGGAGGTACGCATGATATTACAGTTGAAGATAATATTTTTGAGGGATTGAAGGGATCATTGAAATTTGCCACGGTTAAACCTGTATCAAAAGCTCTAGTAAGATATAACACTTTCAAAAACACCAAAGGCACTGCTATAGAAATTACTTATTACTCTAACGTAAAAATTATTGCTAATACCTTTATAGACAGTGATAAGTTTATCCTCAATGCTTACCCTAATAAACCAAGAAGTGTAACGGAGCCTTTTAATTGGGGAAGTATTTATTTTACTCACAATACTATTTTACGTTCTAAGGGAGGCATTAGAATACAGTCAGATGTAACCGACGAGCAAATAGATGATAAATACGTAAGAGGCATTTATATCAATAACAATCACTTTATTAACGTTGATATGACCGTTTATCCTGAAAAAAATATTGGTATCTTATTAACTTATTCAGTAGAGGTGGAAAGAGTTACCTGTTTTCTACCATTAAAGATAACGTTTATAACTTACTACCTGAAGTGGGCTTTGTGAAAAAAACGAGTGGATTCACCGTAGAAGATAACACTTCAATAAAACCTGAGAATAATTAAATTTTTATAAAGCCCTTCATGCTTTTATTCAAGATAAGGAGTTTTAAAATTAGAGAAACTTTATTTCTTGATATAGAACAATAATCTTAGTGCTACCTCTTTAACTGTTGTGTATTTGCGTTACACTAAATGTATAACTGTTAAGCGAATGGAGTAGCACAATGGAAACGATTAAACGTATTATCGCGGTTATTGATCCAACTAAAGACGATCAAAATGCCCTCGCGCGTTCAATAGATTTAGCCAAAAAATCGGGTGCGAGCATTACCGCATTTATGACTGTTTACGATTTCTCTTACGAAATGACTACTATGCTATCAGGCGATGAACGTGAAGCAATGCGTCAAGCCGTCCTTAAAGATCGCGAGCTATGGCTTAAAGAGCTGATCTCTCCTTATCAAAATATAAATATAGATACGCAAGTTATTTGGCATAATCGCCCATATGAGGCAATAATTAATACCGTTATCAATGATAAATACGACTTGGTTATCAAAGGTACGCATCAACATGGCGCACTAAAAGCGGTTATTTTTACTCCTACAGACTGGCATTTAGTTAGAAAATGCCCAACGCCCGTTCTATTTGTTAAAGATATGCAATGGCCAGCACAAGGTAATATTTTAGCTGCTGTGAATGCAGTCAGTGAAAATGAGCAGCACTTATCACTTAATAAACGCATAATTAAAGATGCACAATTTTTATGTGAACTAGCTAATGCTAAACTTAACTTAGTTAATGCCTACCCTGCTACACCGGTAAATATTGCTATAGAAATCCCAGAATTTAATCCTGGGCTTTACAACGAATCAGTTAAAAAACATCACATTGAATCAACCAATGAATTAGCTAATGAGTTTAACCTAACCTCTGATCAATGCTTTATTGAAGAGGGATTACCAGAAGATGTGATACCGGATGTTGCAAATCGTTTAAATAGTGAGTTAGTGGTTATTGGCACTGTGGGACGTACTGGCTTAAGTGCTGCATTAGTGGGTAACACCGCTGAGCATGTTATTGACAGCCTCGATTGTGATGTACTTGCATTGAAACCTGATGGCTATGTAAGTCCACTCGCAGAAAGTTAACGTTTGCTGTAGCTGTGATATTACATATGGCATATAATACGCCCCTTTATTTTTAGCAATTAATTTTGCCGTACTGTTTATAAGGGGGCGTAGTGTCTCATTCTGCTCAAGCCAAAGCTCAACACAACTTAAATAAGCTTCAAAAGCGTTTACGCCGCCTCACAGGTCAAGCTGTCATGGATTTTAACATGATAGAAGAAGGCGACCGTATCATGGTGTGCTTATCTGGCGGAAAAGATAGTTACACTATGCTCGATATGCTGCAACATTTACAGCGTGTTGCCCCTATCAAGTTTGATCTTTTTGCGGTTAACCTTGACCAAAAACAACCAGGCTTTCCTGAGCATGTACTGCCTGAATACCTTGATAATTTAAATATTGAATACAAAATTGTCGAAGAAGATACCTACAGTATTGTTACCGATATTATTCCTGAAGGTAAAACAACGTGCTCACTTTGCTCTCGTCTACGCCGTGGTATTTTATATCGTACGGCTAAAGAGCTAGGCGCTACTAAAATCGCATTGGGTCATCACCGCGATGACATGATAGAAACCTTGTTTTTAAATATGTTTTATGGCGGCAAGCTTAAAAGTATGCCAGCTAAACTAATGAGCGATAATGGTGAACACATGGTTATTCGCCCATTAGCTTATTGTAAAGAAGCCGATATTAGCCAATACGCATTTAGTCAAGGATACCCTATTATTCCGTGTAACTTATGTGGCTCACAAGAAAACTTACAACGTAAGCACACCAAGAATATGCTAGAGCAATGGAATAAAGAGCACCCAGGGCGTATAGAAAGTATTTTTACTGCAATGCAAAATGTTGTGCCTTCGCATTTAGCTGATAACCAATTGTTTGATTTTGCTAATCTACAAACCGGTGACGTTATTGATGGTGGCGATATCGCGTTAGATAAACCAGATATTCCAAAAGCGCCGGTTAATCCTGAACAAGATGAACTAAACCAAGCCGACGTAGTTACCATAAATTTAAGCTAACTTTTAAGGGTTTGCAGTAATGCAAACCCTACGCTCTGCTCTATACTGCTACTTTCCGGCAGCTAATCCTTGTAAAAACTCTAAACTCTGCAATTCTTGTTTATTCGCCTGATAAGGCAGCTGCTGTAAACTATCGTAAGCAAAATCTTCAATAGTAAACTCACTCACTTTACTTTGCCCAAAGCTGTTACGCTCGCCTGGGCTTGGCGACATACGTTCAATAACAAAGTCACTCAATCGTAAGCCATTTGTTTGCTTAGGCAAAACAGACCAATGCGCTTTAAAATCAATTTTTTCGCTGCCCTCATTTAAACGTGCTTTAGCAACTAAATGCGCTAATGGCGAACTATCACTGTATAAGTTAGCTCTTAAGCGATATAAGCCACTTTTTATAACAGTTAAATTAGCAGGCACTATCATATTATCATTACGTGGATACGCGCTATCAAAGCTAGTTAGGGTTGCACTAGGCGGCATATATTGTATTTGTGCCACCACAGGGACCATTTTACCCGCAATGTTGGCTTCAACTAATAACTGTAAATTGCGAGGATAGTCTTCCTCACCTTTAAACGTAATTGCCAGCTCATTGTCACGAGCAACACCACTTTGTGTTTTTAACGGCTGTTTAGTATCTGTATCACTGAGTGTTACCTGTGATTTACCTAAATTTTGTGCGCTTATGGTTAATTCAATTGCTTGCGGATAGACATAGCGATATTGAGATAAACTTAAGGTTAACTCCCCGCCTTGCTCTCCTACAGGGCTAGTAACCGGGAAAAACTGATTTGGCTTAAGCCGGTCTTCATCATATACCGTCAAAGGTTGCGAATAAGGCGGAAATGCTAAGCTTTGCTGATATTGCTGCGCGACCGCTGATGCTGCTTTTGCTATACCTTCATTAAACTCATGCTGCTCTTCAGGCATTTTTTTTATACTTGGTTTGACCGCTGATGCCTTTTGGTTTACCGACATAGCTACAAATTCAGGTGTTTTTTTATGCGCTTTAGCTGCTGTTTGCGGTACTGAATAACTAGCATTGCCTTTACCTAAAAACCATACCAAGCCGGTAACTATTATTACTAAAACAATAACGTAGGATTTTTTCATTGTTATTTATCCTATAACATCAATTCGCAATGATGGTTAATCACTTTTAGAACGTAAACCTGTTGCTATTTGCATTCAGGTTTTCTTACCTAAAAATAAATAACTGCATAAAGCGAATTGGTATCAAAAGCGTGCAGCATATAAAGCCGCACGCACAATCATCTTTATGGGATCACATTATATATGAGCGTTGAAGCACTCAAATTATCAGAGTCTTTTACATAACGGTATTGTTTTTTCCAAAACCAACTACCGGTAGTTTCATCGATAGTTTCATACCCTAGTGTATCGCCAGCCACACTAATATTATTCATTGCCACCGTTACATTGCCTTGGCGCTGCGCTTGTTGAATTTCGTTATGGCTATAACTGTTAGTCATCATTAATGGATAATGGTATGGCATGAAGCCACTAACAGCATCACCTTGAGACTTTAAACGCCCATTAGTATCAATATTGGCGCTACAACTGCCAAATGAGCTTACCGAGCTTGCGCCACATGATGAGTGAGTAGCGACTACCGAATCATCGTTACCACGCAAAAAGCCAGCCGTTAAACCTAAGTAAGCATTGCCATCGGCCACAAAACGTAAACGCGGTGTGCGCGCATCAGGTAATGGCGCAATTCTACGTGCATTGTTAACTTTTAAATCATGCAATACGCCAACCGCCTCATTAACTTCACTGCCTAGCCACCAAGTTAATGCAGCATCTACAGCAAAATTCCACGATGCGGCGGTTAACGCACTCACGGCTAAATCGGCTAATTCACTGCCGCCACCAGCACCCGCTAAATCAAAGGTAGCAATAATATTAAGTGGTTTTAAACCCGCGTTTTCTAGCCAGTTTTCTTGGTTATCTATAATATATCGGGCAACTAAGTCACCGGTAGAGTGGGTTACAAACACGCAGCCTGGCTCGCATAAATTTGAGCGAGAGATCTGTTGTAGCTTGGGCCATACCCAATCTGTAGTAATTTTTCCTTCTATTCGTTCATACGCAGGCCAGTCAATGCGCTCGTCTGCACGGTTTACCCAATAAGACTGCCAATAACTTTGGCCATCGTTTACTACATCACTACCTGCTTTATTGGTAAGCTGGGATACTTGCAAACCATGAATTAAAACTACTTTATACTCTTTACTCATCGCAGAAAAACTCATTAAGAGCCCTATTGCTGCTGCAAATAAAGTCGCGCGTTTAAAAATGTGTGTGTTGTTCATATTAATCCTTAACTGATTCAATATTTTTATTATGCTTAGCTTGTTACACGCTGTTGTCAGTGCATGGTAAAAGCAATGCATTGACCAGTATTGGGAACAAATTTAAAAAATGCAACATTTTGTTATCATTTTCACCGTTAAAGCTAAATATTTGCGTTAAAATACGACAAAAGCGCCAAACTATTGTGTTAAACAAAATAGCTTTATCCCCTTCTTAAGCAGTATCAATAAACTTTCTTTTAACTGCGGTTAACTATTAAACAACACTACTTTTTATTGATGTAATAGCGTAAGTTAATTACACACGATGAAAACCAAGGAATTAAAATGATAAAAAAATAATTTTTGGCAGTGTTTTATTTACTGCAATTTCAGCGCCTAGTTTTGCTAGTAGTATTAACACCCAACTTGAACAAGCAACACAAAGTGTGAGTGAAAAAGTCGTTACATGGCGTCGCCATTTACATCAAAATCCAGAGCTGAGTAATCGCGAATTTGAAACCGCTAAGTACATTACTAACCATTTAAAATCACTGGGGCTTGAAGTACAAACCGGTATTGCGCATACCGGTGTTGTGGCAAAATTAAGCGGTGGTAAAAATGCCCTTTAATCGCCCTTCGTGCCGATATGGATGCTTTACCCGTTACCGAACAAGTTGATTTACCCTTTGCCTCTAAACAAACCTCAACCTATCGTGGTAATGAAGTAGGCGTTATGCATGCCTGTGGGCACGATACCCATGTTGCAATTTTAATGGCCGTAGCAGAGTCACTGGTAAAAATTAAAGATCAGTTAGCGGGTGAGGTACTGTTTGTATTTCAACCGGCTGAAGAAGGTGCCCCCGAGGGAGAAGAAGGTGGTGCTGAGCTAATGCTAAAAGAAGGTTTATTTAAATAAAAGCCAGAGGCGGTATTTGGCTTACATGTCACCAGCTCACTTAATACCGGGCAAATTGGCTTTAGAGAAGGGCCACTAATGGCCAGTGAAGACTCTTTCACAATTAGCGTAAAGGGTCGTCAAACCCATGGCTCGCGCCCTTGGAATGGCGTAGATCCCATAGTTGCTTCATCACAAATTATAATGGCAATTCAAACAATCGCCTCACGCCAAGTTGATGTAACTAAAGCACCTTCTGTTATTTCTTTTGGCGCAATTAATGGCGGCATACGCTCAAATATAATCCCTGATAGCGTCGAGCTAATTGGAACAATTAGAACCTTTGATCAAACTATGCGCGCCGATATTAAAAAACGTTTAGCTAAAACCGCTGAGCTGGTTGCCGAATCCGCTGGTGCAAAAGCCGACGTGCATATAGATCACGGTTACCCTGTAACAGTAAATAATGTTGCACTGACTCAAAAAATGACCCCTACGCTTGCCCGTATTGCTGGCGCTGATAACATTATTACCACAGACTTGATTACCGGTGCAGAAGACTTTAGCTATTATGCACTAGAAACCCCTGGGCTGTTTTACTTTTTAGGCGTTACTCCAAAAGATCAAAACGCTAAAACGGCACCAAGTAATCATTCACCTCAGTTTTATGTTGACGAAAGCGCATTACAACTTGGCGTAGAATCATTATCTCAACTGGTCGTTGACTACTTGCAATAACAACCCATCATAAAAGCACAGGGCTAATAACCTTGTGCTTGTGTTATAAAGAGTGCTATTCAGCTAGTATAAACCCCCAATCACTTACCTTTAATATCTAATATAAATTCTCAACTTGGTAAGGACACCTCAATGACGGCAGAGTATTTTAATTTTTTAAGTCTTATTGGCGTGGCATTCTTTGCAATTTCAGGTGCATTATTAGGCCACGACAAAGATATTGGTGGATTTGGTGTTGTCGTTGTTGGCTCAGTAACTGCGTTAGGCGGTGGCACGCTCAGAGATATTCTGCTTAACCAGCCTGTATTTTGGATAGCCAACCCCGATTATTTATATGCCACCTATGGCGCTATTTTTGTCACCGTTATGTTTATTCGCCACTTGCCCGACCTGTCTAACTATTACATGTTACTGGTTGACGCTATTGGTATGGCTATTTTTAATGTGGTCGGTATTGAAAAAGCGCTCATTGAAGGCACAACCATGGTGGTTGCGCTTACAATGGGAATGACAACGGGTATATTTGGCGGCTTAATACGTGATGTGATCTGTAGAGAAGTACCACTGGTGATGCGCGAAGAACTTTACTCCACCGCGTGTTTTGCAGGAGGCTTAACCTATGCCACGCTATTTTTATTAGAAGCTCCTTATTTATGGTGCATTATAGGTTCATTATTGGTAACCGTTTTTCTAAGATTGGGCGCACTGCATTTTGGCTGGCAACCCAACCTATTTAGAAAACGAACTCCAAAAATAAGAGATTAGTATAAGTATGGCTTTACACTAATCGCTCATACAAGCCTGACGCCCGTGATACACTTTTACCCATGGCCAGTTGCAGCACTTTTTTATCTGCCACCAGCTCAAAGGTCTGTTTTGCGCGGGTAATTCCCGTGTACACTAATTGCCTATTAATACCGATACTCGCCTGCTTGAGCGGTGGTAACACCATCGCGGTATAACTAAACTCTGAGCCTTGGGATTTATGAATGGTCATTACATACACTTTATCGTGCGCCGGAAGCCGTGCTGGAGAAAATGCCCGTTCATTGCCTTGTTCATCAATAAACACTGCCTTGAGCTGGCCGCTGTCATCGGGCATTAAAATCCCTATATCACCGTTAAACAATTTTAGCTGATAGTCGTTTTGACTAACCATTATCGGCATCCCTATATAATGCCGCTGATTAGGGTTAACGCTAATTAAACCTTGTTGCTGTAATACCCGTTCAATGCGCTGGTTTAAGCTATTAACACCATAATCGCCTTCACGTACCGCAGCAAGTAACTGATAACTGGCAAAAGCTGCATGCACTTGCGCAACACTGGCACCTTGCGCTATCAGTGTTAGGAAATTAGCATAATGACTTGCGGCACTATTTACTAACTTTTCAATTGGTGTGGAAACAAAGTTATAGTCTAAAATAATATCACTAAAATGCCCTTCGCTACTTTGTTGTTCAACATAGTTTAATATTCCACGGTTGTTGGTATTAACCGCCAGCGCCAATTGACCTATGCCACTTTTTGCATCAAACCGATAGCTATGTTGTAAAAAGGCAATGCAGTCAGCGAGTTTAAACCCACTTTGACTTTGCGCTTTGAGTTTAACAGCGCCATTAAAGCACAGCGTGTTCAATTGCTCACAGCGTACTTTTGAATAACGCGGTGTTTGTCCAAGCACTAACCCTTGGCATAAATCACTCATTACACTGCCAGTATCAACCGAAGCAAGTTGGTCTTTATCGCCGAGTAAAATCAATCGTGCATGATCTGGCAAGGCCTCAATTAATTTAGCCATAAGTGATAAGTCGACCATGCTGGCCTCATCAATAATCAATACATCAACATGCAGCGGATTGCTTTTATCGTGCCGAAATTTATTGGTAAATGGCTTAACTCCCAACAAACGGTGAATGGTTTGCGCACTTTGCGGGATCAACGCGTTAATATCATCCGGTATTTCACTCAGCTTATTTTTAGCCCCTAAAATTGACTCGGTTAGCCGAGCCGCTGCCTTACCGGTGGGTGCTACTAATTTAATGCTCAATGGCGCCGCTTGATATAACGATTGTAAAATCGCTAACAGCTTTGTTACCGTGGTGGTTTTACCGGTGCCAGGCCCGCCCGTGATCACACTAAAACCTTTTGTAGCGGCAATGGCACACGCTACTTTTTGCCAATCAATATCAATACTCGGATCATCAGGAAAGTAGCGAGTTAATAACTGAGCAAGTACTGCATCATCAATGTTAAGTTGTCGCTCGCTCATTGTTAGTAATCGTTGGGCAAGGGTCTGTTCATAACCAGCTAAACGAGAAAAATATAACCGTTGATTAAACAATTGCAGTGGCTTTTGCTCCCCAACACTATGATGTGAGAGTAAATAACGTATTGCCGCTTCAGTCGTAAAGTCATCACTAAATGGGCTGAGAGTGTCAGGCTGTGTGCCTTCTAGTTTAGTAAAGTCGCTTTGACGTAAATTAAACGGATTAGTCCAATCAACCTCTGTGAGGGTTAAACAACTATGCTGGCTTTGCTGCGATAAACACAACATTAAAATTATATAAAAGAGGTCGTCATACCCTTGCTGTGCGTTTGTGCCACTGAGCAATTCAGCCAGTTTTACATCAACTACACGCACTCTATGTTCGTCCGTTAAATACGTTAGCAACGGCACGACTTTGATGCTTTCGCTGGTCTGCATCGTTGGCTGTGCTGTTGTGAGCACAGGTTCATCTAAAGGCGCATCATCTAAGTCATCAAACAAACCCGGTTGTTGATTTAAATCACTCATAGCATGGCTCCTTGGCTAAACAAGCCATCTAAAATAACGACTTGATTTGCACTTAGCTGTTTAAAGTACACTCCCTCTCCTGCTGGCATACCGCGTAAAAAAGTATAATAAACACCGCCTAAATGCGCCTCTATTGAATAATCGGGAATTCGCTGTTTAAGCAAGCGATGTAGCGCTACGGTATAAATTAAATACTGTAAATGATATTGGTGGCTGGTCATGGCTTGCTCTAGCTGCTCTGGCACATAATCAGCGGCGGTGTTGCCCAAATAATTCGATTTATAATCTAAAATATAATACTTGCCTTGGTAGCAAAAAATTAAATCAATAAAGCCTTTTAGTAACCCTTTAACATGGGCAAACTCAAGTTTACTTTGGTTAAAGCCAAAATGTTTAATCAACACTTCATTAAGCTTAGGCGCACTGAGGCTGCTTAGTGGTAAGTTAAACTCCATTTCTACTAAACAGTCACTTGGCGCTAATTGGCTCAAACTTAAATTATTATCGCTGTTTAACGGGCAATTAAGTGCATCGAGTACCCATTGTTCGGTAATTTGCTGCCATTGCTCATCAATATGGTATTTATCAAAAGCACGCTCAATCACAGCCGTTAAGTTTTGCTCGGCATTCGTGGGATGATTTACCGGACTGGTAAAATCAATCTGCTCAAATATTTCGTGCAAACAACTCCCTGGTTTTGCACCCTTTGGAAAGCTATACGGTGAAGGAAGTTCATCTTGCTGCACAGCAAACTCATCTCTTTGATGATCTTCATCACTGCGCCCAGGAGCAAGTTGATCAGCATGCTTTTTAAAACTCAAGGCACTAAAGCTGGTTGCTCGCCAGTCACGTTCAATCTGCGCCGTTACTGTATTAATAAGTAAATCGTGCTGTTTAGTGTCACTATTTTTTAAGCGAAATATGCCCTGATCAACTAATTCGCCTGAGGTAAATTGCTGGTATTGCATAGCATGATTAGCCTCACAAAATTCACTTAAATGGGTGCGCCACACTTGGCTGCTGGTTATCTCTAACCCTGAGAACAACACATGCCCCAGCGCACTACTTTGAATTGCTAAACGGCTACTTTGCCCTTGAGAAATGTTATACACGCCCAGCGAACAAAAGTGCACTGCACGAGTCAGTGCTACATAAAGCAAACGTAAATCTTCAGCTAAACGTTCTTGCTCGGCCTTTTGCAGGGCATCTTCATCTTTACTTAAATCGTATATCAGCTTGCCATCTTGATGATAAAGCGCGTCTTTAGTTTCACGATAACCACTGGCAAATGGCATAAATACCAAGGGGTATTCAAGCCCCTTAGAAGCATGCATAGTCACGATTTTAACTAAGTTCGCATCACTTTCTAAGCGAACTTGCACTGTTTCGCCATCTTGCTGGCTCACCTTTTGCGCAAACCAACGTAATAAACGAAGTGTCCCTTCAAGCTCAATTTGTTTTTGCTGCAGTATTTCGCCTAGGTGCCTGAAGTCGGTAAGCCACCGCTCTACGTTATAGCCCAAACCTTGCCATTTGGCACTGAGCTGATTATGACTCAGTAAGCGTTCAAGCATTGCCATTGCCCCTTGCTTATGCCAAATATGGCTAAGTTGAGCAAAAAAGTTTAGGTGTTCTTGCCAGCTATTTTCATCATCGGCTAGAGCAAAAATATCGTTATAGCTTAAACAAAATAAAGGGCCGGCTAATACACCGCGTAGTAATGCCTCATCGTACTGACCATGCAAAGCCGTTAAAAAATTGAGCAAGTGATGACTTAACTCTTGGCTAAATACACTGTCGCGAGACAAATACACACTGGCAATATTAGCTTTACTCAGCGCTTGCTTCATTATTTGTGCCTCAACGCGGTCGCGCACCAAAATACAAATATCAGCAGCACTGACAGGGTTAGCGCCAATACAGGCAACACCTTGGTTTGCTTGCTCAAGTAAAGTAACTATTTTATTAGCAAAATGGGTGGCTAAATGTGCTTGCCCTACGCCTTTACTGGTCGGCTTATTTTTTTTATCGCCGGCTTCATCTACAAACACATTAAATTCAAACGCGGTGGCAGGTTTACCGTCAATTAAAAACGACTCATCTGCTTTTTTTCCTTTCGCTTTCACTTTATTAAATGGAATAGCGTCGTTATAAATAAAGCTGTTGTCGTATTTGCTAAAAAAGCTATTTACACTATTTACAATATCACTGCTTGAACGAAAGTTAGTGCCCAATGTAAATTGTTGTGGCTCATCTACCGCTTCTTTTGCGCCAATGTAGGTAAATATATCTGCGCCCCTAAACCCATAAATTGCTTGTTTAGGATCGCCTATCATAGCTAAAGTGGTATTGCTTTGAGCATAAATTTTACTAAAAATACCGTACTGAATCGGGTCAGTATCCTGAAACTCATCTATCATTGCCACCGGAAATAACTGCGCTATTTTTTGTGCGAGCACATCACCTTGTTCACTCTTTAAGGCACTGTGTAAATTAGTCAGTAAATCGTCAGGAGTGATCACGCTTTGTTCTTGTTTGCGTTTAACTATGGCCGCTTTTACCCAGCTCGCCGCATATTGCACTATCGCAATTTTTAGCCCTTGGTTGATGGTGTTGTTAAGTGCGGCTAAGGCATCGAATTGGCTAATAAGTGGATGAGTCAGTAATGTGCCATTTTTTTTATAATTAGCTGCATTACTTAAGCTCTCGCTACTCCACACCTCAAACGAATACTTACTGGTACCAAATTCAAAAAAGTCATCATTGCCTAAGCAAAATGCTTCAAGTGCAGCAAGACTGCCCTTTCGCCCAGGTGTTTTTGAGCCACTTAAATCGGATGCTTTAACAGCACCAATAAACTCTTGCTCTAGGCACGCTTTTTTAAAGGCTGGAACACGCGCCAAGTATTCATCTCGCGCTTGCCATACCGCATCTAAACTAACTTGCGGTGTTATCTCTGCGTTCGCCTTATTTAAAATACTACTTACATGACTAAATAGTGATTCGGGCGCGGCAAATACCGCTAAAATCGCATCTGTTCTTTCTTTACTAAGTGGGTATACAAACGCGCGCCAAAAGTCTTTTATGGTTTCTAGCAGAATATCGCGCTCATCTAAAATGAACTCTAAGTTAAATGCCACACCGGATTCAAAAGCATGCTGCTTTAGCATTCGCTGACAAAAACCATGAATGGTAAAAATAGCTGCTTCGTCCATTGATTTAGCTGCAGCATCGAGTAAGTCAAATGCACGGTGCTTGTCATCAACGCCCGCTATTACGCCTTCAATTAGCTCATCATTAGGTACTTGCCCCAGTAACGCATCACGCGCAGCAATAATACGGCTACGAACACGGTCTTTAATTTCTTGCGTGGCGGCATCGGTAAAGGTGACTACCAAAATTTGCTCAACGCTCAATGGCGTATTCAGCTCACCAGGTATTTGCATGCCCAATAAATAGCGCAAATACAAACCCGTGATCGTGTAGGTTTTACCTGTGCCAGCACTGGCTTCAATTAAGCTTTGCCCTGATAATGGCATGGTGAGTGGATTAAGCGCTTGCATAGTCACTCTCCTTGGCATGCTCAAATAATGGGGCGAGTAGCTTATCGCTCCAATGTATAAATTCGTCTTGGCAGTCATTAAGTGATTGCACCGTTAAACGAATATATGGGTTTTCCCCCTCACCTCGGCCAATATACTGTGGACTAAATTTACTGTTGGCTTTTGCCATATCACCACCGCTTTTCACGTATTCATAACCACTTACCGGAAAAAACGCCACGGGCTTGTTGCGTAATTCTTTATAAAGCTCAAACCAATCTGCGAGCAGTAAATCGGCATCGGCTTTACTCATTGGAGCAAAGCTAATTTGCTTATCTAAACCCAGCAATAAGGTTTCAACCTCCTGTTGCATGCTTTGTGCAGCAAGGTGATAAATAAAGCCTTTAATTAAATCTTTAGCTTTAATACTGGCACTGCGATAAAACACTTGTTTTTGCATATACACATGGTTTAGCCAGCCTTCAATGGTGGTGTTTTCAAGTGACAGTAATACTTCTATCGGTTCGCTTTTACCCGCTTTTATTTGTTGTTTTACTTGCCCTGCAAGCGCATCAACGCGATGTTGCATGCTTTCATAAATTAAGCTGCCAACATGAGCTTGCGGCAACTCACCGCGCTGCAGTATTTGTTCGGTACTTAGTGGGATATCGTTAATATTAGCTTCAAGTATTTCATCAAGGTAAAAATAACGGCGTAGCGCATCTAAGCTAAACGGTTCTTCATCTTTGGCTATGTCGTTAAATTGCGGCAAACGTAACCCTAAGCTTTGCTGATAAAAGCTCTCTTGGGCATGGCACACACTGCGAATAAACACATCAAGATCAAGTAGCTCTGGAGGCGTTACATCAAGTGCAGTGATTGCTTTTGGCTCAATGGCCTCGCTAGGCAGCCAAATTGGGTTATAGCTGTGGTTGTTAAGCCCTGCCTGTTCAGCGCTAGCTGGCAGATAATACTGACTATTAAAAGGTTGTAAATGTTGTTGGCTAATAAGACAATCTGGCAAGGATTTATCACTGGGTTCGCTAAGTTTGAAGCTGCGACCTATGTATTCTAACAATTCACTGACAAGCGTTGATGGCATGCACGGCTGGTTGTCAAAACATGATCGGCCAATGTAGCTCATATATAAATTATCTCGGGCACTGAGAAGTGCTTCTAAAAAGAGGTAACGGTCATCGAGTTTTCGTGAACGGTCACCTTTTTGCTTTTTAGAGTAAGGTACTAAGTCAAAACCGATAGGCTGCACGGTACGTGGGTAATCGGCATCGTTCAAGCCTAACATACACACTACCTTAAACGGCACGGCGCGCATTGGCATTAACGTACAAAAATTCACTTGCCCCACTAAAAAACGTTGGCCGACACCTTTTTCTTGTATGCCTTGTTTAATTAAATAGCTAACAATGCGCTGCGACACGGCCTCACTGTAATCACCATTATCATGATGTTTACCAATGTCTTCGAGTACTTTTTGCAGTACTAATAAATCCCAACTGTCGTCACTTTCGCTCTCATAAATAGTATTGAGCAGCTCATTTAAAATTTGGGCTTTATTGGTGAGTGTGTCATCGGGGGTGAGCTTAGCTTTAAAGTCTTGCAACACATTAATAAAATGTACCAGCTTGTTGAGTGTATCGAGCGCCATGCCCTCAACCTCATCGGCACTGTAAATACCATTAAATGGGCATTGTTCATCGCGCATGGCAATACCCAGTAGTAGCCGGTTTAAGCCATGTTGCCAAGTGTTAAGCTCAATTGCGGGTAAATCAAAGCTACTTTTATGTTCAGCGTTTACGCCCCATTTAACGCCAACGCGCTCCAACCAAAACTGAATTTGCTCATATTCATGCGCTTCTAAGCCAAATTTTTCAGCAATTTGGGTAACCTGTAATAAATCGAGAATATCCGACACGCCAAAGCGCGAAAACGGTAAATTAGCTAAACTAGCAAACGAACTCAGTACTGGCTTTTCTTGCTCTATGGCTAAATCAGCTAGCGCATAAGGTATAAATCGGCTGCCCTGTGCACCACCAAAAACTGCTTCAATATAAGGGCTGTAGGTACCAACGTCGGGCATCATCACAATTATGTCTTTGGGGGTAAGCGCTGGGTTCTGATTAAACAAATTAAGTAAGTAATCGTGCAAACGCTCTACTTCTCGAAGTGGTGTATGGCAATCGCTAAGTGTAATGCTTGCATCGTTTACACTTATTGGCAGCTTGCCCTCATCGTTAATAAACCATTCTTTGTTATCGGTGAGCGACTCACCTTTAAAGGCAAGTTGGTAAATTTCACTTTGCACTTGGCCAAGTAAGCTGTCGTCAAATGCATCTATAAAGCCATCAATCCAGCGGGCATCTAGCTGCACTAGTTGCTCAAAATAATCGCGGCCGAGTTTACCCCACGACGACAATAGCGGATTACCAATAAAATAGTATTCCTCATCAGGGTTGGTGTGCTTTTTTTGCTGTGCTTCCACCAGCGGCATTTTTGCGTATTTAGCGGTGATTTTAGCTGCTGTTTTTTCATCAATAATATCGCCCCAGTAATGCTCGCTAGGGTTAAAAAAGAACAAAAACACTTCAGTTTTTTTACTTAAGGCTTCAAACACCTCAAGCTGCGAGCTAGCAATGGCAGATATGCCAAATAAACTAATGCGTTTTGGCAATAAGCTGCTATCCATGCTCTCAAGTGCACTGAGTAACTGCCCTTGCATATTGGCACGGTGAAATTGGCTTTGGCCTAGCTGCTTGCTTAATTTGACGATACGACGCCATAAATCGGGTTGCCAAGGCGCAATGGTTATATCAACATCATCAAGCTCATCGGTGCCACTATCCCATGTGGCTATCCAATGTGGGCGGTACATTAAATATTGGTCGTACACATCGGCTATTTTTTCACATAGAGCAAAGGTTTTTTGACCGTCAATATCACCCTCTAAATAGGTTTTAAGCGGTAAGTACAGCGGTTCATTTATGCACTGGGGTAAAATGGCAAATAATTTCCAAGCAAGATTAGGTTTGTTAAAGGCCGACTCTTTAGGCACGTTTGGCAGTAATTGCTGATACAACTGCCAAATAAAACTCGATGGTAGCGGAAAGTCTACCTGTGCAGCTACGCCTAAATTTTCACTTAAACCGATTTTAAGCCATTGCGACATACCCGGCGATTGCACTAACACCACTTCTTTATCAAATGGGCTTTGCAATGGGTTTATTTTTAATAGCTGATGAAACTGCGCTTGCAGGGCTTCCATACGGTTTGATTGAATAATATTGAGCATACGATACCAGCCTTACTTGAGATAAAGCCAGTGTAAGATATTTTCAATTTAAGCGGTAGCGCTAAGAGGAAATTGGCATTAATAAATCAGCAAGTTAGCCCGCCGACAGATGAAATTTTAAACGCACAGCTTTACCCGCAGTGCGTTTATTATTTAAATGGTGATGCTATTTATAAGGACTAATACTTGAAAGACTAAAGTCACTTTGCATAATAACCTGACCCTCAATGCCTTTAAGCTTTAATGAAATAGCAGGGTCGACTTGTTGCCAGTCTATGCTTAAATCACCATAGTTAACATTATGCGTGTAATCACCCACACGATGCTGGTTAGGGCTAACGTCTTTCCACTTTTCTGTCAGGCCTGAGCTGGTCATTTCAATAAGCGGGTAATCAAGATTGTGTTGATACCTTGAAATCTCGCCCCAATGAGTATCGCCACTAATAATAATTACACCATTTATTTGGTGTTTTTTAATTAGCGCAAATAAACGATTTCGATCCTCTGGAAAATTTGCCCACGACTCCCAGCCGGTAAAATCTGGCAGTAACTGCAAGCTTGACGCTATTAGCTTTATTGCCGCTGGCTTTTTCAGCTCGGCTTCAAGCCATCGCCACTGTGCTTCCCCTAGCATTGACGCGCCTTTAACTTCAGTTGGACTGTACGGGCCTTGGTTATTTAGTTTACGCTTGGTGTAATACTCAAGCTCGCTAACAGAATTAAGTGTGTCACGATTAAAGCGTAAATCTGGCATGATCACCTGCACGGTTTGCTCGCCTTCGCCATACATGTACGAGGTATAAATACCATCAGCACGGGTACGGCGTTTTGAATTAGCAGGTTCTTGCCAAAAATCGAGCATGATTTGCCGCGATGCTTCCTTATGCGGATACTCTTTCCCCGCGTCATTTTGACCATAATCGTGATCATCCCACATGGCTATTATTGGTGTTTTTGCGCGTAGTGCTTTAAAGCCAGGCTTTGCCCCAAGGCGTTGGTATTTATTTTTAAGTACAGCCATGTCGTTAGTATCGCCATAAATGTTATCGCCTAAAAAAATAAATAAATCACTCTGCTCTTTGTTGATGGCGTTAAATATAGGAATGTCTTTATCTTGGTGCCCGCAGGAACCAAATAATATTTTAGACGGCGCAGCCATTGCTCCACTGCTAATCACAATAGTCAGTGACAGTGCAGAATACTTAAGGGTTTTTAGTAACTGTTTCATTTTAAAATCTCATTAATAGCCGGTGCCATATTAGGGTTAATTATGTGTGGGTTTTGCCCAAGTGCTTTTAAAACGGTGGCGGCAACTTGCGCTTGTTTAAGCTCGTTTTTAGTTTTAATTAAACCGTTATTTTTAATTGCAGGGCCAATGGCAGCAAGCCAAATATGCTCAGAGCCTACTATGCCGTTAGGAAACACATCTGCGCCTAGGTTAAGCTCTAGCAATGCTCGACGAGAACTGTGATGCTGCCAATCACTGGCATGACTTCCACGGCCATGATCAGTAGTAACGATCAGCGTCGTATTATTTTTATAACCTGGGGTACTTTGAATGGTTTGCCACAAATCTTTTATAAATGCATCGCTTTGCTTAGCCGATTTTAAATAGGCGTCGTAATGCCCATCGTGAGCAAAATCATCAGTTTCTCCCAAACTAATCACCAATAGTCTTGGCTTTTTCGCCAGCATATACGCCTTAGCAAAACGATAGGTAAAACTATCAAGCCGCACATTGTGCCAAGGGCTGGGTATTTCTGTTTGTAGCGCATTAAGTAGCGCTGCGTCGGCAAATAAATCATCAGCAACGGGCATAAACCCCGCATTCACCTGCACCTTGCTGCGCTGGGTATTTACAATGAAAGGAAACACATCCCAACTACCAAATAACGCGGTGCTGTTTTTAAATTCAGGTTGGGCGTTTAAACGCTCTAAAATAGTTTTATTTGGATTAAATACCTTGTCGTTACTGTTGATACTTTCATCCACTTCACCAGTAAGAATTTCGTTATACCCAGGATATGAAAAATACCACGGGTTACTCACCGACATAGTTGAGCCTTTAGCCCTATCGCCAATAATTACGCCTTGCTTTGCAATGGTTTGAGTTAAAAATGGCATTAACAACTGTTGACGCTGTTGCACACTTTCATGCCAAAACTGGCTTTTTAATTGCGCTGGTTGCTTAACAAACTCTTTATTATTAATCAGCTTGTTATCGGCACCATTGAAGACTTCTTGCCAGCGAACTCCATCTAAAGTTACCAACACCACATTTTGCGGTGCAGCCAAAACCGCCTGACTGTTAAGTAAAGCCAAACCGATTATTAGTATTGTTATTATTGTTTGCATACACACCTCGCTTAATAAAAAGCCCATCAATGATGGGCTTAATTACGTTTATTACGTTTTAAAACGTGGCGGTTAACGTCACGGCTGCTGTGCGTGGGGCGCCAATAAAGTAAGTGCTCCCATTACCTGTGCCGCCTGCTAGGTAGCTTTCATCAGTAATGTTGTAAACCACAAAAGCAATATCAACGGCTTTAAACGGGCCAGCATTAACTTCGGCTGCATAACCTGCGTTTAAATCAACCACGGTGTAGCTATCTACATCGCCACGCTCACCAGTGTATTTAGCCGATAAACCAAAGCGGAAATCACCGCTGTAATAATCGGTTGAAAGCACAAATAAATCATCTACTGAGTCAATTACTTTGCCTCCTGCTTCAAACCCTGGCGCATCGCCTTTGTATTCAGAGCTATTATTGGTGTATGAGCTATATACATTCCACTCATTATTAAGCATGTAACTTGCTGACAGCTCTAAACCTTTGGATTCAATACCGCCCACATTTAAGTACGAGCCATTTGTGCCTATGGTGTAGTCTATACCGCCGGTGTCACTGCCTGGAGCTATAAAGGTGATACGGTTATCAAATTCAATTGAATAGGCCGTTGCCGTTAGTTTAAGTGCATTATTTTGATAGCGTACACCTAGATCAATATTTTCAGCGGTTTCTGGCTTAATAGCTGATAAGTCAGAGCTGTCGCGCTCAAGCACACCATCTTTAATGGCGGCAAAGTTTTCGCTATAGCTGGTAAATAACTCAGTATTACTATTTAGCTGATACAAAATGCCGCCACTAAATAGAAGGTCTGAATCACTGTTTACTTTAGCTGTTGTCGCATTTTGATAATGGTCATACTTTTCTATGTCTACTAAGTACTTTTTAACCCCTAGGTTAAGGGTTAAATCGCCAAATGCCATTGAGTCTTGGGCGTACCATTTAAGAATGTCGGTTTCAAAGGTGTTTTTGTATTGCGTCCAGTATGGGGTGTTATCAAAGTGATGATAAATGCGCGCATCTATAACTTTATGCCAATCACGCGACTCATCACGGTCGCTTTGCTCATACCAAAAACCCGCTTCTATATCATGCATGCCAAAGGTCGCTTGATAATTAGCGGTTACCCCTAAACGATCTTTATTGTAATGAGTATGACGATAAGACATAACTGGCGTGGCATCAGCGTCGTAACACGCAGGGTTAAGCTCAGGTCCCGACTCCCACGGCCAGTTTAAGCTTGCTGTACAACCTGCGTTGGGAGCAAGTGGGTTGCCATTACTATCTGTAAAGCCATAAGAGCCTGCGTTTGTACCACCTTCCGTGGTTGGGTTGCCATTTTCATCTACAGGAGACGTTAAATACGGAGGGATCCAATCGCCTCGGCCTGAGTTTTTATGATAATACGGGCTAATGGTTAACAATGAGGTGGGTGAAATCGCGTATTCAAATTTTAAATACCCTAGAGTATTTTCACGTAGCGTGCCCCAACCTTCTGCAAACATTTGGTCAAAGTGCGGAACGCCTGTCCAGTTCCATGTTAGTTGATCCCAACCTGGAGTTTGTTCAAATTGTGCCAAGCTCACGCTGTTGTAATTCGTCTCGCTTACATCATCGTAAGATAAACGCCCTGTTATAGTTAACTCATCAAGGGTGGTGACAAATTTCGCTTCAGCATGTTGGTTATCTTTACCACCATTGCTACCCGAACCAATCCAACGGCTAGTATCGGTTTGCGAGTAACTTACATACGCTTGAGTATTATCGAAAATGGTGCCAGTTTCGTGTTTAACGTAATAGCGGCTCGCGTCATGGCTGCCTGAGGTATATGCAAAAGTGGTGCTTTTTTCAACGCTAGGCGCTTTACTTACAAAGTTAAAAGTACCGCCTAGTGCTTCTAACGAGGCAGATTTAATATCTGAGGTACCTTGGCCAACTTCCACTGTCACCAAGTTTTCGCTATCTAGGTAACGATTCGCTTTAGCACCACCGCCATAATTAGAACCGCCATTAGGAATACCGTCTACCGTCATACCTAATTGCTGCTGGTTTGAGTCAATACTAAAACCACGCATGGTGATAGTTGTTGACCAATCGTCGCCGCCAAATGCGTCGCCTTCGTTTATGCTAATGCCAGGTAAGTTATCTATTACTGATAACACACTCGATACCGAGCTTTGTTGCTCAAGCATGGCAGGTTCAATAACGTTGTTTGCATAACTGGTTGGTTTTGCAGTAACGGTTACTTCTTCTATCACGTCATCGTTAGCATAAGCTGAAGTTGATACCGCCATGGCCACAGCCATGCTCAAAATCGATTTATTTTTTAAAGCGTACATTGTTGTCCCGTTTGATTCTAATTATAAAAGGTAATTATGAAAGCGGGCACAGTCTATTTTTTAAATATGACAACGAGGGGGAACTTTATTGACAGCAAGATTAAACAATTATGAGTAAATTATGGCAAATAAATGTATAAAAAAAGACACTCACAATTGTCCATGAGTGTCCTATGGTTTTTACTAAATTAGCTGCTATTTCAATTCAGCTAGCATTTCATCACTGTAAGCTGTGACTTCTTCGCCGTTTTTAATTTTGCTAATGTAATCTGGGTTAGCAATAAGCGGGCGACCAATAGCAATTAAATCAAATTTATTGTCGTTAATCGCTTCTTTAGCAGTTTCAAAACTATAACTACCTACACCCACTAAGGTACTTGCATAACCAGCTCGTAAAAATTCAGAGGTTGATTTACCTTCTAGTGAATCAAAACGCATGCTGTCGTCAAAAATACCGCCGTGTAAATAAGCTAACTTGCGGTTTTCAAGCTCTGGTAATAAGTAGTCAAATACTGCTTTATCGCGATTGTCTTCGCTCATGTTAAAATAAGCACCTGGCGTTAAACGCATAGCGGTACGCTCATTGCCCACAACATCAATAACTGCATCGGTTACTTCCAGTGCAAAACGAGACATGTTTTCTGGTGTTTGCCCGTACTCGTCATCACGTTCATTTGCCGCATAATGTAAAAATTGGTCAATTAAATAACCATTAGCACCATGAATTTCTACGCCGTCAAAACCCGCTTCCATCGCATTTTCTGCGGCTTTAGCGTAGTCAGCCACTAAGCCTTTAATGTCGTCTGTAGTTACAGGCTTTGGCGTAACATAAGTGAGCTCGCGCATACGCGGTACTGAACCTTCAACCCCTATTGCAGATGGCGCCAAAACATCACCACCAAAAAAGTGAGGGTGTGCTACACGGCCAACATGCCATAGTTGTGCAAACATTTTTCCGCCATTGGCATGTACTGCATCAGTGACTTTTTTCCAACCTTGAATTTGTTCGCTAGTGAAAAGCCCAGGTGTATTTGGATAACCTTGAGCATCAGCACGGATAATAATGGCTTCACTAATAATTAAGCCTACATCAGCACGGCGAGCGTAGTAATCAACCATGGCTTGTGTTGGCACTAAATTGTCATCTGCCATACAACGGGTCAATGGTGCCATAAGTACGCGGTTTTGCAGTTCTATGCTGTTATTTAATTTAAAAGGTGAAAGTAAGTCAATCGACATAATATTTATCCTTTGTTGAATGTACATTCAAGATAAGGTCACTTGAATGAATATTCAAGTATAATTTTGAAACTTTGTTTAAGATTGCGTAAACTCCTAGGCCTAAGAAAAATAAATTTATTCATTACTACTCTCTCCACTAAAAGAGTCATTATGAGAACTGCAGAATTTGATAAAGAGTTTGTACTGCGCCAAGCTATGGCCATGTTTATGCTGCATGGCTACGCAAAAACCAGTATGCAAAAACTGACTCAAGCCACCCATTTACATCCGGGTTCTTTGTATGGGGCATTTGGTAATAAAAAAGGCATTTTTTTAGCCGCCACGGAGCAATACCAAACCGATCGCAATACACAGTTTACGGCCCTGTTTGAGCACAGTAATTGTATTTTAGATACGCTGAAACATTACCTTAATATCATTGTGCAAGAATGTATTGACGGCGAAGCAACTAAAGTGTGCTTGCTTACAAAAAGCATTAGTGAGGTGGAGGGTAACGATCCACAAATTTGCCACGTATTACGAACTAATTTAACGGCGTACGAGCATGCCTTTGCGCAGCAATTACAAAAAGCGATAGATAATAAAGAAATTACCAATGGGCGAAGTGCCATAGAACTAGCACGATTTTGTGTTATGGGTATTTATGGATTGCGCACTTACGCATTAACAAATCAAGACCCCGACGCACTAAACCAACTAGCCGATGAGCTGCTTGTAGCCATTAGCTAAACTAAATTTTAAAGCGCAGTATGTCGCTGCCTTTTGTATTCCCCCACAGTGAGAGAGAGCCAAAAATGACCACTGACAATTTATCAAAGCAAGACGACGTAATTTTAGGCCTTGGCGCAAAAAAACGACTCGCATTCATGTACGAAACTGTGCAGCAGTTTAAACAAGTGTGGATTTTAAACGATGACGACGGCTGCGTCATGCTCACTAACGAAGACGACGACTGTGTGCCTGTATGGCCAACCCGTGAGTTTGCCCAAGCTTGGGCAACCGGCGAATGGGAAGGATGTACACCTAAAGCAATTCCAACTGCAGATTGGTTTAGCCGCTGGACACCAGGCCTTGAAGAAGATGACTTACTGGTTGCTGTTTTCCCTACCGAAGATGACGACGGCACGATTTTATTTCCTGATGAATTTCAAGCGCAGTTGAATAAATCAATTAGAAAATATTAGGGTCTGTTAATCTTTGCGGATTAAAATTTGTTCAAGCTAGGGGCGGTTTAATCGCGGCGCGATGTTTGTAACCTAGTGGGCTCGATAACTGCTCCTGCGTTATTCTACTGGCTTACATCCATGTAAGAATAAGTCATAACTGAGCAAAGCTTCCGCGTCCTGCTCACGCCCCTAAGCTGAATCCTTCGGGCAGCGCCTGTTTGGCATTGATGCTGCGTTATCGCCTATTTATGGGGGAATCCACACCACATAGGCGATGCCTTGCCTAAATACCAAACAGACTGCTGCAAATCCAACCTTGAAAGGTCAACAGACCCTAACTTCTAAAATAGTGACCATTTTAAATAAGTTTACTATAAGCATGAAATGAAAAGTTTTTTACCAAAAAGTTATAAAGCATCTATTATTGTGTTGTAATTTACTTTTATAAAAATCGATTTGGGTGGACATTAATTCCAGCCCTGTTAAAAATCGAATTATGTAATCTATAATCAGGTAAATTTAATAAAAAAATATAACGTTTATTTTCCGTGTTTAAATTGGGGTCTACATGCTGTTCAATTCAAAATATAAAAACAAAATTAACGAGTTAAATAACGAGTTAATGCAATTAAAAAAAGCTAATGAAAAACTTGAGGCGCAATTATTAGCAGTAAACAGCGAGAAATCACAACTAAACGACAATGAAATAGCAAACGATACGGCATTTGTAAAACAGCGTGAATTAAATACCTTATCATTGCAGTCATCTGATTTAATAAGTGATATCAGAGAAAGCTTAGCCTCAACTTCACATAAACTAATCAATGATATTACGTCATTTAAGTCATCCCAAGAATTACTTGATACAATTTTAGATATGTTAGCAACGACTTCATCGTCAACACATAATATTTCAAGAGATACAAAATCCGCCTCTAAATCCGTTAAAGAGTTGCAGTCAGTAACAATCGGCATTAATGATTTTGTAAACATAATTAAAGGAATTTCTGATCAAACAAATTTACTCGCACTTAATGCAGCCATTGAGGCAGCAAGAGCGGGAGAGCAAGGGCGAGGCTTTGCAGTGGTCGCAGATGAAGTGAGAACGCTTGCTCAACGCTCTTCTGAGGCATCTAACGAGATATCTAATTTAATAGATAAGGTTAATGAGCAAATGCAAAGCGTTGTAACTAAAATTACTAACGTTAGCGAAGAAAGTGATGGCATTGCAAATAGCTCATCAGAAATTGATACTACCGCTAAAAAGGTGGTTGAACTATCACAAAATATGTATAGCGTTATCGTTAATTCAAGTGCGGATGCATTTATTCAAACAGTAAAAATGGACCATATTGTATGGAAATACGATATTTATAAAGTCATTTTAGGTCAATCAAACAAGACGGCAGAAGACTTTTCTGATCATACCATGTGTCGTTTAGGTCAATGGTACTATCAAGGTGAAGGTGCATTAAAATATTCAAGCATTAACGACTTCAAAGCATTAGAGAAACCACATACAGATGTCCATAAAAATGGCTTTGCTGCTCTAGAAGCATTCCAATTAGGCGATCTCAATACTGCTGTTGAAAAAGTATCTCTTATGGAGCAAGCAAGCTTTAAAGTAGTCGATATACTTAGCGCGTTATCAGATAAAATTATGGAGCATAATTTTAAATAAAATAGTCATAAGTACCTCCTTTTGCATAGCGATTTATAATCATTCATCGCTATGCATACCAAATTCATGTAAATAAATTATTAACCCTTTAATTAATCATTAACTATATTTTTATAATAACAGCTCACCGTTTAGTGATTAAAGTTAGTAACTATAAAGCAAAAATACGCTAAAGCGGTCATAACTATAATTATTCTGTTAAAAATGCAGTACAATTTTTACCGGTAACTAACTTAGGTATTACATGCGGTACACTTTCAATTTTATATGTTGCTTGCTACTACAAATCATTGGTTTTAGTGCATCTGCTGTAATATTAAACGAAAATGACAGCTTACAATTAAAATCAGCTATATGGCATCAAGTAGATTTAGCTAAATCAACCCAAGGTGAGCAACTCATTAATGCTTATAACAATATAAGTACTCCCGTCACTTCGCTATATAGTGCGCATGGCAGTGCAATAGCAAAAATTAGTTTAACTACAGTGAGCGCAGGACGCTGGTATATAATCCCCCAAATTAATTACTTAGATAGTGGCGTTGCTTTTTATCAAGATACTAGTGGGATCAGAAAAGTCGCTGATTTTTCACAAAATAGCGTCACTCAATCAGCCATTGTAATGCACAGCCAAGCTTTTGAATTACATCTAGAAGCTAATTCACACGGTGTTTTATGGCTTTATATTAATGCTAAGCACTTTGCTAAACCTGTTAGCATTAACATTATTCCTCAATCTAGGTTTGTTAAACTTCAGTTTTATATCAATTCATTAAGCTTAGTGTCTATTACTATAATGCTGACCTTGGCTTGCATGGCCTTAATAATGTTCTTTAAAACACAACATCGCGTGGCGTTGTTTTGTGCAGGTTATATAGGATTACACGGCATTGGCTGGGCATTCGCGGCGGGGATAGTTGCGTTACTTTTTAATTACCACGCAATTAACACCCATTACTTTGGCATGTATATTTTTGCCTTCGCTATTGCCTCTGCCAGTTCATTTGCCTATTACTTATTTAACTTTGACCAACATACCCGCACTGGTATTAGCCGATTTTTAAAATACTTTTCCATAACGGCACTTGCCTGTGGTTTTTTAAACCTATTTTTACCCTTTCATTGGGTGTTCTATTTAGCTCACTTCCTCGCTGCAATTTGGGTGTATTTAAGCTTAAAGCTTGGCTTTACAATGCTGGGGATGAAGGACTTTAGGGCGAAATATTTTTTAACTGGCAACCTTGTTTATAGCCTGTCATTAGTTATTTTTATCTTATCGCACCTCAATTTAATAGAAATAAGCTCACCTGAATTATGGGTGCTTATTGCTCTGGCCATTGATTGTATCTGTATTTTACTTTCTTTATCTGAATGGCTAAAAATAAAGCAAAATAATTATATAAAAGCGCTAGAGTTATCACGCATAGACCCACTCACCAAAGTAGGAAACCGGCTGCAATTACAAGAAATACTTGATAACTTAGATAATTTTTATCTCATAGTGTTTATAGATTGCGACAATATTAAAAGTGTTAACGATCACCTAGGTCATGCTCACGGTGACAAGCTACTCATTGAGGTTACGCGGTTAATACAAAATGCGTTAGCCGATAAAGGCGAGGTATGCAGAACCGGCGGTGATGAATTTATTTGTGTGTGTAACGTTAAATCAGCACAACAGCTCGCCCAACTCATCCTGAGCATCAACGAGTCGTTAAACTATATTCATCAGCAAGTTCAAAAACACTGGCCGTTATCAGGCGTGAGCTATGGCTTAGCAAGTAGTCAGGAGTGTAGTGACTATAAAGCTTGCTTAACCTTAGCCGACCAACGAATGTATACATTAAAACATCAGCGTAAAGACAAACGCCAAGCTCAACACCAACACGTTTAATGTTATTACAGGCACAAAAAAGGACGCCTTGAGGCGTCCTGATATAGAATAATGGTGGAGAGAGAGGGATTCGAACCCTCGTTAGGGATTAACCTAAACACACTTTCCAGGCGTGCGCCTTCAGCCACTCAGCCATCTCTCCACAGTGTTGCATTGCAACAGCGCGCTATAGTATGAAATACACTTGCTTGGTGCAAGGCCTTTTTAACATCACGCTTTTAACTGCTTAATAATCATACCAATTACATCAGCATGTTTAGTATCAATCACTATAACTCTTTTAGGCACAAAAAAAGGTTACTGAGCCTCAGTAACCTTTTTATTAATAGTGCGTTTTATTACTTTGCCATGTTAGCTGTAAAGTCTAGCATGCGATTTAATGATTTAAGCGCGCCTTCACGCAAATCCATATCAACAAACACTTCTTTACCGCTGGCATCAATCAGTGCTTCCTCAATCGCTTGTAAGCCGTTCATTGCCATCCAAGGGCAGTGAGCGCAAGTTTTACATGTAGCGCCGCTACCAGCCGTTGGCGCTTCAAAAAACTCTTTATCTGGACATAGTTGCTGCATTTTATAAAAAATACCGCGATCGGTCGCCACGATAAACTTTTTATTAGGCATAGTTTGCGCTGCTTTAATAAGCTGGCTAGTAGAGCCAACAGCATCAGCGAGTTCAACAATTTCAGCTGGTGATTCTGGATGCACCAATACGCCCGCATCTGGATGCAAGACTTTAAAGTCTTTTAGCGCTTTGGTTTTAAACTCATCATGTACAATACATGCGCCGTTCCACATGATCATATCAGCGCCAGTATTCTTTTGAATATAACTGCCTAAATGTTTATCTGGGCCCCAAATGATTTTTTCGCCTTGCTCATCTAAGTGCTCTACTATTTCAAGTGCACACGATGAGGTAACTATCCAATCAGCACGCGCTTTAACCGCGGTAGATGTATTAGCATATACCACCACTTTACGGTCTGGGTGTTGATCACAAAACGCTGAAAACTCATCCACAGGGCAACCAATATCTAATGAACAAGTCGCTTCAAGTGTAGGCATCACCACAGTTTTATTGGGCGTTAAAATTTTAGCTGTTTCACCCATAAAACGTACACCCGCGACGATGATCATGTCGGCTTCATGGCGAGCGCCAAAACGTGCCATTTCGAGTGAGTCGGCTACACAGCCGCCCGTTTCTTCAGCAAGTGCTTGAATTTCAGGATCAGTGTAATAATGAGCAACAAGTACCGCGTTTTTCTCTTGCAGTAATTGTTTTATACGCGCTTTATATTCGCCTTTTTCGTCTTGTGTTAACGGTGCCGGCTTAGGAGGGAAAATATAACCTTCAGGCATAATAGTTTGAGCTAAACTCATGTTCTCGACCACTTTATTTACAGTGCAATTAATAGCGCAAATTATACGAGAAACCAACGCTAAATAATAGCAATCTAGTCAGGCAGTTTATAAATAAAAATAAGGGAGATACTAAGAAATATATTATACGGAGAAAGTGTACCAGAAGTGGTGGGTCATGATGGACTTGAACCATCGACCAATGGATTAAAAGTCCACTGCTCTACCAACTGAGCTAATGACCCGCTCTGGATTACTTATAAAAAGTAAGGCTGCGTAAATCCGCCGATTATAACCACTCAATAAAGAATGGTGGGTCATGATGGACTTGAACCATCGACCAATGGATTAAAAGTCCACTGCTCTACCAACTGAGCTAATGACCCGCTCTGGTTTACTTATAAAAAAGTAAGGCTGCGTAAATCCGCCGATTATAACCACTCAATAAAGAATGGTGGGTCATGATGGACTTGAACCATCGACCAATGGATTAAAAGTCCACTGCTCTACCAACTGAGCTAATGACCCGCTCTGGTTTACTTATAAAAAGTAAGGCTGCGTAAATCCGCCGATTATAACCATTCAGTAAAGAATGGTGGGTCATGATGGACTTGAACCATCGACCAATGGATTAAAAGTCCACTGCTCTACCAACTGAGCTAATGACCCGCTCTGATTTACTTATAAAAAGTAAGGCTGCGTAAATCCGCCGATTATAGCCATTCAATAAAGAATGGTGGGTCATGATGGACTTGAACCATCGACCAATGGATTAAAAGTCCACTGCTCTACCAACTGAGCTAATGACCCGCTCTGATTTACTTTTAAAAAGTAAATACGCGTAAATCCGCCGATTAGACCATTCTAGTTTAAAAAGAATGGTGGGTCATGATGGACTTGAACCATCGACCAATGGATTAAAAGTCCACTGCTCTACCAACTGAGCTAATGACCCGCTCTGTGTGTTTGTTAACACATTGCGTAAATCCGCCGATTAAAGACCAAACTTTATTAACAATAAAGAATGGTGGGTCATGATGGACTTGAACCATCGACCAATGGATTAAAAGTCCACTGCTCTACCAACTGAGCTAATGACCCGCTTTTTTGCCGCATTTCGAGTGGGGTTACCATTCGTTTGCTGCGGGCGCTTATAATACTTATTTATAAAATGAGTGCAACCGAAATTGTCTCTTTTTTTAAGTTTTTATGTCTAGTTGAGCAAATTTAGACCGCTTATGACAAAAAGCAGTCTAATCAAGCATCAACATTTACTTTGATAAGCGATCTGTGGCTAATTTAGCAGCAGTTGTACTTGGGTACTGATTGATTAGCTCATTCAGTATTTTTTGTGCTTCAGCCTTTAACCCTTGCTCTTGTAAAAGTGTACCAAGCTTTAACATTGCATCTGGGCGCTTATTTGAGTTTGGAAATTCGTTAACAACTACTTTGAAATGTTCGGCTGCTTTTACACCGTCATTTTTAATCGTTAATAATTGCCCAAGCCAATAATGTGCGTTTGAGGTGTACACTGAATTTGGATACGTTGTTAAGAACGCTTGAAATTCTGGAATAGCTTGGTCATAGCGCTTATCTTTCATTATAAGCGCAACAGCACGCTCGTACGCTTCGTTTTCAGATAAATCACTGCTGTAGCTCTGATCGCTACCTGGTTGCGTGTAGTCTGTTGTAGGCGCTGGAGTAGCTGGTTTAGCATATGCTTGGCTAACACGGTTTTCTATTTCTTGATAAAGCTCGCGCTGGCGCTGCAATACTTTTTCAAGTTTATAGCTTTGCTCTTCGGTAACACCGCGAATTTGACTCACTTCATCTTGCAGTAAGTTAAGCTGTTGCTGTAACTCTACTTGTAAGAAATTACGCTGTTGCATCATCTTTTCAAGCGTTTCTAAACGCTTTTCAATGCTCGACTGTGAACTTGCAGCTTCTGAAACAGGAGCGGGAGCAGCCATTAACTGGGTGCTCCCGCTCAATATCATGGCTGCCAAAATAATTTTCGGCTTCATAATATCTCTTATCTTAGTAAACTAGTACCGCACGGCGGTTTTTAGCGAAAGCTTCTTCAGTGCGAGATTTAACCATTGGCTTCTCTTCACCGTAGCTAACTACTGACATTTGGCTTGCAGAAACACCTAAACTTTGTAGGTATTTTTCAACTGCTTGTCCACGGTGCTCACCCAGTGCAATGTTGTACTCTGGCGTACCGCGCTCATCTGCGTGGCCTTCGATTAATACTTTAACAGAAGGATTTTTAACTAAAAACTCAGCGTGTGCACGAAGTAGCTCGCCGTATTGACCTTGAATCGTTGCAGTGTCAAAACCAAAGTAAATGATTTGCTCTTGACGAAGCGCTTCGTACTTTTGACGAAGTTGCTCTTCAGCTTGTTGCTCTGGCGTCATTGTTGCTACTTCAACTGTATCAGTTGTTGTTTGCTCAACAGTTGCTTGGTTAGACTGGTTGGCTGCATTTTCATCGATATCTGAAGATGAGCTACAAGCTGCTAGTGTCATTACTGGCACAGCAATTAGCAGGCCTTTAAGTATTTTGTTAAGTTGCATTGAGTAGATTCCTATTTTGAGTAAACCAGCAATTATTACTGTAAATATGGCGACCAAGCCGGTGCCTTCACTTGTCCATCAAGCACAGGTAAGCGTGCTTTAAAACGGCCGTCCATCGATACTAGCGCAAGTACCTGTTTATTATTATGGAGCGTGCTGTATATAATCATCGAGCCATTTGGCGCTATGCTCGGCGATTCATCAAGGCGAGTTCGAGTTAAAACTTGGAACGCACCTGTAGCCAACTCTTTCTTAGCAAGATGATACTGTCCGTTAGTACGGTTTACCATCACTAATTCTTTCCCGTCTGGCGAAATAGAACCCGCTAGGTTCATGTCACCGTCAAAGGTTAATCTTTGAGATCTGCCAGTTTTTAAATTTAACTTATAAATCTGAGCATTACCACCCCTTTCCGACGTAAATACTATATCTTGACCATTTGGGTACCACGAAGGTTCGGTATCTATACTACGATGGCGTGTTAATCGGGTCTCTTTACGCGTTAGTAAGTCTAATAAGTAAACCTCAGTTGCACCAGTTTTATCTTTTGATAGCACTAACAGTAGCTTTTTACCGTCTGGCGAGAACTGCGGCGCACCGTTAATTCCTTTATAGCTGGTGATCAGTTCACGTTTACCGGTATAAATGTCTTGAATAAAAATTTGGCTCTGGCGATTTTCGAACGTTACATACGCTAATTTAGTACCATCAGGCGACCATACTGGCGACATTAATGGCTCTTTTGAGCGCAATAACACTTGTTCATTAAAGCCATCGTAGTCAGCAACCACTAACTGATAAGGCTTTTCATCAGTATCACGAACAATAACATAGGCTATTTTAGTTAAAAACGCGCCCTTTTCACCGGTTAGTTTTTCATAAATTACATCACTGATGCGGTGCGAGTAACGGCGAAAGCCGGTTTCACCGATCACGCTTTGGCGCGCTTCTAAAATATGATCTTGGCTTTGAATCAGCTTACCGCTGCTCATCATTTGTGTTTCACCGCCAGTAATTTGGCCGCGAATAACATCAACCAGCTCATAACGCACTAAATAACGCCCGTTGGTTTGCTGCTCTACTTCACCAACCAACACGGCCTCTACACCTTGATTTACCCAAGCACTGTAATCAATATCAGCATCTTTGTGAGGTTGTTGCGGCATTTGCGACACACTCACAGGCTTAAACTTACCGCTACGCATTAAATCGGCAGCAATTACATCACTTAGCTGCTGTGGAATAGGACCAATACCTTGGTATTTAAATGGCACAATCGCAATCGGTCTTGCGCCGTCTATACCTTCAGTAATAACAATTTCAAGTGCCGCATGTGCCACACTCTGAAACCCTAATATTAAAACTAAACAGGCTATTTTAATTTTGTTAAACATGTCATCCCTTAAAACTCTGGCGCGATGGTTATATTAATATTCTTTAGTTTCTCGAATACGTCTTTGTCTTTAGATACTGGTAATGTGTCGGCCATGCGAACGGCTCTTAATGCAGCCTCACACACTAACTTATCACCGCCTAACGATTTTACCTGCGTTACTAGCCCATTAAATCCAAGACGGATATTAATGCGGCATTGCTGGTTTTTCATTTTTTCATCAATTAGTAAGTTTTGTTGAATACGCGCCATAATTAGAGCGCGGAATTTATCAACTTCACTGACTACTTGCTGTTGACGTATTTTATTACGAGCCGCCTGCTCTTTGGCAAGTTGCTCTTGCAGCATTTGTTCTTGCAATGCTTGCTGACGTTTACGTTCTGCTTCTTCAGCGCGCTTTTTACGCTCTTCTTCGGCTTTTTTAAGTGCCGCTTCTTCCGCTTTGAGTTTATCGGCAGCTGCTTTTGCCGCGTTTTCAGCTTCTTGCTTTTGCTTTTCGGCTTGCTTCGCTTTTGCTCGCTCGCGCTGTTCTATTTCACGGGCTTTTTTAGCTTGTGCTTGCGCTTGTGCGGTTTCTTTCTCTTTTGCTCTGCGTTGCTGTTCAAGCTTTTTAATGCGTCTTGCTTCAGCTTCACGCTGTTTACGTGCATCGGTTGCTCTGCGTTCTAAATCGCGAATACGTTTATCTTCAGCACGCTTTTTATCATCTTCTTTCTTTTTAAGCTCAGCTATTTTTTGCTCAACTTGCTTTTGATCAATCGTAACCGCCGAAACCGCTTTCTCTGGCTCAGGAATAGCCGCATTAAGCGTCACTTCCATTACTTTAGGTTTAGGAGGATGAATGTTTGCTGACGCATACAAAAACCCACCTAACGCTAAATGCAGCAATACTGATTTAATTAATGAACTACTCATACAGTTACTTGGTCCCCTCAAAGGATTCGGTCATTAACCCTACCGACGGTACACCTGCATTTTTTAAAAAGTCCATTAACAGTAACACTTCCTGATACGACACTTTACCCGAGCCTTTTATCATCACAGGCACATCCGGGTTTTTCATTAGTTGTAGTTTAATTACTGCGGCTACATCTAATGCTTCCATTGGCTCTTCAGGATCGGTACCTACACTTACGTAATACTTACCATCGGCATCAATAGAGGCAATAATGGGTGGCGTGTCCTTGGTATCGACTAAGTCCGACTCTTCCATTTTTGGTAGGTCTACTTTTACACCATGAGTAATTAACGGCGCGGTGGCCATAAATATAATAAGCAGCACCAACATTACATCAATGTATGGTACTACATTAATTTCTGCGACTGGGCGACGCTTTTTACGATGATACATTCGCTTGAGCCTCTATTTGGGTAGCTGCTTGACGGTGTAAGATATTGGCAAATTCTTCCATAAAGTTAATGTAGTGAGATTCTAACTTTTCAACTTTATTAGCAAATCGGTTATAAGCAATAACAGCAGGAATTGCAGCAAATAAACCCATTGCTGTAGCAATTAACGCTTCTGCTATACCAGGAGCAACCATTTGTAAGGTTGCTTGTTTTACTTCACCTAGAGCAATAAAGGCATTCATAATACCCCAAACAGTACCAAATAAGCCGATGTAAGGGCTAATTGAACCGACCGTTGCTAAAAACGATAGGCTTGATTCTAGTTTTTCTATTTCGCGAGAAAGCGCAACCCGCATTGAACGGTGTGTGCCTTCCATTACAATGCCCGCACTTTGAAAGGTATTTTTTTTATGACGTGCAAACTCTTTAAAGCCTGAGGTAAATAACGCCTCAATACCAGCTGACTGGCCACCGCGAGAAGAGATTTCGTTATATAGTTTACTTAGGTCAACACCAGACCAAAAACGTTGCTCAAATTTTTTGGCATTTGCTAAGGCGTCAGAGATGGCTTTTTTACGTTGAAAAATAATAGCCCATGACATAACCGACATAGCAACCAACGCTAGCATTACTAATTGCACAAGCAAACTGGCTTCTAGAATTAGATCTAAAAAATTAAGCCCTGATCCCACGTTAAACTCCTAAATAATTAAAAACATCAAATTGATTTATTTGAGTAAGGTAACTTAGCAATACATTAGCCACCATTAAAGTTTTGCTAGTGTATCTAGTGTATTTACTGCTGACAACGATATTGCTGTGAATAGACAACAAAAAACGTTAAAAAAACAGCTTTACTCAATATTTACTACTTAACTCTTGTTCTACTGTATAAATAAATAACAACAAAGCTTTATGGAAGCACGCTTAGTTTCACTAAAGAGTGACAGAAATGCGCTGTTTATTCAAAATTAATGCATAAGCACTCATAACCAGCACATGCTTACCTTAACGTAATAGTAAAACTAATACCGAACGTTAATATGTTAATATACATAAACAAAGCATTTCATTAACTTATAGAATTAATGATTAATTAACATGCAACAATAAGCTGAAACAAAAAACCACTGTTATTAGTTTTTTTTATCTGAAAATATAAATTTTCTAGTTTGAACAAATTGTGTCTCTTCGGTATTATTCTCCCATACCGAGCTAGCGCATTAAATGAAAGCTATTTCATTGAATCCAGTTCCTCGTAATATGATTTATTTCGTATTACTTTTTTACTTCTTGGGGTATGACCTCAACAAGTAAAACGTAGTTCCCTAGATTACTTCCTTAAACTTGTTGTTTGCCCGCATTTTTTGCGGGCTTTTTTTTGCCTGCAATTTAGCAAACTATTTAAACTCAGCCTAAACACTAATACAGCTGGCGAACAATAGCCTGATATGTCTTAACGCTCAGTGAATTATTGGCAAAGTTAAATACGTAATATTTACTCATACAAAAAAGCCACTGTCGTTAAAAAGACAATGGCTTTGGAAAGAGTCTAATTAATCTTTAATCTTTTTTAGGTAACAAACCAAAATGGTGATACGCATTATCCGACACAATTCGTCCGCGTGGCGTGCGCTGAATAAACCCTTGTTGAATTAAAAACGGCTCAATCACATCTTCTATCGTTTCTTTTTCTTCGCCTATAGCAGCGGCTAGGTTATCAAGACCAACAGGGCCACCCATAAATTTTTCAATAATGGCGAGTAAATATTTGCGGTCCATGTAATCAAAACCACTTTTATCAACATCAATCATATCGAGGGCTTGTTGAGCAACCTCGGCATTAACCGTACCATCTGATTTAACTTGGGTGTAATCGCGCACACGACGCAATAAACGGTTTGCTATACGCGGTGTGCCACGAGAACGCTTGGCAATTTCTGCCGCACCATCGTCACACATTTCTAAATCAAGGTAATGCGCTGAGCGCCCAACAATATGCGACAAATCTTCCACAGAATAAAATTCTAAACGTTGTACAATACCAAAGCGGTCACGCAGTGGTGAGGTTAATGATCCCGCACGCGTGGTTGCGCCAATTAAGGTAAATGCAGGTAAATCAAGCTTAATAGAGCGTGCCGCTGGCCCCTCACCTATCATTATATCGAGCTGATAATCTTCCATTGCAGGGTAAAGTATTTCTTCTACTTGCGGGCTCAAGCGATGTATTTCATCAATAAACAGTACATCACCTTCTTCAAGGTTAGTAAGCAACGCAGCTAAATCGCCGGCTTTTTCAAGTACAGGGCCCGAGGTCGTTTTAATATTTACGCTTAATTCATTTGCTACAATATTGGCAAGCGTGGTTTTACCTAAGCCTGGCGGACCAAATATTAATAAATGATCCAACGCTTCGCTACGGCTACGCGCAGCCTCAATAAATATTTCCATTTGTTGCTTAACATGCGGCTGACCACGGTAGTCGGCCAGTAACTTAGGCCTAATAGCACGATCTATGGTGTCTTCGTTGGTTTTTTCAGCAGCATCAATTAAGCGATCAGCTTCGATCATAATTTACTCACAGCATTGATTTCAAAGATTCTTTAATTAGAACCTCAGTCGACATATCGGGTTTGCTTACTGATTTTACTGCTTTTTGCGCTTGTGGCAATTTATAACCGAGCGCCACCAACGCCGAAACCGCATCATCGGCCGCATTATTGGCTATAGTTGCATCACTCGCAGGCTCTATTACAGCGCTATCGCTAAACGGGGTAAATAAATCATTGCCCCAATTTTTTAATCGGTCTTTCATTTCAAGCACTAAACGCTCGGCGGTTTTTTTACCTACCCCTGGCAATTTAACCAAAGCGGTAGCGTCTTCATTATTTACGCAACTTACAAACTGCTGCGCCGACATACCCGACAAAATAGCTAAACCCAATTTAGGTCCTACGCCATTGGCTTTTAACAGCTCTCTAAATAAGGCACGTTCGGTTTTATTATTAAAGCCAAACAATAACTGTGCGTCTTCGCGTACTACAAAGTGAGTGTACACAATGGCGTTGTCGCCCACTTTGGGTAAATCGTAAAAACAGGTCATTGGCATTTGTACTTCGTAGCCAACGCCACTAACTTCTAATAATATTTCTGGGGGCTGTTTTTCAACTAACACGCCGTTTAAGCGACCTATCATTGTTATTTCCTTAGACGTCCTCTAACGGTTTTGCTTGCGCTACCCGCTAGTTTAATTAAGTTTTGTTCAGAGTGAGCATGGCAAATCGCAATCGCGAGCGCATCTGCTGCATCGGCTTGCGGCGTACCTGGCAGTTTAAGTATGTTTTTAACCATATGTTGTACTTGCGATTTATCGGCACCACCGTTACCCACCACGGCTTGCTTTATTTGTCGTGCAGAGTATTCAAACACTGGTAAGTCGGCCATAGAGGCACCCACAATCGCAGCACCACGAGCTTGACCAAGTTTTAAAGCAGAATCGGGATTATGTGCCATAAATACTTTTTCTATGGCAAAGGTTTCCGGCGAAAACTGCTCTATAAGCTGCGTAATACCTTGGTATATCATTTTAAGTCGGGTGGGAAAGTCGTGATCGGCTAATTTAATACAGCCACTGCCTAAGTAAGTAAACTTAGCACCTTGGTGCGCAACCACACCGTAACCCGTTAAACGCGAGCCCGGATCGATCCCTAAAATAATGGCCAAACAGCACTCTCATTATTGTTATTCATTAATAATGCTAATAATGCCAGAGCACTGTATAAATTACCAGTACCAAGCTAAAACAAAAATGCCTACTTAAAAAGTAGGCATTTAAACGCTATTTGGCCGCAAAGTTTACGCCAAAGCGCGCACTAAACCTTGGGTGTTTTGTTTGAGCGTACGGGAAATCATAAAATAGCCTAATCCTGCTACAAATACGCCACCAGCAACGGGGCCAATAATCCAAATATTTGGATGCAGCTTACCCGCCAAATCAAACATTTGCTGCTGTACTATTAACAGTGCTATATCACTGAAAAATGCAGCGACTAGTCCGGCTAAACCGCCCAGTAATAAAAACTCATACAAAGTAGCGTTTTTTATTAATCGACCTTTAGCGCCTAGCGTACGTAATATCACAATTTCTTGCATCCGCTCACCTAAGCTTGCTTGCACCTGCGATATAAGTACCAGTGCACCACATAGCACCACAATAGCGAGTACAAAACCAATAGCTAACGACACTTGTTCAATAGTCGATTGTATTTGCTTAACAAAGTTATCTACATCAATTGCTGTAATAGTGGGATATGTACGTAATAACTGGCTAAAGTCGCGCTTTTGCTCAGGCTCAATGCGTACCGATGAAATATAGGTTGCCGGAAAGTCGCTAAGTACATCGGGGCTTAAAATAATAAAAAAGTTAGGCTTGAGGGTGGCCCAATTTACTTTTCGCACACTGGTAATTTTAGCGTCGAACGACTGCGCACCAATTAAAAACGTGAGGGTATCGCCCATTTTCACATCTAGGCGCTGCATCATCGACTCTTCAAGTGAGGCCTCGGCAACGGCGTCATCGCCAAACCACTGACCATCGATAATGTCATTTTGTGAAGGAACTTCATCAAGCCAGGTTAAGTTAAGTTCGCGACCAATGCCTGAGCGGGCTTCTTCGTCTTTTTTCTCGTTGTCTTGCAGTGACACTTCACGCGCAACCGCTTCACCGTTAACAGCATTTACGCGACCACGAATAGTCGGGTAAAACTCCGACACCTGAATGCCCTTTTGTGCTAAATATTCATTAACTGGATCCAGTTCATTTTGCGTGATATTAACTAAAAAAGCGTTAGGCGCATCACTTGGCAATTGTGACTGCCAATCAGAAATAATATCGTTTTTAAGCACAATTAAAAATAATAGTAATTTTATTGCTAACGAAAAACTAATTAACTGCACTGCATTAACATTGGCGCGCTTTTGAATAGACGCAATAGCTAACGACCAGCTGTTACCCGGCTTTAAGCCAAGCTTGCGGCCACCACCAAATATTAACTTAGAAATTAAAAATAACACCAAAATAAGCGTAAGCGTTGAGACAAACAAAATAAGGGTAATTTTAATATTGTTACTAAATAACCACATTAATAAAAACACGGTGAGTGCACTTAGCCCTAAATGAATTTTACTTACCGCAAGGCGATCGCCTAAGTTACGGCGAAGTATCTCTAAGCGGTGGAATATCAAATAAGTCTAACAATGGCTTAATAGAGAACATAACCGCACAAATAACCCCGGTGCTAATCGCTACTAGCCAAGGTTTAAAGCCTGCCATGGGCAGTTCGGTGCCCATACTCTTAGCTAAATAACCGGTAGCCACTTCTTGCAAGCCATAGCCAATAGCTAAGCCAACAACCACCGCCATGGTACACACCATTAATAAGTGCATAAGGTAAATTTTGCGGATCATATCGCGGCTGCCGCCTAAGGTTTTCATCATTGCTACTGGGTCGTATTGGCGCTCACAATAGCGTTTAGCCGATACTGCAATAGCAACTGCGGCTAAAATAATCCCTAGCAAACCGGCTAATAACAAAAAGCTTTCAGCTCTGTTTAAGCTATTTGAAATGGGCGATTGACGGTCTTTAACACCATACCAGTTTTGGTTTTCTTTAAGTTGCGGTTTTAACCAATCGTAAAAACTGTTGATATCGCTTTCATCACCTGCATATAACTGGCGATAAAATACACGGCTACCGGGCTGTATTACTTCAGTTTTTGGTACGTCGTCAATATTAATAAGTACCCTGCGGCTGCTAGAGAACACATTAAACGGCGCATCAGGTTCTTCTACAATCACCTTTTCCACATTGAATAACGCAGCACCCAGCTCAACTTGGTCGCCTACGTTTATATTTAAACTGTAAAAAACCGATTCACTTAGCCACACGTTACCTGGGGTTGGCGCACCCGGGGCAACTTCTGTTTCAGCGTTTAAGCCCGCCTTAACTTTTAACTGACCTTTAAGCGGGTAACTGTTTGATGCAGCCTTTACCGAGCTAAATTGCATTTCATCGTTTGCAAACAACATAGTGTCAAA
The DNA here is from genome assembly GCF_055808145.1 of Pseudoalteromonas sp. KJ63-1. The sequence continues at coordinate 1,172,322 of NZ_CM147855.1, read as the reverse complement.
ATACACCATTTGAGCTGTTTTGAGGTTTTGCTGCTCAGCTTGAGTAATATAAGCGGTATCTATGGCATGGTTACTGGCCAATACCCTATCTGCTGCTATAAATGCACTGCTTTTTTGCGCGATACTTTGTGCAATTCGCTCGGTCACCATAGATAAAGTAAGCACCGTTAACACCGCTAAAGCAATGGCTGCACTTATAACGGTTAGTTCACCACGGCGAAACTCTCGAGAAAATAGTTTAAGCGCTAATTTAGCCCACATTTGCCATTTCCTCAGTTGAATTACGTACCAGCTCACCGGCTTCAATCTGAATAATACGTTCACACTTTTGAGCCAGTGCTTCATCGTGGGTAACTAAAATAAGCGTAGTACCGTTTTGCTTATTTAAATCAAACAATAACGACTCAATCATATGGCCATTTTTGCTATCTAGGTTAGCTGATGGTTCGTCGGCAAACAGTATTTTAGGCGAACCCACAAATGCACGAGCAATGGCAACACGTTGTTGCTCACCACCAGATAACTGCGACGGGTAATGATCAGTACGATGGCTCAAGCCAACTTTTTCAAGTAATGCGAGCGCTTGCTCTTTAGCATCATGTTCGCCAGCAAGCTCAGCGGGTAACATCACATTCTCAAGCGCAGTTAAACTTTGTACCAACATAAAAGACTGAAATACAAACCCGACTTTAGCAGCTCTAAGGGCTGCACGCGCTTCTTCATCTAACTTGTGCAAATGCTCGCCATCTAACACTACCTCGCCACTGCTGGCGGTATCAAGCCCTGCTAGCAAGCTCAATAATGTAGACTTACCAGAGCCCGACGTGCCTACTACGGCAACAGACTCGCCATGCTTGACATTAAAGCTGATGTCGCTGAGGATGGACAACTCACCTTCAAAGGTGGAAACCACTTTAGATAAACCATTTACTTGAATTATATTTAATTGAGAAAGCGCTGACATATGACTCATTCAATCCTACGTTGTGTATTCATTTTATTTTTAGTTATTAACCCACTACACGCGGCAGCTAACAACACGATTTTAATACTTGGTGATAGTTTAAGCGCAGCTTATGGCTTAAAACAAGAACAAGGCTGGGTGCAATTGTTACAAGATAAATACGATACCGAGCAACGCCCTATCAACTTAGTAAATGCCAGTATTAGCGGCGAAACCACCGGCGGTGCATTGCGCCGATTAGACGCGCTACTTGAGCAATACCAACCAACTCATGTACTTATTGAACTCGGTGCTAATGATGGCCTACGCGGCTTTCCTATCACAAAAATGCAAACTAACTTAACGGCTTTAATTGAAAAAAGCCAAGCTGCTGATGCGCAAACCGCACTTATGGAAATATATATTCCACCTAACTATGGCCCTCGGTACAGTAAAATGTTCACCGATAGCTTTGCCAGTGTTAGTGAAGCTACTAACTCGCATTTAATGCCGTTTTTTATACTTAAAGTAGCAGGAAAAAACGAGCTAATGCAAAACGATAACTTACACCCTAACAAAACTGCTCAACCAATACTACGAGATGAAATGTATAACACGATCAACCAGTGGTTAAATAAAGACTAAGGCCGTGTAAAACACTCCGCGCAAGTGCTTAAAACTAAGCGCTTGCGCAATAAACATCCAAACAAACAAAAGCTTATTGATTTTTTTATAAATACACGTACTATTGCTATCGAAGTCGGTATGTGGCGCAGCTTGGTAGCGCACTGTCATGGGGTGGCAGGGGTCGAGAGTTCGAATCTCTCCATACCGACCATTTAACTCCGTTTATTTTCAATTAGTTATAAATTAAACTATCTTCTTTATCGCACAATTAAATTAGTGTTTTTAAATATATATCGCACATTTATCGCACCATCCTTACCTTAAATTATTTTATACTTTTAAGGTATAAAAGGGGGGATATATAGGAAGACAGCTAATGGCACTCTACTGAACAAGTTTTTACTCTTCTTTTGAATTGTATTTTAAAGCTCAAAGTACAATAGAAAACAATTATGCAAACCAACAAAAAGCAAAACCGCTTCACACTTACTCTTTGATGAAATTATTTGTGCAATTGTGTTTGGCTCAATACCCTGCCTTTTAGTCTTACTCTTTTCAGGCGTTGAAGGCCCGGTTAGCTTTTTCTAAGGGATTACGCCACCAGACCATCTTATATACTATTTTAATTTACTAACTCTTTTGCATAGTGTTGTTTGGGCTATTTCTAAATACAGTTTATCTTTTATCCGCTTTTAGTAAGCATTAAAATACAGGTTGCGTTCACTTTCATATCGAGTTGAGTTTAATTAAATAGGCTTATAACATCAGAGCAATTTCACCCTCCCAGTCATTGCAATACTTAATTAATTTATGAAAAGACGAACAAATATGTTTGAAACTATAAAAAATACCATGCCCTCTAACAGACCATATCGTGACAGCACAGAAAGAGCCTTTAGACCATAACTAACAAAGAAAGCAGAAAGATTGACAGCGTTGTTTTATCAAATTGAGATTACTTGCGATAAAGAGACATTTCTTAGACAACTAAATGGGCAAACTAACTAGATCAACGATGTTGGCACAAGTTGACATTAGAGTGCTTTGCTTATAAGAATTATGGAGTTGTTAAGTATGAAACGATCTAAAGTAGTTTTAATCACATTAGCTTGCAGTGTGCTAATTAGCTGTGGAAACCCTGAAAATTTTGAGCAGCTTGGCGATGATACTCAAATTCGAAATTACTCAAGTCTCTTTACACCCTTACCAACAAACTCAATTTATCCAGAAGACAATCCTTATAACGAAACTAAGGAACGCTTGGGTGAGCTGCTTTATTGGGACCCTATTTTATCTGGCGATCAAAACGTTTCCTGTGCGTCATGCCACCATCCAGACTTTGGCTGGGCTGATGGAAGATCTTTCTCCATCGGCTCAGATGGCATCGGCCTTGGCCCTAATAGGTTTGGCTCAGAAGTTACGCCGCTTCACACCCCGACAATTATGAATGTCGCATTTTCTGGCATCAGTAATAATGAAATTTTCGAGAACTTCGTTTCTGGTGGGTACTTCTGGGATTTAAGAGCTGATACTTTAGAAGAGCAAGCTTTAGGTCCGATTACAAACCCTGTTGAAATGCTTGGTTACAGTGTCAGTTAACAAGAAATAATGCCTGAAATTACTATGAGATTACAATCAATACCCGAATATATTGAGTTATTTCAGCTTGCTTTTCCTGAAGACGGTGTCATCAATGGTATAAACATCGCCAAAGCAATTGCCACTTTTGAACGTAAAATAATTAGCCCTAATACACGCTTTGATAATTTTCTACTTGGAGAACAAGCTGCTTTATCACAGCAAGAAATTATCGGCCTTAATAAATTTATAGATGGCGGCTGCGCTAGATGCCACAGTGGTTCAATGCTATCTGACAACGAAATCCATGAAGGCGAGGCTATTATTGGTAACACAGTAGTTCGTACACCAAGTTTGAGGAATATATCTTTGACAGCTCCATATATGCATGATGGTTCGCGCGAAAGCTTAATCGACGCAATCGCAGCCTATGAAAATAGAGGCGATATAGAAGTAAATATAGATGATGACGATTTTAGTGATATTGAAGCCTTTTTGAAAACCCTCGATACAGATAAGTTTTATTCAGGAAAGCCTGACTCTGTGCCTAGTGGTCTTCCTGTTGGTGGGAATATAAATTAATATATTTTAAGTTATTGTTTGCCTCAATTCATAAATACAGAATGCGTTTTAGCTCTTAATATCTAGCTGTTTTTTCTTCGTAACAGCTAGATATCACTAGTATAGTTGGAAGCATTAGTGTCGATAAAACTACTATATCTAAACAAGAGCTTGACGCACTAGTAGCATTAATAGAATATTATAAGTCAAATTGACTGAAGTCTTTTTGTACCTGATAGACTGTGATAACGCCGCGTGAAATATTGAGCAACGCTATCACAAACTTAAATAAAGTAGTTAAAAATCTAAACTAAGCCCAAGAGTAAGTCTTCGTCCATCTAGTACTACACCATAAGTTTCATTTGTTACAATACGATTTGTAGCGTTTTGCAGGCTTGCTGTTACTTTAAGACTATCAGTAGCCCAATAACTAGTACCTATATCCATCATAGTGTAACCTGGAGTCCCGTCACTTAACCTCGTTCTACTTAAGTAGTCAGTGGTCTCCCCTCGATAATTAACTCTGCTCCAAGCATTTAATGTATCAGATATATCCCAGCTTAAACTGACATTAGACATACTTTTGGGTATTTTATTAAGTGGCTTCCCAACAAAATCTCCTGTTTTTTGTTCGGAACTTGTGTAGGAATAATCGGCTTTAAAGCGAAGGTTATCGGCTAAACGATAATTAATTGTTGCTTCAAGCCCACTCATTTCTGCTTTAGAGATATTCTTTCTAGTACCCAGAAAGTAATAAGTATTACCACTAAATTCACACTGATAATTTTCAAAGTCATTCCGCTCTACACCTTCACTGATACAGTAACGATCTTCTGCTATTTTATCGTTAAAATAGGTGTGAAATAGCGTTAAGTTAGTAGATAGACCTACTTTAGGGTTTTCATAAATAAAAGCTACTTCGTAGTTTACACTAGTCTCTGGGTTTAAATTCGGGTTACCTATAATAAGTGCACGAGAAATAGATTTACCATCTGAAGATAAGTTTGGAGATCCTCTCCCTCCGGTCCTTCTTCCAAAGCCCGCAGTAGCTTCGGATAGTGAAGGTTGAGTATAACCAGTAGAAACACCTCCTTTAATAGTTATATTATTAAAACCCCAATTAGCATAAAGGCGAGGAGACCAATGCGAACCAAATTGCTCATCGTTATCGTATCTTAAGCCTGTTGTTATCGCTAAATCCTTTTCAACATTCCACTCTACCTCAGTAAATAAAGCACCTATCCAGCGGCTAACAGTATCTTTTGCTGAAGCAACATTTGCACTCAATAAGCCATTTGTTTCATCAACTAGCTCTTCTGTTTTATAACGTGCTCCAAAAGTATAAGTGTTATTTTCACCTATATATGTAGCTGAGGTATTAAAAGTGATTATCTCTTCTTTTTTATCTTTTATTTGGACTCGTTCTGATAAGTCTTGCTGGAGATATGTATTTGTTGTTAAATTGTCATAGTTACCCAAGTGAGTAAATGAGTAAACTTCTTTCTTAAACTCATACTCAGAGCCGGTTGCATCAACTTCGATAGACTTTCCTGGGGTATGTACAAAGTCTATTTTTGATTTGTCATAGCTTAAACTCAATCGGTTTTGTTCATTAACAGACCAATTAAGTTTACTTCCGAAGCGCGTCGTGTCTGAATTCGGCCGACTAGCAGCGGAATCACCTCCTCCTGAAAACTCACTTTCATCTGTGTGTAATAGTGAGCCAGTTAGCTCCAATCCGAGTACGTCTTTAATCAGTGCCCCACCTAGATAGAAGTCTGTACTATATGCGTTATTACTAACTTCATTCATAGATAATGTATGGTTTGCGGCAAGGCTACCAGACCACTCCTGCGGGGCTGCACGGGTGATAATATTAATGACTCCTCCCATTGCCTCTGAGCCATAAAGCGATGACATGGGGCCACGAATAACCTCTATTCGTTCAATCATAGCTAACGGGGGCATACCGATTTGTTTTCCCCCATCGGCTCCATTGGTGTTTACTGAACGTCCTGCCGATAAAGGGCGGCCATCAACCAAATATAACGTGTACTGATCATCCATACCGCGGATACTAATGTCTTGCATGTTACCGCCACCACTAATATACACACCTGGGATATCGCGTACCGCATCAACAATTGTAGAATAAGACTTTTTACGTAACTCATCCTGAAATATAACTGAGATGGATGCTGGCGCATCTATAAGTCTTTGCTCATAACCTGTTGCTGTAACAACTATTCTTTCCATCTCATTAATTCTTGAGGTGGGATGTGCACCTATTTCCAAGTCTCTTATTTCTGTCTGAACACTCTCAGTAATGCCTTGCTTGTCTGTTACTGACCCTGCAAGTGCTGCTTGGCTTGCTATCGAAAAGCATACTAAAGTTGATAATTTTGATTTTTTGAACATAGAAATTCACTTTTTATTGTATCGTTAATGAGAATGAATATCATTATAGTTATAGCTATGTGATAGAATTGTGACATGGAAGCGAACTGGTGCTGGTATTTTTTATATATTGATGTGAAGTTCAGAAATTTCTGTTAATGGCATTTTATTGAAATAACTCACTTGGTAGGATTTAGGGTATGGTAAGAAAGGGGGTTATACATTTGAATAAAAAGGACTGAAAGATGTTGAGTAGCTTGAATTAATTTAGGCTTTAATTTAATACTCTTTCAATCCCCATTATAGTTTTATTTACTCTGTAATTTCGAACGTTAAAAATCTCTCAATTGATCTAAAGTCTGCATTTTTATTGTTTTGCAGCTCTAAACCGTATTCAACACCTAATAAATAACGTCCAGGTAGTTTAGGCTCAAATATTACGAGGCCATTATTTTTATCTTCTAATTCAACTTTGACACTCTCATCATCTTGGTAATAAAAGTTATTTAGACCTTTTAAGGTAACTTCTGCATCAGGTACGGGCTCACCATTATATGTTACTTTAAATCTAAGTTCTTCACCTACCCTAAGCTTATTAGGGTGCTGTTTTAAGATAATTTGTAGGCCATGAGTTGATGGCTGCATTATGGTGCTAAAACCATTGTAGCTAACATAGGTTTCTGTCACTAAAAGCTTTTCAACAGTCTTTTCCGGTTTTGAACCTTTTGGCAGCTTGTGGTACTGAGTTTTAGGCATTCTTATTTTATGCTTCTTTCCATCCTCGTCATAGTAGAAGGATAAAAAAACTTGAGTCTCTGGGCTTTCAAAATGGTAAGTGCCTGAACTATCGAATTCAACTTCAAATACTTCTTTTACTTTTCCAGAAAAGTCCGCAGTTATTTTTTTAATTTCCCCTTGTGGTGTTGTCATTAAAAGGTTTTTAATTTGATGGTTTGATTCTGCAACATAAGCCTGAGCTGAGCGAGATACATCTAACGCAAAAAATTTTTGTTCTTCGTTATTAATTTCATGCGTATCAGCTTTTATCCAAATATCGTGTGCGTGTACAGATAGTGAAGTTGTGCAAATAATGCTTGCTAGTATTACATTTTTCATTTTGTAAGTTCCATAATAAATAATCACTTTCATTATGGCTTGGGTTTGATCACTCAATTATCACTTATAGACAAAAATTAGACTAAAAAAATGAGATAATAAGGAAATAACAAGATTAGATAGTTTATACTTTTATTTGAAAAATATTGATAGAAAAAATTTAAAGCGCAATTTTCTAAGAACTATCCTAACGTCCCTACTGATGACGATTGCGATTAAGAGTTATATTTTAATTACGAGGATTGTATGTGCTAACTTCATTAGCAATGCTTTGCTTAATCATGCAGTTGATGAATTTTTAACATTGTGGTCTATCACTGTGTTGATAACGATTTTTATAAACGCTATGACGTATTACTTAGTAAAGGTTTTTTAACCAAGTAATGCGTCAATGTTATCAACATAATTTAGCAGAAATATAGAATTATCACATATACCTAAGAAAACCTCACATCAGCAAAGAAACTTCACATAAAGACAATTTAATTAAATATCAAAAATTTGAACGCAAGCTTTTTCTATTTCAAAATTACCCAACACACATTTATCTTCAAGTAGAAGAGGCATCTTAATTAACTCTTTTTTACCATTTTCTCTCGCTACTTCAAAAAAAATATAATCCCAAGATTTGTTTATTTTAAATTCATAGCTAAGCTTTTTATTTCGATTAGTTGCACCAGTAACGGCATCACTTTCATTTCTATTTTCACGAGCTATATTACGCCAAAACGTCTTTAAACTGCTTAACCATTTCACATTACCTCTTTTAACCGAAAGAACTTTATATTCATTATCATCATTACTTAACCAAAGAGCGATATAAGGGTTTTGATGATTCCTATCAAAAACAGGCAATGATAAAGTTACAAAAATAGATCGTGAAGTATCAGTCTTTTCTGAGCCAAATAGCTCAAAATTAAAAATGCCACAGATGAATAGCAAACTAATTAGTTTGATTAATGTATTCATTTTTACTCCATGAATAGTACAAAACTTACTAGGCTAAATGATATAAAATATAAATATTGGCGCCGGTGTTTGTTATCTCTAAAACTAAGCCATATTCCGGTCACTGAAATCAAAATGAGCACAATGGCTGTTATATCCGAAATTACAGTCCAAACATGGCTAGTATGTCTTCCTTGGTGTAGCTCATTTAATCGACTTATAAAACCGAAGTCACTGACCTCAACAAATAAAGTACTATCCTTCAAATATAGCTCTAATCTTTTTCCTGGGGTTGGAATAGATAGTTCATGCATTAGTAATAGACTATTTATTTCGTCAGCACTGAGAGATATTTGCTGTCGAGATAACAGAGTATCAATGTTCGCACTACTAACTGTGTTAAGTTTGTATTCATTGACAGTGTACTTGGGCGCCCCTTCAAATACTGTACGATGATTCAGAGTGATACCTGTTAATGAAAAAGCTAATAGCAAAGTACAACAACATAAAGAACTATAAATATGTAACTTGCGGAGGTGCTTGTTTTTTATTTTTTTCATAACATAAGGTATTAGTAGTAAAGGCTGAAGTTTAGCATCGATAAAGTCACACAATTATCAACTTTAGAACTAGCCTAAATTCAGTCACTAATATCGCTTTAGATCGTTAAGGATAATATTATTAATAACTAGTTATATGTGCGAGCTTGAGTAGACATTAATTAGACATAACATTAGATAAAGTAACCTTTATTAAATTGATAACTATTAGTATTACAACGTGATTTTACTTATTGAAAACGATTCTAAATACGCTGCATTAATAGGCCATTATTTAACTGAACATGAAATGGAGGTCGACTATGCTTTTAATGGCATTGCAGGGTATGAGTTAGTATCAAAATACAGATATTCTGCTATTGTTATTAACAATGCCATTCCTAAGCTATTAAGCACAAAACTATGTCATAAAATAAGAAATGAACTATTTGTAAATACACCAATACTGTTTATGAGTTGCAGCGATATTTTACAAGACAAAATCAGCGCTTTTAGAGCTGGTGCAGATGACTTTATTGTTAAGCCTGTATCTAATGAAGAGCTTTATTACCGAATTAAAGCCTTATCTTCGAGAGGACCTCGCAGAGATATTGGTAAACAAAATATTGCAAATATTGAGGTAGATTATCATTTAAGAACAGTAACATGTAAGTCAATCACTGTAAAATTACATTTTTTACAGATGAATATTTTGAAAGTTTTAATACAGCATTATCCTAATATAGTATCTAGACAAACTCTCGAGCAAGAAATCTGGGGGGACGAACCACCTGCAAGCTCTCCACTTCGTACCCATATTTATCGTCTTCGTATTGCGATGGAAAAACCATTTAATCAACAAGTGATTGATACTGTTTATGGGCAGGGTTATCACTTAATACATTCAGACCCACTTACAAAGGCAAGTAAAAGCGATTAAATCAGCTTACATCTATTCTAAATTAATATAAACATGAGCTGTATATTAATAAATTGTAGGTGTATTATTGGATATAAATCAATCTTATTAATATCTCTATACTCTCTTAGTAAAACAATAAATACCGTCGTCAATTCAGGCCTACAAGGAGCTATAGCCAATTCATTAAACAGTTAGAGCTGCTGCACATTTAGGTTAGAATGATATCCAAGAACCAATTAAGAGAGCCTGTTTACTTACCTATAATATATAATAGCCAAATAAGCATAGAATAACGGTGGTTAAATGAAGTTTATTGTACTTTTTTAATTTAATTATTTGTATCTATGGTGAAGAAATTAATCACTCTTAAATACTCATGCCCTTTGCTAAAGTCATATTAATATACACGTGCTAAAAGTTATGTATGAATGTGGTAGGCAATATTGCCCACCATTTTCATACATAAATATAGCTATTTACAGAAGTAACGATTAACTACCTAGTCACATTTAAAGAGGCGTCATCCCCTCGTGATAATATGAATATAGCGGGACATAGTAATAATATCGTGGCAATAGAAAAGACTGTACCAAAGCTTAAACTAATTACCATAGGTATCAAATACAAAGCCTGCGTTGAAGTCTCAAATAACATTGGTACTAAACCAGCAGCAGTTGTAATTGCGGTCAAAACGACAGGGCGAAATCGATTTAAAGCCGCCTCTATCACAGCTTCCTTTTTATTTACCCCTTCTTTGCATAAAGTTCTAGTCTTCAGAAGCATAACAAAAGAGCCGTTTATAACGATACCGGATACTGCAATCATGCCAAATAAGCTCATTATGCTAAAGGGTGATCCCATAACAATATGCCCTAGCATTGCTGCTGCTACGGAAAATGGTATAACAAATAGCACGAGTACTGCATCAGAATAGCTTCTAAAAATGACTGCTAGCATAGCAAATACTAAAGCAAACGCGAGAGCTATGCCTTTAAATATCTCAGTATTAGCTTTTGACTCTATTCTGGCTTCTCCGCCTAATTCTATACTTAAATCTGGGTACTTTTGCTCGAGGTCACTTATTAGTTCCTCTTCGATAACTTTAATAGCTAAAGAAGCTGTTGTAAGTTTTCTCAGTATACTCGCTGTAACTTCAACGTATTGAGAACCATCAATACGATTAATGAGTGTGACGGCCTTAGTCGTTGATATATTCGCCACTTGGCCTAGCTCAACCGTTTCTCCACTCGGTGAAAAAATTATTAACCTCTCAAGTTGGTTTGCATAGTAGTGCTCGTCTTTATCCATTATTACTCTAACTTTTACCTCATCACCATTTATTATTTGGCGCTTAGCTTCGCCCCCAAAAAAGTGAAGACGAACTTGCTTACCTAAACTATCACTTGTAAATCCAAGGCTTTTACCCAAAGGTGTGGGCGATAAATTATACTGAAGCTTTCCGTCTACTAATGCACTATCTATGTCAGTAATACCTGTTATTCTTGCTAAGCCATCCATTAGCTCTGTAGCTGCTATTTTTAAGGTGCCTTCATCATTATGGCCTAACTCAATTACCAACTCTTTCCCACCTCCAGGACCAACCTGATAATCAAAGAATATAGACTTAATACCAGCTAGATCGCCTATTTTATTCCGCCATTGATCAACAAAGTCACGAGCACTGAATAACCGCTGATCCTCAGGTACTATCATAAAAGTAGAAGAACCACTATTACTGCCGATGTCTTGCATACGAAATTTATAAGCTTCTGTACCATTTAGCTTTTCCATTGCAGCAATACCAGAACGTTCAATGTAAGCAATGATGTTTTCTTTATCTTCAAGCGCCATACCTGTGGGAAATTCAACCTCAGCATCTATTCTAGTAGACTCTATTTTAGGCACGAAGCTAGCATCAACCCTTCCACTATAAACCCAAGCAAAAACTAAAATAAGTAATGAACTGAAAATAGTAATTACTATTGTTGGATGGTTACAACTGTATCTAAGCCAGCGAGAATAAACTTTATCTTTAAAGTCGTTAAAATAATTGAAGCATCGCTGTTGAATACGTGTAATGGTTTTTATTTTAATCGGCTTACCAATATTTCTCAGATGCAGAGGTAAGATCAATAAAGCCTCAATTAGTGATACTAAGAAAATAGCAAAAATAAGCAGTGTCATGGGCTTATACATCACCCCTAGCTCTCCTGGAACAAATAAAAGAGGTATAAACGCAATAATATTTGTTAATACTGAAAAGACGACAGGTAATGTCATTTCTTTAACCCCATCTTTTAGGGCTTTATCTGTATTGACACCTTGTTGAAGTTTTGAATATATATTTTCTGCGACCACGACCGCATCATCAACTAATATTCCTATTGTTATAACAAATGCAAATAAAGTTATCATGTTTAATGGAATATCTAGAAATGGCATAATACCGAGAGATCCGAGAATTGATACCGGTATTCCCATACTGACCCAAAAAGCCAACCTCATATCAAGAAATAATGATAATACAAAAACAACTAATATCATCCCAACTAACCCATTACTGGTTAGTAGGTTAACCCTTTGGCTGAAAGGCTCAGATTGATCCTGCAATGTTGTTATATTTAAGTTTGAAGGAACGTTTTGTTTGTACTCTTCAATAAACTCCTTAATTGCACTGCTTAACTCAATTGGCTTACTTGTTTTTTGTTGATACAGCTTTAATTCTAAACCCGGCTCGTTATTAATTAAGAATGGTTTTTTATCGCCTTGAAAACTGTTTCTAACCGTTGCAATATCCCCCAATAATAAGCGATGCCCATTCTTGTCATTCGCTATTTCTATTTTAGAAAACTGGCTTGTGAGCTTTTTTCTTCCTAAAGTACGTATTAAAATTTCACCACTTTGTGTACTTACACTACCTGTCGATATATCAGTAACAGACGCTTTTACTCGACTAAGGATTTGTTCAAGTGTTAACTGATATTTTAATAAATTGGCATTACTTATCTCTATGACAATTTCGGGACTTCTAGCGCCTTGAATATCTATTTTCGCTAAATCTAAATTGTTTAGAAGCTCCAGCTTTAACCTGCTTGCCTCCTGGTATAATTGCAATTCCGTCAAATCTCCGTGAAGGCCTAGCTCTACAATACTATCGTATTCTTCAGCAAGAGTTACACTCACTTTTTCCATTTCATCGGGAAAACTATTTATGCTATCAATACTGTTTTTTATCTTGGTTAGGGCTATGTTCTCATCAATACCCTCTACCAATTCAAGTGTTATTAAAGCGCTACCCTCTGAAGACTCTGCGCTTAGGCGTTCAATATCAGCATTATCAATTAACTTATATTCAATAGGTAGAACGATGCTTTGCTCAATATCCTTAGGTGTAGCCCCCAGATACTCTGCTTCAATTATAATTTTATTAATTTGAAAAGACGGGCTTGTTTCTTGTTTAATAACACCAAAAGATAACAGGCCAGATATTATAAGTGTCAACATCAGTAACGTTGAAGCGATTGGATTATTAATCATCCAGACTGAAAGGGGAGTAGCTTTACTATTTTTCATTACAGCTCTCCGTTGCTAATATCAGCTTTCAATCCATTTTTAGCACCAGACACTTTGTTTTTTACTATAGACATCCCTTCCTCTAGAATATTTTTGATTATGATACTCTCTTTATTTTTCCAAATTACGTTAACCCTTTTCGAAAACAATTGATTGTTCTTATCGACGAGCCAAATCTTGTCGCCATCAATAGAAGATAAAGGAACTTTAAGTACATTTTTAAAAGTAGGTAAAGTTAGCTCTGCGGCCACAAATTCATTTATGATCAGCGTTCCACTGTCATTATCTACAGTTAGATAAACACTTTGTAGTTGGCTAGTTAGCGCTTGTGTTGGAGGTATTTGAGATATATGGGCATTAAAAAATGTATTATCGTCCCGATAAACCTTAACCCGCTGACCAATAGACAATACTGAAGCAACATCGTGAGGTATTGATAAGCTTACCCTAAGCTCAAAGAGTTGAGCAAAAGTACCAATCTTATCTCCCTTTTTAACAAAGTCGCCTTGGTAAGCGCTCTTTTCTAAAACGACGTAGTTTTCTTTAGATTGAAATTTACAACGTTCTAAATTTTTTTTGCGAGTTCTAGGTTGCTTGTTGCAATTAAAATATTAGCTTTAGCTATTTCTAATTGAGGCTTTCGCAACATTAATGATTCTTGTAGTTTTAAATTAGGGCTGTCTTTTTTAGGTCTAACCCTTTTGTATTCACTTTTCGAAAAGCGTTGCTCACCGAGCTCAAGCTTTAAGTTAGCTTCTGCTACTTTAAGCTCTCCCAATCGAGCTTGTAGCTGATTTTTATAGTCCTCATCATCAATATGATAAATAGTTTCACTCCTATTTACTCGACTACCAACTTCAAAATTATTATTAAGGAATAAAATTTCACCTTCGACTTGTGCAAATAAAGTTAGAATATTTGGTGTTTCTATTCGGCCATAAGCTTGATAACTGGGTGTAAATTCTTGAGGTTTAGCCTTTAATATATTGACTACTAAAGCTTTGTTATTACTGGATGATAAAGGCAGTTTTGGAGGTGTTGCCAAAATAATTAATGCACAAATTGCTACGCTAAAAGTAATAAGAACAGTGATTATTTTCACTTTATTGACTTGCATTTCTAGTCCCTAATTTTATTGAGAAGGAAGTTGTTTTTTCTTTCGTTAGAATTTTTAGTAAATACAAACCTATTAGCTAAAAGGTAGTTACTTACCAAACCGGCCATAATTCCTAAGCAAAAAGCGAAGTGAATTAAGAAAAGCTCTTTGGCTATCCAAAAAACTATTAAATTGATTACGCCAGATAAATGAGCTGCGAACATGTGCTTACTCCATTGTTTTACAGCGCTTCCATAAGCCTGGTTATTGAAGGTGTAAACTCTATTACCTAACCATGTTGTGCTAGCTGCTAGCCAAAATGCTATTGCGCGTGCGGTTATAATTGAATCGATATGATTTACTAAAATAAAAAAATAAAACTATCAACAATGAACCCTGCACCTCCTACAAAACAAAATTTTTTTAGTTGCTGCATTATTAAGCATTAAATAATTAATCGTAGAGCCATTATTAATTAGAAGATGTCTATAAATTGTCTTGATGCATTGACTTTTTATAGACTCAGGTTGTTTTAAGCTTGCTTTGTATAATTATTGGAGAGCTTAATGAAACTGGTCGAACACCCTAAGTCTGTTAATGAAGATATAACGCTGAGCATCATAGTGCCTGTTTATAACGAGCAGGAAATGCTGCCTATCTTTAATCACCACCTATCGAAAGCTCTAAGCTTGTTATTAAACGAGCATGTGGAAGTCATTTATATTAATGATGGAAGTACTGACGATAGCTGGAATGCAATGTCAAATTTAACCAATCATTATGCCGATATTGAATGCATTAACTTAAGTCGTAACTTTGGTAAAGAAGCCGCGATGACCGCTGGTATAGATAATGCTAGAGGTGAAGCTATTATTTTATTGGATGCTGATTTACAAGATCCACCTGAACTTATTCCTAAAATGCTAAATGCATGGAAACAAGGTTTTGATGTTGTAAATATGAAACGGTCATCCCGCTTAGGTGAGTCACGCTTAAAACGTTGGAGCGCTCACATTTATTACAGGTTACTTGACCATTTATCTGAGGTTCCATTACAAAAGGACGTAGGTGATTTTAGGCTATTAAGTAGAAGAGTTGTTGATGATATAAAGAAATTATCAGAAAGAAGCCGCTATATGAAAGGAATTCTTTCATGGCCAGGATATAAGCAAACAACAATTAGTTTTGAGCGTCCTGAACGCGTTGCAGGAGAGACAAAGTGGTCTTTCTTTCAGCTGGTAAAGTTAGGCCTATCTGGCATTACAGCTTTTAGTGTAAAGCCTTTACAAATATCGACCTGGGTCGGCACTTTAATATCTACATCCGCATTTTTTTATGGCTTATGGGTTGTTGCCAAGACTCTATTCTTTGGAGAAACCGTTGCGGGTTACCCTTCGATAATGTTGACCCAGTTATTCTTAGGGGGAGTTCAACTGATAGCTATAGGCGTCTTAGGTGAGTATATTGGTCGTATTTATGCTGAGACCAAAGGGCGTCCTATATATTTAATAATGGATAAACAAAGCCAAAAGAGTCAGAACGGCATGGTGAAAAAACATGGCTGATAAAATAAATTCTACAGTATATTGGGCTTTAGCAATTATTATTTCCTTGATCGCTATAAGGCTTGTCTCACTAGGACTTTTCCCTCTCTACGATACAACTGAGGCTAGGTATGGGGAAATGGCTCGTATCATGGTAGAAACTCGTAACTGGGTTACCCCTCAGTTTGATTACGACGTGCCATTTTGGGGGAAACCTCCAATTCAAACCTGGCTGAGTGCCATTAGTTTTAATTTTTTAGGTATAAATGAGTTTACTGCTCGTTTACCTCACTTATTGTGTGGTTTATTAACCTGTTACTTGGTCTTTCGATTCACATTATCTCTGACGAATTTAAGTAAAAGTGTTTTATCTATATTGGTGCTAGTTTCTAGCTTAGGGTTTATCGTTGCTATTGGCATGGTTATGACGGATAGTGCTTTGCTTCTTGCTTATACCCTTGCAATGTTTAGCTATTGGCAATGCTATGCTCAAAAAAACCAACTTTATGGCTATTTGTTTTTTGTCTCTTTAGCGCTCGGTATGCTAATTAAAGGACCTGTTGCTGTCGTGCTTATAGGGATTTCACTCGTTGTTTGGAGCGCTTGGCAAGGCTGCTTTAAAGTAGCTATAAGACGCTTGCCTTGGGTAAGTGGGATGTTCGTTTTTTTAGGTCTAACTTTACCTTGGTACATTCTAGCCGAAATACGTACTCCGGGCTTTTTAGAATATTTTATAGTTGGTGAACATATTCAGCGATTCCTTGTATCTGGATGGGAAGGCGATCTTTATGGCACAGCGCACGTTAAACCTAGGGGTACAATTTGGTTTTATTGGTTACTGTGCGCAAGCCCTTGGTCATTTTTAGCTTTAGGACTACTATTCAAAAAAGAAAATATTAAAAAAGCACTTAGAAAAGAACCCGACCAGCCAAATATAAATAAGTACCTTATTTGTTGGGTGATTTCGCCGCTATTACTATTTACTTTAGCTGGTAATGTGTTGCCAATCTATGTGCTACCTGGTTTTAGTGCATTAGCTATACTTATAGCCTTAAACATGAAATTTACTAAGCTATGCAATTACTTAGCTCTATTTACGGTTTTAACCTTAATAGCTATGTTAAGTGCGTTGCTAAAGGGTGTATGGGAGCACAAAAGTGAAAATAAGCTACTCGAATTACATCAAAAATCGTTTAAAGAAGCCCCTTTATATTATTGGAATAAACGCCCATTTAGTGGACAGTTTTATTCAAATGGCAGAGCTAAACAAATAAATGAAAAAGCGTATTTAAGAGACTTGGTTAACAGTAGTGAGAAAATATATATTGCTATAAAGCAGGACGAATTTATTATTTTTAAAGATTTATTTGACGCTCATTGTGTTGTTGAAGAAAAATCCACTGTACGTTACCTATTAGTATGCAACGATAAATTTGAAAATAAGGTGTCTATTGAAAATTCTACTAATTGAAGATTGTCATACTGTTGCCGAAGTTATATTTGATTACTTTGAAGATTCAGAGTTTGAATTAGACTTTGCAGCGACAGGCACGTTAGGTCTTGCATTAGCTCAGTCAAACAACTTTGACTGTATTATTTTAGATATAATGCTTCCCGGTATTGATGGTATAACAGTATGTCATCGGCTTAGAGCCGAAGGATATGATACCCCTATCATAATGCTTACGGCCAGAGATACCGATAGTGACATGTTACAAGGGCTCAAAATAGGAGCTGATGACTATATAGTCAAACCTTTTAATTTAGAACTTTTGGAAGCTAGAATAATAAATGCTGTTCGAAGGAGTTCAGGAAATGGCTTTGCAAAAACAGTTATTTTCGGTCCTGTTACAATTAATCTCAAAACTTGTCAGGTCTGGAGAGAAGGGAGTGAAATTAAACTGACCCCAACTTGTTTCAAAATTATGAAGCTTTTAATAACTAAAGCACCCAATGTAGTTTCTAGGCAAGAGATAGAGGATAGTATTTGGGGAGATGAGCTACCTGATAAAGACATACTTAGAAAACACATATACCAATTGAGACTCAAAATCGATAAGCCTTATGACAAAGATGTTATAGAAACTATACCTAAAACAGGATACAGATTGAGTGAGTGTAATGTTTAAAAGTAAACCAATTAGTCAAATAATTATAAAAGTATATCTATTGGGCGCTTTGATATTATTAGCCTTTTATGGATGCTTATTTTATTACACGGTGTTGTACACTGAAAATCAAGCCAGTGAACAGCGTTTGGCACTAAAAGCTCCCTACCACCTAAAACTTTTTCAAAAAAGCGAAAATACAAAAATAAAAATAGATCCGATATTAACAATCTATAATACGTATGAAATTTTACCAAAAAAAATTAAAGATAAAATTAACACCGACTGGCTGGGTATCCAAAGTATTCATTTTGATGACGACAGTGAATTCACTGTATTTGCGCAAAAAATAAAAATTAATAATGATGAAATTACTGCTTATGCCATTGAGGATGTCGACCAAATAGAGTGGGACGATACATACTTTGCAATTTTCCAAATTATGATACTTTCTTCAGGTGTGATTTTATTCATTGGCTCTGCATTTTTTATTATTAAAATGGCAAAGCGGATAAGCTCTCCGTTTTCAGAGTTAGCTGAAATGCTTGAATATGATTCACATGAAGTTAGTAAACCTTTATCTGTTAATGGAAAATTATCTTTTGAGTTAGAAATGATGCTTGCTAGCATTAATAGCTATCGTAAGCGAATATATGCTGCATTTATTAGGGAGCAAACTTTTACTAGGTATATTAGTCATGAATTACGTACTCCTATGACGGTGATTCGAGGCGGTGTAAGTGTTTTAAGACGAGCAAATAATGATAAGACTACAAAGCAATTAACTAGAATAGATGATGCTGTAATAGAAATGGAGCAGTTAACTCATATTTTCCTATTACTTGCTAGAGACGAAGTTTCAAATACCAGTAAAGTTTCAATATCAGACACGTTTATCGACAAAATAGTTAAGAACTTTTCACCTACTATCAAAGCAAATCAAGTAAATTTCCATTATGAGATACAGAATGAATTTTCATTACATGCGCACCCATTACTATTTTCAGCAGTAGTATGTAACTTATTAAAAAATGCTATTAATTGCAGTATTGATGGTAGTGTAAATTTATTTATTTCTGAACAAAGAATAGATGTTATTGATGATGGATTAGGCCTAAATGAACAACCTCGCGGCTATGAAGGATTTGGTATAGGCCTCAAAATTGTTCAAGATATATGTGAAAAATACCAGTGGACATTTAACATATCAAATAATATGGAAAAGGGCTGCACCGCTTCAGTGATTTTTAAAACTTAGGGGATTAAATTTATGCTAATCCACCCTAGTAAAGCAAAAACAAGGACTAAAACATATTTTTTACTATCAACGTACGAAAGTATCGTGTTGTTTGTTAATAATTTAAACCTATAACAGATAATAAAATTGCGTTTAAAATGACATTCACTTTAATTAAAATCTAATGCAAAAATCTCAAGGATAAATTTTATAGGTTTAGATTGAGAAGTTTATACCCTTCTCCATAAATATTTTTGATAAACAGCGTTCCAAATGATTTTTTTAATGTAGCGCTTAGGTTATGGATATGGGGAGAAAGCTGATAACTTTCAATGTAAAGGCTTTCTTTGATCTGTTTGATTATTTCACTTCTAGACACAGCATTTGGATATCGTTGTACTAATACGTTTAATATACTCATTTGTAACTTACTTAACACAAGTGCTCTATCGTTAAAAACAACACTGCAAATCCCATTATCAACTGTAAGAGTCGATAAATAGTTTTGCGGTTTCGTATTCAAATAACCTAACTTATGTAACAACCTCTGATGAGAGTATGGCTCAAGTAAAACCTCTCCGTCACCGGCTTGATAAATACTAAGCTCGCATTCCGTATCTAGTTTTTCACACAAGAAGATAATCGAAGCATTATTTTTTCTCATTTTTTTACATAGCTGGATAATCCCAGTATTTAGTATTTCACAGTTTATTATAAGCGCTTGATATGTATTACAGTGTATTAACTCAAAAGCACTAGCTGAGCTAAATGCAAAATCTACCTTGTAATTATTTCTAGTTAGATAAGAGTATACGAGTTCAGCTTTTTTACTAAAGTTGTCGATGAGTAATATCATATGAGTATTATTTAGTACTAAATGTATTCAGTATAAATATATATATGTAAAAGAAATGTCTAAGGTACCAACAAAAGTCCAATCAACCAAAAGCAACGATCTACTTTCCGAGTCGGCATATAGAATATAAAAGTTAAAAAATATGCAGGTAAAGTATGTAATGTAAAAAATCAATTCGACAGCTTATAATATACGTGTAGTGGTACAGTCATTTTGGCCACACATTTATCACACCAACTAATCCATCAAAAGTATTCCTGCTTTTTGATTTCCATGGTATTTAAATTATGTGGCATGACACCTCACTTAATTACTTTTCAAATAATAAAGAAGTACGTACCTACTTTTAATGTATTGGATTGAGTTCGTTGATGTGCAGCTATGAGGAGCCACTTAATATTATATATCTGGAGTCAAGATTAAACCATTTACTATACATTAGTTTGTCTTCAAACCCTGCCGAGCGCCAATAAACAGTTAACACAAATAGTAGCTGTACTAAAAATCAGCATTTTTGAAGTCTTTGCAATAGATAGTAAGATTATTTAAACACTAATAATATTTAGTAAGCACTAAAGTTAACATTCCCCACCCCAAACCTAAAGAAATCAATGCACCTTTTTCAACCATAATGACTCGCTAAAATATAAGAAGAAACTATTGAAATGGGCATTTAAATAACATGATCTTCCTCTAAATTTGCTGTTCATTACTTGTTCGACTATTAATATGTTATAGGAACTACATTTACTTGCGGGATGCTTGATGGACCTTAAAAAAGTAAATAAAAAATCTAACTCACCAAATTTAAATGCAAAAATGGATGAGGCGTTTTTAACTCAGCTAGTTAATTGTTTACCCATGGGTGCAATGATAGTTAATACTGGGGCTCAGATCCTTTTTGCCAATAGTCAACTATCTGAAATACTTGGCTATGAGGATTCAGAACTCATAGGGATGAACATAGACAGTTTACTTCCGGCACAATTTAAAGCCAATCATACCCATTTGATGAGTCAGTTTTTTGCTACCCCTCGAAAGCGCTTAATGGGTGAAGGCCGTGAGTTATTTGCGAGTCAAAAAAATGGTAAACAAATTCCAATCGAAATAGGCTTAAACCCAATACAAGGACAACAAGAATTAGTTTTAGCCACACTGGTTGATATATCGCAAAGATTGCGCGCAAATAATATGTTTCAGCGCTCTATTCAGGCTGCACCACATGGTGTGTTAATAGTAGACCAAGCGGGCATTATACAAGCGGTTAATCAATCGTTATGTAAATCTTTTGGCTACAGTGAAATAGAACTACTCGATAAAAAAATGGAAATGTTATTACCGCAGCGCTATCAAGGGCATCACTCAGCACTTCGTCATTCATTTCATTGTGAACCCAGTGTCAGAAGTATGGGAGTAGGCAGAGATTTAACCGCCTTACACAAAGACGGTAAAGAATTCCCCGTTGAGGTGGGATTGAGTCCTTTTATAAATACCAATGACGAAGATATGGTGTTTGTCTCGTTGTTAGATATAACAGAACGAAAACGAATGGAAACCGAGCTAAAAGAAAATAACACTAGCCTGAAAGAGTTTACCTATGTGGCTTCACATGATTTACGCTCTCCATTGCGAGGCATTTCAAACTTAATTGAATGGGTAAAAGAAGATTTAGGCACTACCACAGCTGAAGTAGAGTACAACTTAACACGTATTGATGATCGTATTCACAAAATGGAGACGTTAATAGATAATTTATTGGCCTATGCAAGAGCTGGCAAAGCCAGCCTAGATACTAAAGTAATCGATATGCATAAATTAATTTATAACGTTACCGAACTGTTAGATTTACCAGTTGGAATGAAGCTTCATAAAGACATTCAATTAAATACCATCGTGACTGCATGGACGCCGCTTGAAACCGTTGTTCGCAATTTGTTAAGTAATGCCATTAAACACCATGACAGTAAAGAAGGAACGATAGAGATTCGTTGTGTAGCAGAAAATACGCTTTGCCATATCACGGTTACTGATGATGGCCCCGGTATACCACCAGAGGCTTACGAGCGTATTTTTAGTTTGTTTCAAACAACTTCTGATGATAAGTCGGTTTCAGGCATAGGCCTATCTATTAGTCGGCGCCTAGCACAAGCTCATGGTGGACGTATTTCAGTTAGTTCAAATGAACCGAACAAAGGGTCAACATTTCATGTTTGGTGGCCACGCTTTGCTAGGAAAGAGAATTTATGATCAAAAATCTATCTATACTACTTGTAGAAGACGACGATGTTGCCGCAGAAGCTGTCACAAGAAGCTTAAAAAAAGTTGATCCTAAAATTAAAATAATTTGGAAACAAAACGGAAGACTTGCACTAGATGCGTTACGAAAAAAAGCGCAACAAAAAGAAATATCGGAGCCTTATTTGGTATTACTTGATTTAAATATGCCAGTGATGAATGGGTTTGAATTTTTAGACCATATTCGTAAAGATAAAAACTTGAACAATACCGTTGTATTTATACTCACGACCTCCAATGAGGATAATGATCGTACTCGCGCGTATCATAACAACGTAGCAGGTTATATGGTTAAACATGCAATTGGCCCGCAGTTTGCCAAATTAGCGATACTTATGGATGCTTATATACATGCCATTGAGCTTGAATAAGCTATTTTGCAAGAGATATGGATATGAGAACTTCAATAGATGACTTTGAAAGCTGCGACACTATTAATCTACTCATTGTTGATGACGATGCTGTTGATAGAGAACATATACGTCGTATGATATCTCGCTCTAACATACAGGCGAAAATTTCAGAGGCTTCCTCTATTGAAAGCTCGATGTCTTACCTTGAACATGGAGAATTTGATTGTGTCATAGTGGATTATCGATTAGGTATCGGCTCCGGGCTTACCCTGCTAGATAATATTAGAAAGTCTGTAAATAACCATTGTGCTGTGATTATGATCACGGGATTGGGAGATGAACAAATAGCAGCAGAAGCTATGCGACTAGGAGCAAGCGATTATTTACTTAAAAACCAATTAAAAAGCGCTCAGTTGATACACTCCATATCTAGCTCTATTCAACGCGCAAGCTCAGAAAAAAACTTCATGACATGGCACATTACGATAGCCTAACAGGCCTAGCAAGCCGCCCTATTTTAATCGATCAACTTCAACAAGCTATTACATCTCACCAAAAGCTCGCCGTTGCCTATTTAGATTTAGATAACTTTAAACCTATTAATGACAAATACGGTCACGAAATCGGAGATTTCGTGTTGAAAACCATTGCTCAAAGGTTACAAAGTACATTACGTAAAAAAGATACACTAGCGCGTATCGGCGGAGATGAATTTATCCTTTTATTAAGAGGGGCTGCGCACACGATACAAGAATATGAGATTCTTTTACAAGAGGTTTTAATTGAGGTAAACGACCCGATAAAATTAGCAGAGTTTTCGTGCTGTGTTCAGATTTCAGCCAGCATTGGTGTTGCACTTCCGAATGATGATGGCTTAAGTTGTGATGACATTTTACGTAGAGCTGATCAAACCATGTATCAAGCTAAAAGGTCAGGGACAAACCGGATTATGTTTTTTGATCCAGAAGAAGAAAGTCTAAGGCATGCAAAACACGATCTATTGCTGGCTGCAGAGAAAGGTATTGCGCGTAAAGAATTTATTTTACATTATCAACCAAAGGTCAACCTGATGGATCACCAGTTGATTGGCGTTGAAGCCTTAATACGCTGGAACCACCCTACTTTGGGTTTACTTTACCCTGGTCATTTCTCAGAGGCATTAGAGCACCCACACATTGGTATATTAATTGGCGAATGGGTACTTGCTGAAGCCCTAAAACAACATAAAATTTGGGCAACAAATAATCTTTCCATGAGCGTAAATATCTCTCCTGCTCATTTGCTTAGTGAAGGCTTTGTTGAAAACCTGAGAGAGTTACTCATCAGCACTAATAATATAAAACCAAAAACACTCGAGTTGGAAATTTTGGAGAGCACAACAATTGGAAATGTTGAACAAGCAGTAGATGTTCTCAATGGCTGCCGCGATTTAGGGGTAAGTATTGCGTTAGACGACTTTGGTACAGGTTACGCTTCTTTGAGTTACTTAAAAAAATTACCTTTAGATACACTAAAAATAGATCAAAGCTTTGTTAAAAGACTCCTATCAGACCATGAAGACAAGTCTATCGTTACCTGTATCGTGGCGCTAAGTAAAGCATTTGGGTATAAACTAGTAGCAGAAGGAATAGAGTCGCAAGAGCTCGAAAAAGTACTTATAGGTATGGGTTGCTATCATGGACAAGGCTATTACATAGCCAAACCAATGCCTTCAGATAACATGAACTTATGGATAAAGAATATGACATCAACCAAGCACTGACCCTAAATAATATCCCTCTATTTGGATTGCCAGTGGTATACATAAATAGGCGTTTGGTAAAAATCTTTAAGCTTGATAACGTTAGTTGGTTTATATGAAGGTAAAGCGAAGGTATTACTCACAATAGTGATTTTATTATTAACTGCGTCATGCTATAACTTATCTTCAAGCGCTTGCATGCCTTCAGGAAACAAGTAACATAATAGAGTAGCTGCACTACTGAGATCAGCATTTTTAAAGTCTTTACGATAGAGGGTAAGGTTATCTAAACCTAATCTGTATTTAAAAAGCATTGAAACCAACCAAGGAAACCAGGATAACTCATAGCCAATAACCTGTTTATTAGGATACTTTTTGGCAACCGCTATAACGAGCGTTCCCCAACCCGATCCTAAATCAATTAATACGTCCTTTTCATTCATGCTTATTTGAGCAAGCATGGCTTGGCGCGCTTTGCTTGAACTCATCATCGGTGAAATTCCCGTTTTTAGCGTGCTCCAAACAATAGATAAAGCTATTAGAAGAACTAAAAAGAAAAGCGCGATAGCAATAAAGTCCATGCTACCTAACACCCAATAACTGTAGAGTTTTCATGATTTCCCTTGGCGATTATTAATAATTACATAGTAAAACCATTACATAGCGAGGCATTTGAGTAAATTGATTTACAACTTAACAACTATTCAAAATAATGACAGCTTAAGTATAAGTTGCTGTTACTTTTTGCTTAAATACTATTTTAGGCTCTTTGGTGCTAATAACTTCAGCACATTCATCAGCTGTAGAAATTAAATATGACCAGCCATCATTGGTATGCATAAAAAAGCTCAATGGGCTTTCTTTTGACCAGCCATGGTCTCTTACTTTAAAACAGTTATTATTAATTTCTCCTGACTCCCACAGCTCAGTTAAGCCATGCTCGTCTAGTAAGCGGTATCCGCCAACATTATCAAAAGTAATTTCAAAAACGATTTCAGAGTCAGTATGGAATACGGTAACGATTAAATCAGCACTTCCTGATTGGAACTCATTCTTGAACTCGTAACGCTTACCGTTAGCATATTCAATAGACCGCTCTGATGCTCCCCACTTAGTATTTATGATAAATAAATCACCCTTGCCAAAAGGTGTTGTCCAGTCATCTATTTCCATATACCCCCCTTAATTATAATTACTGAGCAATTAAGTAGCCTTGTTTAGTTATAAAAGCAACACATACAATAAATGTATAAACTATCACAGTGAACGTGCTAATTTAATTAATCTCTTAATTATGTAACTCAAATATTAGCGATCGCTATCATTCAAGCTAAGAGCGATGTAATTGCGGTATGAGGTTTTAACCGAGTGGCCTGAAATAACCGAGCAAAGCTTTTGCTTCCGGCCCTCGCTCCTTACCTAATCAACGCTGAACCCCATCTAATTGCAGAGCTCTTCTTTGAGCAAATAACAGCCTGTTAAACTTCATGTAACACGAACCATATTTGTTCAAAGTAAAAATAGTTATTGTTGAATTAAAGAGTAAAAAAACAAAAAAGCGCCATTTGGCGCTTTTCAATTGTTTGAAATTTGGTAACAAGTTATTAGTGCTTGCGCCCTACACCATTACGCACCATGTCTTGGCCGCTTTGGAAGATCTCTTCGGTAATTTCACGGGCTAATAAAAGCTGTTGCTTATCATCAAAAACGGCTACAAAACGGCTGCCGTCGGCATTATTAGTTGCCATGCCGATGCCTGCTACGCCGGTTAAACCTAGGCCGCCGTTTTCCACTTGCAATAAAAAGCTTTCAAGCTCAGCGAGGGTGTCGATTGCAGTTAGTTTGTTTTCCATTATGGTTACTCTGTGTTGCTCGCCATGGCGAGTCTGTCAATAATATGCAGTTATTTTACAGCACACAGTAAAAACTTAAACCACCTTGTGGCAAAACAATAACAACGCTCCATAAAGCATCAGTGATATAAAGTAAAAACCCCGAAAATGCGGGGTTTTATGTATTAGCTTTGCTTCATTGTACCTTGTTGCTCAAGGCGGGTATGCCAGCTGAATGCCTCTTCTAAAATATGAGGCGTATGACCGCCACGAACACATGCACGCTCGTAGTAGTCAAGCATGGCGTTGCGGTAATCTGGATGTACACAGTGCTTAATGACTTCAATTGCACGTTCGCGTGGCGCTAAACCGCGTAAATCAGCAAGGCCTTGCTCAGTGACTAAAATATCAACATCGTGCTCGGTATGATCAACATGGCTTACCATAGGCACAACGCTTGAAATAGCGCCACCTTTAGCTATTGATTTAGTAACAAATACTGATACATGGGCATTACGTGCAAAGTCACCTGAGCCACCAATGCCGTTCATCATTTTAGTACCACACACATGGGTTGAGTTAACGTTGCCGTAAATATCAAATTCCAATGCGGTGTTAATTGCAATAATACCCAAACGACGCACAATTTCTGGGTGGTTCGACATTTCTTGTGGGCGAAGTACTAATTTATCGCGGTACTTTTCAAGGTTATTAAATACTTGCGCGTTACAACGCTCTGATAAAATAATTGAACACCCTGATGCAAAATCAAGTTTACCCGCATCAATTAAGTCAAAGGTAGAATCTTGTAGTACCTCTGAATACATAGTGAGGTTTTTAAAATCAGAGTCTAATAAACCCATCATTACTGCGTTGGCAATGTTACCAATACCGGCTTGTAATGGGCCTAAGTTTGCGGGCATACGCTCTTGCGCTACTTCTTCTTTAAAAAAGTTCACTAAGTGACGTGCAATAGCGGCTGTATCTGCATCTGGGTCGGTAACAGTTGAAAATGAGTCACTTTGATTTGTAAATACAATACCCACAATTTTAGCCGGGTCGATTGGAATAGCAGTGCTACCAATACGGTCATCTACTTTCACTAATGGCACTGGCGTACGTGTTGGACGATAAGATGGGATGTAAATGTCGTGTAGCCCTTCAAGCTCTGGCTGGTGTAACATATTGATTTCTACAATTACCTGTTTGGCAAAAATAGCAAAGCTGGCTGAATTGCCCACTGACGTTGTAGGTACTATGTGCCCTTCTTCGGTAATAGCAACGGCTTCAATGACCGCTACATCTGGCATAGTTAGCTGGTGATTACGTAACTGTTCAACGGTTTCAGATAAATGCTGGTCAATAAACATGACCTCACCGTTATTAATCGCTTTACGTAATGTGCTGTCTACCTGAAATGGCATACGGCGTGCTAAAGCACCTGATTCAGTGAGTAACTTATCTAAGTCATTACCTAATGACGCCCCGGTCATTAGGTTAATTTTCATTGGGTTTTCACGTACTCGCTCGGCAAGCGCACGTGGTACTGCTTTCGCTTCACCGGCACGAGTAAAACCACTCATGCCCACGGTCATGCCGTCTTTAATAAATAAACTAGCCTGCTGTGCAGACATTACATTGTTGTGTAAGTCGCTACGACGAATTCGTTCTAATTGCATTTGGAACCCCTTAAACCCCATTATTATTTGGGCGCTATTCTAAGTATTTCCGCATGCTTCGTAAGCTAGACCTAAGTCTCATTTACGCATTGTTGATATAAAAACATCGTAAAGCGCCTTAATTTTGTACACTTAATGACTTAACTTATTGGTGCTAATGGGGTTAGAATACTGAAAAATTTAACCCAATCATTAAATCGACCTAGTTAAATTTAAATCACAACTCAATATAATCAATCACTTATTATTTTCACTAGGGAAGCTGAAATTACAAAGTGTATAAAAACAAAGCCATACAGTGCGAAGCTTACAAAATAATAAACTGCTCATTCATTGGGCAGTAACCTTGTAAGGAATAAAATCTACAATTTAAGTATTAAGGAAAATACATGGATTTATCTGACGAAGAAATTAACTTTTTATCTGGCTTATTTGAACCCAGTCAAAGTACCGCATTATCCACTGAAACAAAGCTTACAGTACAAACATCGATTCCAGACGGTATTGCGCATTTACTTGGACAAGCTAAATTAACCTTATTGGCTGAAGTAGCTCACTACCAACTATGGTTTCCACTTCAATTTAAAACCGATGAATTAGGCCATTTCAGCACTGTGTTAGAAGCTCCAGAAGTGATTGATACAAAAGGGGTTCAACGTAGCTGGCGGCTAAGTGAATTAAATATTCAAAGCCAAGGTTTTTGCATTGAATCTATATCCAGCACAGGGATATTTTTAAAACCCACATCAATACATAGTGAGCTTGATGATTTGCAAAATATGCAATTTATTTTACCTAACGAAGCGGCGATATCATTAGACCTAGAACCGGTTAGGCAGAGCAAGTGTGGTATAGCTGCTAAAATAAAACACATTCACCATGGTAAAGAGCAGCTAAGAGCGTATTTATTTGAAGTCCATAAACGTGAATTTTCAAGCTTATATCAGCTAGAGCACAAACAACAAAAATTGGAATTATCAAACTAAAAAAGCCACACAAGGTGGCTTTTTAAAATTAGCTAACTAAAGTGATTTTTACTTTAAACGTTTCGCTACATCAGCTACACGTTCGCCATATAAACGAGCCGTTTCTAAATCGCCTGATGGAATAGCAGATTCACCTGCATCAGTAGGTGATTGCACTAATACACCAACAGATCCGCCTAAGTTATTGATGTCTTGACGATTTTATTCCAATTTATTGGCGGGTGGTAACCCAAGGCTTACCCAAATTCCACCATGTTGCGAAGCCAATGTCTGCATACTGATTAGGGTGACTTGTTTATCGCCATTTAGGCTGCCGCTATTAGTAAAACCGCCAAATACTTTGTCTTTCCAACCCATGGTAAACCATACTTTAGAGGTAGCATCAACAAACTTTTTAAATTGCCAAGGATATGAGCCCATATAGGTAGGTGCACCAAATATAATGGCATCTGCGTCGTTTAACGTATCCCAATCGGCGTCTTGTATATCGCCATTTTCATCAATAGCAATAAGTTGAGCGTTTGCTCCATCAGCTACAAATTCAGCCACTTTTTTGGTATGGCCATATCCCGAAAAATAAATAACCGCTACTTTACTCATGAACCTTCCTTTTGTTGTGATTTAATATACACGCTCTAAATATAGTATGGCCGCTAAAGTTAAAATCAACTAAGCAGCGTGTTTAATTAAATTAGCTTGCGTGGCATTAAATTAAAAGGTACTCACTGCAATTTCTAAATTACTCACCGCACAGCCATATTGCGTGTTACTAATACGGTGATACGCCGACTCCGGCGTGGTAGATAGGCTAATAATAAACTCACCTTGCTGACCAACCGCCGTTTGTTCTTGGCTAAGGCACATGGCTTGCGTTAAAGAGCGTAATTTTGCATCCGTTAAAATACTGCCAAAACGCTGAACTGGTAAAGGCGGTATTTTAATTGCTGACAATGCTTGGCTAATACTGCGCTGACTTAAGGTAAAATCGTTATTTTTAATATCAATCACACTGCCCACAGGCCAATACGAGTAACTATAGGTTTTAGTTTTAGCCTGAGCTTGCCCTGTTGATTTAACCATCACCACGCCATTTTTGCCAATTACAGTCATTAAATTTCCAGCTTCAGATTTAATCACCACTAGAGCGGTGGTTTCGTCTATACCAAAACCGAATGCCGGCTGAGCTTGGCTTGCGTTTAAGTCGTCTAGCAAAGTAGCTAATCTTAATGTGCGATTACGCTCGCTAAAATGTGTATCCAATACACCGTAACTAAACGTGCCTAAACCACCAAAACGGTTGTAAGTTAAACTATCGCTGTTTGCACGCTCACTTGGGGCATCAATGGCTTGTGCGCCTTCTTTTAATGCCGACAAGCTGTTGCCATTAGTGATCATCACCATTTCCCCAGCGTTGCCTTGCCCGCCACTTTGCACCGCGGTGCCTGCACTTGTGCCTACAACAACTGGTCGAGACTGCAATGCTTTTGTCCATGGGTAAGGCTGATTATTTTCATTAAATAATACTTTGCGCGTTAGGCTTTGATCGCCACCATTAAACATTACACCGGTACTGTTTTTGATTAGCTCGACTAAAGCGTCGGTGCCTTTTTTACACAGTTCATATTCTGCTTGGGTACGATCAGGGTAAATATGCTCGCGTTGATATAGCCCCATTTCTGAGTGCCTAAACGTGGTTAAATCATCACACTTATTGGTGGTTATTGCTTTAGCAAGCGCAGGGGTTAATGCAAGCCATTGCGAATTTACATTAGGGAAGCTTAGTAATCCTTCGTAAAAATCAGCAGATTCATAAGGGTCTCTACTTGAGGCGGTAATGGCCAGTATACTCGGGTTGGAGTTATTAACTTTTAAACTACCCGATATAAACTGCAAAATCTCTGTCGCTGCCGATTCGCTATTAAGCGCAGTATTTATCTGCTCTTTTAGTCGCTTGTTGTCGCTTTTTATTTGAGCTACTTCAAGCATATCGATTACAAAATTATATTCTTGATCCGATAAATTATTGAGCTGTTTACTATCAATGTCACGCCATAGCCATAACAACTCTTTTTTCGATAATGTGGGCGATGACTTAGCCTGCATTGTTGCTAAATTTTTAATAGTGTTATTTTTAGCTTGGCTATTTTTACTGGGCCATTGTTGCTTTATTTGGCTAATTTTAGCCTGAGAGAGCGTAAATACATTATGCGTTTTACCCGAGATCTTAGTATTTTTTTCACAGTTTTTAGGGCTTAAACTGGCACATGTTGTGAGAGCTCCACCCACTAAAACAAGCGTTTGATTAGACTCTATT
This sequence comes from Pseudoalteromonas sp. KJ63-1, assembly GCF_055808145.1. Next base: position 1,141,077 of record NZ_CM147855.1, on the reverse strand, counting down.
GCGCTTAACTGTAGCGAAAAACCAATTAAAATTGATAAAAAAGCGGTTATTATTCGCGATTTAACTAACCGCTTATTTGGTAAATATATTCGTTCCATTATGTTACACTCATGTAAAGAATTATAAGAAATAACTTGCGAGAGCGTCTCTCACTTGCTATAAAAAAAGGAACTTTAAAACGCGAGTAAGCTAGCACCCATTTGCTAGCTTTGTCAAAAACCTTTTTGGAACGAGAATTATGTTTAAAAAAGCAACATTGCTTACAACATATTTCTACTCACCACACTACCTTTCGGAGTGGTTTGACGAGTAGCCCACCACCTCACTAATTTCTGTGAGGGGCTCAGCGTGTCATTTCACCATTGCCCTGTCTAAAAAAACATAATAATTAAAGCCTTAAGAAATATTAAATCTATTTCTGCGCGCTTAAAAAAGACAAAAGGTACTACAATGTTTCGTCAACTAACTATTGCGGCCACAGTAAGCGCTTTACTGAGCCCTGTCACTTGTGTGTATGCACAGGAAACTCAAACTGATACCAACATTGAACGAGTAGAAGTAACAGGATCTCGCTTAAAAGGCGTTGATCTGGAAGGCACTATTCCACTAACCGTGTTGGACCAAGATGCAATCAAACGCTCTGGTGCTAATACCATTCATGAATTACTCAAAGATTTATCTGTATTTAAAGGCGGAAGCGGTACGTTCTCAACCTCAGAAAGTGGTGGTACGTCTACCTCTACACCAGCGGGTCAATCAGCAGCGAGCTTACGAGGCATGGGACCTTCGGCAACGCTGACATTAATAAATGGGCGAAGAGTTGCGCCTAGTTCATTTGCTGCAGGTACTGAAAACTTTGTAGATGTGAATTCTATTCCGCTAGCGGCCATTGAACGTATTGATATTTTAGCCACCGGTGCATCAGCCGTTTATGGTGCCGATGCTGTAGCGGGTGTTATTAACTACATTTTAAAAGATGATTTTGAAGGCGCTGAAATCAATACTTCGTTTGCCGATAGCTTTGATCAGCATGACGAAAGTAAAAAGCAGCTAAACTTAGTGTATGGTACAAAAATAGGCGAGAGTAACTTAACGGTATTTGCAGATATATACGACCGTAACGCTTTTAAAGCGACCGATCGCGATTATACCGCCTCACCTTCATTCGTTAATGGTTACTCATATTTACCTAAGCTGGAGAACTCACCGAATATTTATTATTTCAGCAGCCGAGACGGTAATGAACTTCCATCACCAAACTGTAAAACCGAATTAGTGACTACTGAATTTGGTGAACAAATTTGTGCTTACTACTCTAATCAAGATGACTACCTAGATACCCCATTTGAGAGCCTTTCAACCGGCTTTATGTTTAATAGTGAGCTCGGTGGTCTACAATGGCACACTGACTTTTTTACAGCCAAACCAAGGCAAAAGCGTATTCATCGCCCTCACCTATTAACCAAATTAATGACGACGACGGCCCTTATATTTTAGAAGACGCCTTATTTATTTACGATAATGCCGATGGTAGTAATGATTTGATGGATCAACTCTACATTGACCCATTCGATACTCAAAGTGGCCGAGAAGTGTATGGTTTTGGCTTTGATGCGCGCTTTAATGCTCCAAGAACAGTGGAAGTAGAAACGAAAAACTTTCGCTTAGTAAGTAGTCTAAGTGGTGAAATTGGTGATTGGGGCTGGGAGTCTGGTGTTACTCTCTCTCGCTCACGTTCAGAGCAAGAAGCGATTGCAGGGGTATATAATCGCTATCAGTTTCACGGCGCAATAACAGGCGAGCTATGTTCAGACGGTACGTTGGCAAACTATGACGGTACTGACTTGAATTGTGTATCGGGAGAGTTACTGCCTTTTTACAACCCTTTCCTTCAAGGCGACGCCGCTAACGATGCCGTTTTGGCAACAGCGCAAGCTCGCCCAACACGCAGTGGAGAAAGTACTGTTTACGGCTGGGATGCTAATTTTAATGGTGAACTATTTACCTTTAACGACCTACCAGCCTATGCCTCATTTGGGGTAGAAGCACGCCGTGAAGAACTAAGTGACATCCCTTCACTTAATTCCCAAGCCCAAGCAGATAAAGACTACCTTGTTGATGTATTTGGTTTTGGCTCTAGTTTGTCAGAGGCCAATCGCACTCAATATGCCGCGTTTGCTGAATTAAGTATTTCACTGAGTGAGCAAATAGAGCTACAAGCAGCGGGTCGATACGATCATTACGATGACTTTGGCGGCACTTTTAATCCTAAAATTGGTTTGAGCTATCGCCCGACTGATTCGTTAGTTGTTCGTGGTTCATGGTCAACCTCGTTTAGAGCTCCTTCACTTACGCAGGCTGGTGTTAAATTAAGAACCACGCAATCTACTTTTGACTGCGGTGCCAACCAAGCTGTAGCCGATTTATACTGTATGGGTGATGGCACACAAGTGAGTGTTAATTCGTTAGAATTAGGTAACCCTAATTTAAATGCAGAAGAGTCTGAGGCTATTAGTGTTGGTTTTGCATGGAGCCCATCGGCTAATACTAATTTAACCCTTGATTACTGGCAGTTTGATCATGAAGAAGTAATCGATACCAACATGACCGCTGTGCTCGACCGCGCTATTACCGATGCATCACTTCGTCACTGTGGCATTGTACCACCGGGCGAACAAGGCATATCGTACGATGAAGCATTATGCGATGTCACCGACACCAGTGGTTTAAACATAGAGCAAGACGGTGCCAATTTAACTGAGATTTTAGCCAGTTATATAGATGAATTTAACCCGCGTGATGACGAGCTATTTTTACCGCTGTTTCGCGATCATGCAATCCCACTTGAAAACACCGGTACACAAACTTTAGCTGGCATAGACTTTAAGTTTGACCATCGTTTTGAATTACCAAGCGGCGATTTAACCTTTGCCTTTGACGGCACACATTACCTTGAGTTTGAACGTAATAAACCGGGGTCTGACTCGTTAGAGAAGTTGATGGGGACGTATCGTTACCCTGAAAATATTGCGCGTATGTCAATCGATTGGGAAGCGCAAAGTTACTACCTTAACTTAGGTGCAAACTACACCAGCAGCTACGAAGATGATATAGAAGGCCTGCGTGGGCGTGAAATTGATGAACTAGATTCGCTTGGCGTATTAGACTCAAAAGGTGAGCATCAGGTTGACGATTGGCTCGTTTGGGATTTATCAGCAGGTTACTATGTTAATAAATCACTGACCTTACGCGCGCGTATAAATAATATTTTTGATAAACAGCCACCCACACTTTATGGTTCAAGCCGTGGCTTTGATTCAATTAATCATAATGCCCTAGGTGCTAATTATAAATTAAGTATTAGCTACCGCTTTTAACCACTTAGCCGCAAAGCAAACGCTTTGCGGTCTTCCTTTTATTACAGGTCATGGCTACAGTGACACTGCCTATTAAGTGCTAAAGTACGGTTAAGCGTTTATTTACGCATCAACACAATGACCTTTTATTAAAGTGAAATTATGAAACAAAAACAATTTTCTATGCCCGATGCCAGCATTATTTTGCTGTGTGTGGCAGTGATTGCCTATATGGCCACAGTTTTTATTACCCCTGGGGTATTTAATGCAGAATCTGGTAGCCATATTGTGCAGCTTTCACAATATCAAGCCGTTAACGACCAACAATCACCGCCTATTTTTGCTCAAGGTGGCGAGATTGGTTTAGCTAATGTGTTGTTTGAAGGCTTAGTGTCGGGTGATAAATATGGTGCAGCGATTGGCGTAATGGCGTTTATTTTAATCACTGGCGGTGCCTTTGGCATTATTATGAAAACCGGTGCGATTAATAACGGCATTATGGCACTTATTAATAAAACTCAACGGGTTGAATGGCTGTTTATTCCCTTACTGTTTTTACTCTTTTCGTTAGGCGGCGCGGTATTTGGTATGGGCGAAGAGGCTATTGCCTTTTGTATTGTGCTGCTCCCTATTATGCAACAACTTGGCTACGACGCTAAAGTCACTGTACTTACAACTTATGTGGCCACGCAAATAGGCTTTGCCACCTCATGGATGAACCCTTTTAGTATTGCTATAGCGCAATCGATAGCTGAAATCCCGGTGTTTTCTGGTGCGGGCTTTCGTATGCTAGCGTGGGCCTGTTTTACTCTTGTAGGCCTTGTGTTTACCATGCGCTATGCAAAACGGATAAAAACACAAGCCAAAAAAATGGGTGATCAGCCAGCGATTAAGCTTAGCCCAGCCGATGCACTCACATTATTAGTATTTGTATTGGGCATAGCCTGGGTTATTTGGGGCGTGATGGCTCGCCAATATTATATTCCTGAGCTTGCGGCACAGTTTTTTTGTATAGGCCTTATCAGTGCATTAATTGCCATCGTGTTTAAAAAGCTAACCGCGAATGAGTGCGCTGATGCCTTTAAACAAGGTGCGCAAGAGTTATTACCAGCGGCGTTATTGGTCGCACTGGCTAAAGGCATTGTATTACTATTAGGCGGTAGTGATTTAACCACTCCCTCAACTCTCAACACCCTGCTTTATTACTGTGCAAGCAGCATAGCCAGTGTGCCAGATTACATTGCGGCTTGGGGAATGCTGGTGTTTCAAAGTGTATTTAACTTTTTTGTTTCATCGGGTTCAGGGCAAGCTGCCATCACTATGCCGTTAATGTCTCCACTTGGCGATTTGCTCAATGTATCAAGGCAAATTGTAGTATTGGCCTTTCAATTGGGGGATGGATTAACCAACATTTTAATTCCCACTTCAGCTAGTTTAATTGGTTGCTTAGGTGTGGTGAAATTAGACTGGGGAGAGTGGGCTACGTTTATCTGGCGTTTTGCCCTAGCACTTTTTGTATTAGCAAGCGGCTTTATATTTCTTGCTTACTTTATTAATTATCAATAAAAAGAATTTGTTATGTTAACTTTAATACAAGGTGCAACCGTTTATGCACCTAATTACCTAGGCACACAAGATGTTTTAATTGGCGGCGGTAAAATCATTGCTATTGACGAAAATATAACTCTCGACAGCAGTGTACTCGTCAAACGAATTGACGGTAAAAATAAGCTGGTTACGCCGGGGTTTGTTGACTCGTTAGTGCATATTACCGGTGGCGGTGGCGAGGCTGGATTTGCCAGCCGCACCCCTGAAATGAACCTAACCGATGCAACCTTGTCGGGCACCACCACGGTGGTGGCCGCACTGGGTACCGATTCAAGCTCACGTACACTGACCAACTTGGTTGCCAAAGCAAAAGGCCTAAAAGAACAAGGGCTGAATGTATTTTGCCATACAGGTTCGTATCATTTACCCGCTAAAACTCTTACTCACTCAATTACTGACGACATCATGTATATAGAAGAGTTTATAGGTGTTGGTGAAGTGGCTATTTCTGATCATCGCAGTAGCCAACCTACTGTACAGCAATTAGCAGAATTGGCAGCCGAGGCTAAAGTAGCCGGTATGCTCAGTGGTAAAAAAGGCACGGTGAGTATTCATGTCGGCCCTGTTGATAGCCATTTAACTATTTTGCATCAGGTGGCTCAGCAAAGTGATATTAAGCTTAAACAATTTTATCCTACTCATATGAACCGCAACAAAGCACTTCTTGATGCCGGTATTCACTTTTGTGATCAAGGAGGTACTATCGACTTTACCACCAGCACTACCGATTACGATTTAGCTCACGGCGAATTCGCAGCAGCCCATGCCCTTGCTTATTGCTTAGACCGAGGTGTAGCAGTAAATCAACTCACTATGAGCTCAGATGGCCATGCCAGCTTACCTATTTTTGATAAAGACTTTAATTTATTGGGGCTTGAGATAGGTAAAGAGTCCTCTTTATTAACCTCGTTTCAGCAAGCGGTTAAGCAATATAACGTCCCTATTGAGCACGCTTTAATGAGCATAACCAGTAACCCTGCCAATATTTTAGGAGTTGATAAAGGCCGCCTTAAAACAGCGAGCGACGCTGATGTTGTCCTTCTCGATAAAAAGACCCTAACCCCTGAGTATGTATGGGCTAACGGTACATTAATGGTGCAGAACCGCCACGCGGTTATAAAAGGATTGTTTGAATAAACTAGAACAGCTCAAATGCTGCTGAAATATTTCAGCAGCATTTAACGCCAAAAAATTCGTTACCCTTGTTTGAAATTTTAATCCAAAAAGGTCGCTAGAACCTAGTTATTAAATTCAACTACCTTTCATTGTAGCTGAGTTTTTTGTCATAAAAACAAGACCATTTTCATTTATACATTCAGCATACACCTGAGCACTCATGGGTTTAGAAAAGTAATAGCCTTGAAACTCTTTACATCCCATTTCGGACATTATTAAAACCTGTTCTTCGGTTTCTACTCCCTCGGCTACACACTTGATATTGAGTTCATCACACATCACATGCATAGCTTTAACTAAGCTTTTTTGGCGTGTAGAGCTTGTAACCTGACTTATTAAAGAGCGATCCAATTTAAGTTTATCAATAGGGTAATCAGCAAGGCGTGCAATATTTGAGTAGCCAACACCAAAGTCATCCACAGTAATCGTGAACCCCCAATCTTGCAAAGTTTGCATAAGTTTTAGAGAGTGAGCTTGGTTAGCCTCAAGTGAGGTTTCGGTAAGCTCTAATTCTATTTGATTCGGTTTTACATTGAAATCCGCCAAATATTTTACCAATTTAGACATAAAGTCAGCTTGGCTAAAATCGAGCAAAGATATGTTTATTGCTATGGGTAAAAGTGGCAAACCAACTTTATTCCATTGGGCAATTTGAGCGCAGACTTTTTGAATAATTAAATCCGTTAATCTACTAATCATTCTGTACTCTTCTGCAATAGGAATAAAGACAGTTGGCGATATATTACCAAGCACAGAGCTATGCCAACGAGCTAATGCTTCAAGCCCAATACATTCACCTTTTGCATTCACTTTAGGTTGATAATGTACTGACAGATCATTTTGTTGCAAAGCTTCATCAAGTAACATGGAAATTTCATACTTTTCCATAAAAGCCTGTGATTGTTTTTGGTTGTAACCACTAAAAGGCAAGTTATAGTCTGCGAGCTTGAGCGCCTCACACGCATTACTAAGAACAATAGCACTATCCTCACCGTGCTCAGGACACTTAGCAAAACCAAATAAAAATGATTGTTGGTAATTAGTACCAAATACATCATAAGTTTGATCTAAAGTGCTTTTAATTTGTATTAATAACTTGTTTTGCTGTTCGCTTGAGTTTGAACCAATAATAAAGCCAAGTTTGCCACCTTCTATATACGCACAAAGCAAAGGCCCTTCTGACATTGCTTTTAAGCGCTTATAAGCAGTAATTAGCAATGATTGCGAGTCAGCTTTGTTAAGTTTTAAATTTAAATATTCACTATTTGCGCTTTGTGTAACGACAATATAAAACCCTTTTTGGTATTTAGACGTTAACCTATCGCATTGCATCTCAAACCACTCTCGATTAGGCAGTTTAGTCTGCGAGTCTCTAAACCTTAGACGTTTGTTTTCTTGCTCCATCATAGACAAGTTTTGTTTAATTAACTGCTCTTGCGTGCAATCATAAAAGTCATACACTCGGTAATTTGTATTCATTGCTATTTGCTGATAATTACTCTTATAGTAGCGACTCTTATATTCTATGATTTGATTTTTTATATTTAACTCTTTGCTATTAAGTGCAGGGAATAATCCATTAATTCTTACAGCCTTTTCATTCAAGCTGTTTTTTAATCCGAACATTTCAATAGCATGTTGATTTAAATCTGTAATTACTAAATTTTCGTCGACAATAATTTTAGCTTTATTAGATTCAGTAAATAAGGTGCGATAAAGCTCGTTTTTATCTTTAAGGAAGCTATTAGCATTTAACATGGTTTTGTTTAAACGTTTGGCAGCAACAATTGTTCGCGCAGTGGCCAGTGGAATACAAATATTAAAAAATAAAAATATCAGGCCTGTAATATATAAGCCAGCTTCTGGTAATTGGCTTGCTATTCCTGAATAGCCAGATAAATCAACATTATTAATGATCATGTAAAAAGGTATGATGTTTAAAATACCGTAGGCCAAAGCCGTTCTGTAACCGAGTAGCATAAGAGCAATGATGGGACATGAATACATAAACATAGAACCCACCTTTGCAAGCTCTAAATCAGTTAAAAATAAATTCATTGATAAACTACCGGCAACGATAGTTAATAGAAGTGCATTTGCACTAAATGTGTAAAATCGCTTACTTGCTAATAAAAGACTAAAAGCAATAGTGAAAAAACTAATAGTAATAACTGCAATGTAAATTAGGTCAAATTCAATTGCGCGGGTGTATGTATAACAAACTACCAAAAAACAGAGCAAAGTAACGAGAGTTAAAATTATCCGCAGTGCACTCACCCGCCAGTGTGCGACTTCATCATGGGCAGTATGATGATCGTTAAGTAAGAAGTACTTATGGAGAAAGTGCATAATAAACAACAATTAATACATGTCATTCAATTAAACATTGATAAGTGGTCAAAATCAATTAAATAAGTTTAATAATTAATCCAATTGAAGTGACTCTCAAAGTTAGTCTAATATGGTAACTATCCAATATGCCCACTTTCATAAATCGGGGTTACCCAATATTTTAACGGTGTGTACTTACAAACAGGGCTTAGCGCCGTTTTTAGTATGGCAAGTTCAGATAATAAAATATGCACCTCAAATTGATAAAAATCTCGATGTCCTTCTACTTGCTCGGCAATATCAAACTCGCTGTGCTCTTTACTATAGCCTTGAATTTTTTTAAGTTAAAGCCGGTAATGCAGTCTATGCCTATTAATATATCAACCACGTCATCTTTTATGTTTGTAGGTGCATTTAGGGTAAAAAGTAACTGCTCAGCCATGTTTTTTCTCTAACCAACCATAAAAGATAGGTAATAAATAAAGTGTTGTAATAGTTGAGGTAATTAACCCGCCAATAACTACGATAGCTAATGGTTTTTGAATTTCAGCTCCTGGCCCTGTTGCAAACACCAGCGGCAATGAACCAAACATAGCAGTTGTAGCGATCATTAATACAGGGCGTAGCCGCCTACTTGCACCATCTAAAATGCACTGTGTTACATTTACAGCAAAGCCGATGTAGAGGGCAGACATGAGTTTGCCGCATGGTTTTTAAAAGACTTTATGCAACAAAGGCACTATCCGCATTCAAGCTCAGCCATTAACTAATGCAGTGACTATCGCATATACTTGCGCGCTATTTTAGTCAGCGTTAAGCTAACGCTTTATTTTCGTCATTATGGTCTATGTGCTCTATAGCCCGCAGAGATAATTCAACTTGAAGGTTTAATATGAATAACAGTAGTTACCCAATTGGTACGCCAGGTGAGAAGTGGAACAACAATAATAAAATCCAATGGCTTGAGGCACAAAAAATTAAGCGAAGCTATCAACAAGAAGTCGTAACATTAATTGATGAACTTAAAAGCACTCTAGAAGTGGAGCAATACGGTGAGCTTAATTATGCCGCAGGTAGCTACCCTTTGTACGCGTTAAAAACCACTAATTTTGATACAAACAAAGCCACTGTTTTAATTACTGGCGGCGTACATGGCTACGAGACCAGTGGTGTTCATGGCGCTTTAAGATTCGCTAAAACACTGGCAAATCAGTATGCTGAGCACTTTAATATTGTAATTACCCCTGTATTAGCCCATGGGGTTATGAAACAATTAATCGTTGGAACCCAGATGCGAACGACCCTAATCGCTCTTTTTATCAGGGCAGCCCAGCGCAAGAATCAGCGGCAGTGATGAACTATGTGCAATCTTTAAATACTGATTTAATCGCGCATATCGATTTACATGAAACAACTGATTCTGATAACAGTGAATTTAGACCCGCACTTGCGGCTCGTGAAGGCAAAGTAAACACCAACTGGAACATTCCTGATGGCTTTTATTTAGTGGCTGATAGCAACAAACCAGAGCCTGCTTTTCAAAAAGCAATTATTGAACATGTTGAAAAAGTAACGCATATTGCACCTAGCGATGAAAATCAGCAATTAATTGGTGTACCACAATCGCAATTTGGGGTAATTAATTACGCGGCCCGTGATTTAGGCCTATGCATGGGATTTTCTGAAGCTGCATATGTCACCACCACTGAAGTATATCCAGACAGTGCAACGGCTAACCCTGAAGAGTGTATATTAGCGCAAGTTGCTGCAATTTCAGGTGCCTTAGACTACATTATTAATAAGTGACCAATGCAGTAAATAATCAATAAAAGGGGCGGCTATTGAAATTTGAAAATAACTACGGCAGTTATAGCTTGCGCGTTGAAAGAAATATAGTTATTGGGCAGTTTAAAGGTAGCTTAAACCCTCAGTTATTAAATCATTTTAAAGCCGCTTTATTAAATACCATTGAACCGTTTAAGCATTTGCCTTGGGGTTATATTAGCCACTCTCCAGAAGTGATTGCTGCTACCCCCGATGCTGAAAAAAACATGATAGATGTAAGCCAAACAATGGGGATTAATAACTGTTTGATCAGTGCGTTTGTCCTCACCTCGCCTATTGCTATAAGGCAATTGCAGCGGATTATGCACAGCTCTGGCCGTGATGCTCTCTACAAGAGTGCTTGTTTGATGATTGTCAAAGCGCCAAAAAATTTGTAATTAAGCAGCTAGCCCTAGCCGAGTCAGGTTGTTAACTGGCTAGGACTCATACTTTATTAATTTTTATAAAACTGGCTGTCTTTGGTAATAGTAATTGCAGGATCCTCTTGCGAAGTAATCACAAAACTCAGCTTGCTCACTTTGCGTGCTAAATCGTAGCCGTCTGCAGTCACCGTTACCGGCACACTTTTCATCAGCCCAGGCTCTACTAATATAGCATTTGGGCTTTGCAATGTAGCTCCCTCTAAACCGCTAATTGAAATTGAATAATGCAGCGGTTGCTGAGTTTTATTGATAATAGTAAGTGTGTAAGGATTTTCAACTAAGCCTTCGTAATTTACTCGATACAATGCGTTTCTATCTCTAAGCACAGAAGCTTCTATAGGGGTGCGTTGTAACATCCAAGCAAACATAGATATAATTAATAGCGCAGTTAACGCCCCATAGCCTACAAGTTTAAGCCTAAATGGATTGGTTTTTTGCCCTGCCATTTGCTTTTCACTGGCGTATTTAATTAACCCTTTTTCGTAGCCAAACTTATCCATAGTGTCGTCACAAGCGTCAATACATAAACCACAGTTAATACATTCATATTGCAAGCCATTACGAATATCAATCCCTGCAGGGCATACTTCCACACATAAGTTACAGTCTACGCAATCACCTAAATTAAGTGCTTTCGGATCAGCTTTGCGTTTACGTGGGCCGCGATTTTCACCCCGTTCGCTATCGTAAGTAACCACCAGCGTATCTTTATCAAACATCACCGATTGAAAGCGCGAATACGGACACGCCACAGTACACATTTTTTCACGTAAAAAGCCCGCATTTCCATAAGTACAAAACGCAAATAAAAATACCCAAAAACTGGTGATCCCTGACCACTCTAAATTTAACATTTCTAGGTACAAGGTTTTAGCGGGAATAAAATACGCTAAAAATGAGGTGGCTGTGAGCACCGAAATAACCAGCCAAGCACTGTGCTTAGTGATTTTTTTCGCCATTTGGTAATATCCCATGGGCTTTTATCAAGCTTAATACGCTGGTTACGTGTACCCTCTATACGTTGCTCAACCCAAGAAAACATTAACATCCAAATGGTTTGTGGGCAGGTATAACCACACCATACTCTGCCAAGCCAGTTGGTAACAAAAAATAGGGCAAACGCTCCCACCATAAACAGCATGGCTAAAATCATAAAGTCTTGAGGGAGCAAGGTAAGGCCAAAAATAGTAAACTTTTGGGTGGCCACATCCAATAAAACCGCTTGCTGACCGTTATATTGAACCCACGGAATGGCAATAAAACTCAGCATTAACAGCCAGCCTAAATTACGGCGTATACGTTGAAAAAAACCTTTTTGCTCGCGTATATAAATTGGCCCCTCTTCTTTATAGGGCTTAATGATCATGTCTTCTTCTTTAATATCAAACTTCATGCTACTTACTTCATAGTGACGGGTATTAAACAAGTATTTGCAACTTTCAGACCACACTAAAAGCTAAACTAAAGTATTGATATTAAATGATTTTAAAAATAAAACCGAACTATAATATCGCGACATTTAGCGACTATCGCGATATATCACGAGCTAGCTCTGACGACGCAGTCCTAACTTTTGCATTTTTGAGCGTAAGGTACTCTCTGGTAAGCCTAACTTATTTGCCGCGCCTTGTTCACCTGCAATTTTCCAATTACACAGTGCTAATACGCTGCTTATATGCTGTTTTTGTGCTTCATCAAGTGTAAGCGTTGGGTTTATGGCGTTATCATCGCCCGCTTTAAGCGACTGACTTAACTGTAATGTAGAGTGTTTAGATAAAATAGCTTCTCGTTCGAGTACATTTTGCAGCTCTCTAATGTTACCTGGCCAGTCATAGGCTTGTAATTGCCTGATCGCTTTTTTACTTAACCCCTGTAATTGTTTACCTAAGCGCTTATTTATTTGCGCAATTAAGTTTTGACACAAGTAAGGAATGTCTTCTTTTCGCTCTTTAAGTGCTGGCACATGAATGGGAAACACATTTAGACGGTAATATAAGTCCATTCTAAACTGCCCTGCTTGTACCATTTCCCACAAGTTACGGTTGGTTGCAGCAATGATGCGAATATCAACTTTAAGGGTTTGACTACCGCCAACACGTTCAAATTCACGCTCTTGTAATACCCGTAATAACTTACTTTGGGACTCTAATGGTAGCTCTGCAATTTCATCTAAAAATAAAGTGCCATGATCGGCAAGTTCAAAACGCCCTTTACGACGCTCATTAGCCCCAGTAAAAGAGCCTCGTTCGTGTCCAAACAGCTCAGACTCTAATAAACTTGGAGTAAATGCCGCACAATTAACTTTTATAAACGCCTGCTCGTTGCGTTTGCTTAATCTATGTAAGTTACGTGCCACCAGCTCTTTGCCAGTACCATTTTCGCCAAGAATAAGTACGGTGCTATCGGTTTCACTCACTAACTGTATTTGATCTAACATGCGTTGAAATACATCACTGCGACCAACCAGACCCGAATCTTGCCAATCCTCGTTAAGCTCGGCAATAAGGTAATCGTTCTCATCTTTTAGCTGCTCGCTTAGATGCTTTACTTGAGCTAACGCTTCGTGCAACTGGGTTTGGGTTTGCTGTTGTGCTGATATATCGCGAAATACTGCCACAGCACCAATAAGCTGGTTATTTTTATAAACGGGGGTAGAGGTGTACTCAACGGCAAAGGCACTGCCATCTTTGCGCCAAAATACTTCGTTTTTTACTTCGCGGCGTTTGCCATCAAACATAGTGCAATAAATTTGGCATTCATCGGCAGGATAAGGGGTGCCATCGGCATGGCTATGGTGATGATATTGATGTATTTTTTTGCCTAATAATTCATCGGCTGTCCACCCAGTCATTCGCTCTGCAGCTGGGTTTACAAATACCGCATTACCGGACAAATCAAATCCGTATATACCCTCACCTACCGCATTGAGCAATAAGGTAGGATCGTTTAAAAAGTTTTTTATCATAATACGACCTCGCGAAATATCGCGAGTATTATGCCAATTTTATCCTGCTTTAGCACTTAATAATGGCTAAATAACGCCTTAATATTTATTTTGGCTTCTAAACGCGCTGCAATTAAATATAAGCCAGCTAATTTGCGATGAATAAACAATGCATCCACAGGGGGAGTATGCCACTGCTGCGACTGGGCACTTAACTGTAATCCGGCATCTTTGATGTTGCCAGCAAGTTCACTGTTTTTAAAATCAAACTCGCCATTATAGCGAAGTGGCTCGCAAGCCATTAAAAATAAATCAATCACTCTTTCTTTATAGTCATCTTTTAAAGCGTCTTTAAAATAGCCAATAGCTGTGGCGGCATTGAGCACGCCTTCACGATCATTATTACTGCCGGCTTTAAACAAGGCAAAATAAGCATCACTAAGGGTAGAGGTAATTTCTCGGGTGGCACCAAAATCAAATAACACAATTTTTTGTGACTCTGGTTGATAATGAAAATTAGCAAAGTTGGGGTCGGTTTGAATTAACTTAAACTCAAACATTTCTTTAAAAAACAGATCAATTAGTTGCTCTGCAACATAGCTTCGCTCAGCAGCGGGTAAATCACAAATGCCTTCTATGGGTTTGGCATCAACATACTCCATTGTAAGCACCTGCGCAGTGCTGTGCTCTACATACACACTAGGCACTTTAAAGTGGGGGTGAGTCGATAATAAGTTTCTATAGCGTGCTAAATACTCTGCTTCTAGGGTGTAATCAGCCTCAGCTAATAACTGCCCTTTCGCTTCTTCAACTAAGGGTTTTATATCCAATTCTTTGGGCAATAATCGCGATAAAGTAAGTAAAGTGATCACGTTATCTACGTCGCTTACTACACTTTTTGCAATACCTGGGTATTGAATTTTAACCGCTAATTGAGCACCATTTTCTTTATAAGCCAAATGGACCTGCCCAATTGATGCTGCTGCAAAAGGCCTCAGCTCAATATGAGAAAAACGCGATAACCAGTCATCCCCCCATTGCTCTTTTAGCACGCTCACTAATTGCTTATGTGGCATTGGGTTGGCATCGGCACGCAACAAAGACAGTAACTGAGCGAGCTCGGGAGTTAATAAGTCGCCAGCATCCATTGAAAGCAGTTGCCCAAGCTTCATTGCCGCACCGCGAAGATGCGATAGCTGAGTGGCTAAATTTTCAATATTTTTCGGCTGGAGTAATAAGCTTTTATTATCCCAGCCTTTTCCACTAAGCGCACTTTTGGCACCACCTACTAGCATATTTGTGGCAACACCGGTGGCTAATGAGCCTAACTTTGCAAATCGTGAAAGTCGAGAGGTGGGAACGGATCGCTCATTAGCCATAATTAACCTAATCTATTAATAATAAGGTCAACTAATACGTTTTATTGCGCTTATTGGATCTAAATTATAACCGAGGTACTAGCTTAATAGCGCCTTCGACTACTTTTAAATCTAAGGGTAGATTACTTAACAATGCCATTTTAGGGTCGTTCATATTTAACTTATAAACAGGGTTAACCGCCAAAAAGGCATTCATGACATCCATCGCCTCATTATCCAGCACTTCTAAATTACCTTTAAAGCCACCGGCATCAATACTTGAATCGAGTAACTTAACATTACGTAAAAATACGGCTTTTTTCTCGCTATCATAAAAAGGCGTGCCTTGGATTTGTAACTTTAAACGCACAGGGTACTTTAATGCAAAGGCATTGATTTCGGCGCTCGAATCAGCACCTAATAAAACATAATCACTGTTGTCGGGGCCAATATTAACGCTTAAATCATTTACATCAAACTGTACAGGTAAGCCCATCAGGCTGACTTTTTCACTTAATTTAGGTAACTCTTTATTTAGTAATGACTCAACCTCTGAATTTGTAAATGAATAAACCGAAATACCTTGAGTGCTGTTACAGGCAGTTATAAATAATAGTGAAATAAAAACAAAAAATTTCATGCAAAACCCTATTCATTAATCGTCTTGGCAGTAAGTAGCCATAATAAAAAACCGCTTTAATAGCGGTTTTTTTATTTTAGTTGATAAAAGTTAGTTTACAGCAAAAATAACTTTTAACCTTGCTAGTGTGTCAGTTTTGACTGAACCTTCGCTGAGCGCTATTAATTGCTTTAAATAATAGTTTAAATCAGCGTGGTCACCACGGTGTTTGTCATCTAGCATTGCCACTTGCTCAACCATTCTCTGCGCTGAATCATGCGAACTAACGTTGGCTAGTATTTCCATACGCATGAGCAACTGCTCGGTACTTAATGTCGTTTTTACCGCACCAGTAAACTGGCTTGGCACCGGCTCATTATTCTCAAGCGCAACAAATAATGCGTCTAAGTTAGCCTGCTCATTTTTAGCAACTAACCCTGTTAGCTTTTCATCTATGGCTGACAACAAAGCGGATACTTTAGGCGTTAACGATTTAAATGGCATATACCCTTTAACTTTGGTTTGCAGATCAAGTAACTGGGCTTTACCTTCAACACTATTTAAAACCGCCTCTAGCTCATTAAGTTCAGCTGTAGCCTGCTTATCTGACTCACCTTGCTCGCGTTTTTGCTGCTCAAACTCTTCGCTGCGTTTAGTGAATGTTGCATCATTAAACTCACGGAATTTTTGCCACAGTGCATTCTCAGCTTTTAAGCCTGCAAAACCTATACTCTGCCATTGTTGCTGTAACTGCTTTAACTGCTGACAAGCCTCTGCTAGGTTTTCACTTTGAGATAGCTGTTGCGCCTGCTCCACAAGCTCATTTTTAAGTGCAGCATTGCCTTTGTGAAACGCATTAAGTGAAGATACAACAAGCTGTTGCTCTGCCTTGTAACGCTCGTTTAATACGCGGTATGTTTTAGGATCAACTTTACCTACACTACGCCATGCTTTTTGTAATCGGTTATAGTGACTTTCAAATTGTTTCCAATCTAAATCAGCATCCTCTGTCGCTTGTAAGTGCAGTGCATGCATTTGCGCTATTAGTTGCTCACGCTCTACTTTAGACGCTTCACGCTGGTTTTCTTGTTCTGCAAAATAACTGCGACAAGGTGCGAACAATAGCTCAATTTTTTCATCAAACTCATTACCTTGCTGCTTTTCTTGCTCTGTATCAAGGCGTCCTAACTCGTTCCAACGCTTTCGCAATACTTTAACTTGGTCAGCACGCTGTTGTGGATCGTTACAAGGCTCATCAACTAACAGTGTTACTTCTTCTAAAAGTGCAGCGCGCTTAGGAGCCGCTGCATACTTTTGCCAGTCTTTAGCATCGGCTAATTGCGCTTCTAGGTCGGCTTTTAAGTTAACCAGTGGCTGTTGATACTTTTCAGTTAAGGCATTGTATAGCTCTTCGAAGCCCTTAAATACGCCAAATGCAACATTAAAACGACCTTCTTCAATTAGACGTTTAACATCGCGCGCTTTTCGCTTAGCTTGGCTTTGGGTTTTTTCTAGCGGCTTTGTCAGTTCGCTCATTGCGGCTAAAAACTGCTTCTTGTGGCTGTTAAGCTGAGTTTTGAATGACGCTTGTAAATCAGTGCTAAGTACATTTAGGTGACTACGTGCAGTTTTAAATGTGTCATTGAACGCTGTTAACTGTTGATCGTAATCGCTAAGTTGCTCTGCAGGTTTTATTTCACTAAGCGTACTGTAGGCAATTTTATATTCTTTAATCGCCGTAGTTAGCTCAGGTAACTTAGCAACTTGTGAGAATAGCTGCTCAAGCTTATTAATCACTTGTTTTGATTGCTGATCAGCCACCAGTTGCGTTTTATCTAGCGTATCTTTCGCTTGCGCTACTTTGGCATTTAGCCAATCTTGCTGAATTTGCTCTGGCGTTTCTAATCCTAACTGTAATGCATTTTCAATTTCTTCACTCAACGCTTCTAACGTGGCTAATGCTAAGACTTGGCGCTGTTGTTGCGCTAAACGTTGCTGCTCTATTTCGTGCTGCGCTTTCAATGTGGCAATGTGAACATCAAGCTTATCGGTAATTGAAATATATTTAGCATCAAGGGTTTTTACATGTTCTTCGTTTAGCCATTTTAACTCTAGTGCTTGCCACTGTGCCATAAGTTCGGCGGCTTGTGGGTCAACAATAGCGTAGTCGTGTTTATCACGCAGTGCATTAAGCTTGGCTAAAATAACACGGGTAGCATTTTCAACTCGCGCTGGCATTTCAAGCGCTAAACGCTCGTTTTCAAGATGGCTTTCAAGGGCCGTTTTAGCTTCACCTTGAGCATGCTTTAACAAAGCTTTAGTTAACTGCTGTGTAATGACTAAGTCAACTAACTGCTTTTGCAGCTCTTCATTGGCTTCTTTAAAGGCTTTTTCAATCAGTTTAGGGTTTGCTAGGCGTTTTAATAACTTTACTCTTACTTGTAACTCTTTTTCTGCAAATGCCAGTTTTTCAAGGGTTTTAACCGGTGCAAAACGTTCAATGTACTCATTTTTAATCTGCGCCGATAAGCTACTTTCACTGTTTAATACAGCAGACGATATTTGCTGCTCAGCCACATCTTTTAATGCCTGATCTTGCTTGTAAGCTTTCCACCAAAGCGGTAAATCGTTTACTTTTTGCAGTGCTTTACGGCGAATTTCAGCCGATGAGTCTTCAAGCGCTAAGGTACTTAAAATTGTTACGTCGCGTGCTACATCAAGTTTTTCAATCGCATCTAAACGAACTTGTTGCTTCGGGTGTTTCCATTTTGGTGTAAAAAGGTGTTTAAAGATCATTTTCACTGAACCTAGCTATTTCGTTATCTGATTTAAATTCTTTTTGTAGTTGCGCTTTGGTTTTTTGGATCATTTCTCCATCTGCACCAATGGTAAACTGCTCGTTTGATTGTGCTACTTTTGCTTGATACAACATCACAAGTTGCACTGTCTGTTGTTTTTGTTCATCTGATAAAGGTGTGCCATCTGGCCACTTCCCTGTTGATGCACCATATTGTAGGCGCTCAAATAATTCTGGAGTAATATTCTGTACTAAGTTGTCAATATTCATGTCATTTTTTCTTTTTCAGAGTCACTAAAATAATACGGTTAATAAGGTACCAAATACAGCCAATGCCTATGGCTGAGGTATACGCATACCACTGAAGTGTTTTTTCTTGAGGTTGTAGGAAGTACAAACAAAAGAAGCCACCTAAAAATAAGATCAGCGCTAAAAAGGAGTGGTTCATAAACATTTGCTGCTTTTTAATTCGCTGCTCACGTTGAAGTTGTTGAACTTGCTCGGCATTTAATTCAGCAACGTTACTTTGGCAATGTGGACACTGCGGATGTTTATCTGAAATTGATTTTGCACATTTGGGGCAACGAATAATCGCCATACATCTCTCTCCATACTACGCATAAAAAAAGCGCCTTTCGGCGCTTTTCATTGTACTTGTTTTATTGCTCTTTGTCTTTTTTGAATTTAACCCAATAGTTCATATTAGGTTACTAGGGTCTGTTTATTCAGCGTCTTTAGATTGCTTTTCAAGACGTTTTTCCCAGAAAGTGGCGTTTTTAATCCCTAATTTAACGGGATCAAACGTGATTTCTCCACCTTTCTTCTTCTGGTCTTCATAATCACTCAAACATGTTAAGGCCGGTTTAGCGACAAAGAAAATAGCTAATATACCCAATATGTTGATCCACGCCATTAAGCCAACGCCTATGTCGCCAATAGTCCAAATATAACCTGAGCTATTAACCATGCCGTAGGCTACCATAAACATAATGACAAGTTTTACGGCTACAAGCGGAATACTTCCTTTAAAGTAGCGGTTTAAGTACGCGATATTCGTCTCTGCAATGAAGTAGTAAGCCAGTATGGTGGTAAAAGCAAAGAAAAATAAGGCGATGCCTACAAACGCTTCTCCAAAGCCACCAAATACACTAAACAACGCCATTTGGGTGAACGCTGCTGAACCCACTTCAGTTGCTGCATCAACGTTTTGTACAATGAATTGACCCGCAGGTAATTCACCAACAATGTTGTATTGCTGCGTTATTAAAATCATTAATGCCGTTGCTGTACATACAAAGAGTGTATCAACATAAACAGAAAAAGCTTGAACTAAACCTTGCTGTGCAGGGTGATCAACCTCTGCTGCAGCCGCTGCATGAGGGCCTGTACCTTGGCCCGCCTCATTTGAGTATATTCCACGCTTAACACCCCAGCCAATTGCGGCACCAAAGCCTGCTTGAGCTGTAAATGCATCACCAATGATGAGCGAGAAAATACCCGGTATTTTGTCTAAGTTTATAAATACCACAATTAAGGCGAGAACGATGTAACCAAGCGCCATAAATGGCACAACAATTTGCGTAAAATTAGCGATGCGTTTTATACCACCAAAAATAATAAACGCTAAAACAATAAGAATAATAGCCAACGCAACGAGTTTAAAGCTGCCTACGTCACCAAAACTTGTAGAGACCATAGTGCCATCACCAAATACTTGAGTGAATGCATTACCTACAGCGTTTGCTTGCACCCCTGGTAAGAAAACCCCACAGGCTATAATTGCCGATACAGCAAATAATACAGCCAGCCACTTTTGCCCTAAACAACGGTCAAAATAATACGCTGGACCACCGCGGTATTGGCCGTCTTCTTCTAATTTATAAATTTGACCTAATGTTGACTCCGCGTATGCAGTACTTGCACCTAAAAAAGCAACAACCCACATCCAAAAAATAGCACCGGGACCACCAAAACCAATTGCGGCTGCAACACCGGCAATATTTCCAACCCCTACTCGGCCAGATAACGAGACAGCAAGGGCTTGAAAAGACGAGATCCCTTTCTCTGAAGTGTTAGGGCTAAATAATAGCTTACACATTTCTTTAAAATGTCTAACTTGAGCAAATCGAGTTAGCACTGAGTAAAATAAGCCTGCGCCTAGGCATAAATAGATGAGTGCATTACTCCAAACAACATCATTAACGGCGCTTACAAAAGCTTCCATGAACATCCTCACAGTTATATTTATTATTATTAATTACCATACTCTGCTATTCAGAATACCTGTCATAAGCTTTACGAAATAAGGGGTTAATCTTTTCCGTCTTTCTTATTGTTCAATCGATATTAACTTAAGTACCCAACCTTGTTAACAGTTAATTTTCAAAACAACTCACTATAGACTTGTCGATAACGTTTAACGCAGTGCAGGTTGATATAGACTATACGGTATTAAGTCTGCCGAGAAGGTGTATTGGAACGTTTTGGTGCTGTGGTGGGTAAATGAGTTTTATTTTCTGGGACGGCCGGTTTAGCTTAAATTAAAAAGGGTATCAATATTATTGATACCCTTTAAAACACGCGTTTTATCTTAAGTTGTCTACAACATTAACAATGGCTGCTAAGGTGTCTTGACCAAATTGATATGAACGGCGATCTGACCAGCCGTAATCTGGATCTGGTAAGTCATTATTATCTTTAAATGGCATTTCAACTGTGTAAGTAAGCGCTTTAAATTCTTCAGCGGTCGCTGATGAACCTACTGTTAAGTTAGCTTGACCTGGTTCGTCTTTATCGTAGCCATGAGTATCTTGAAACTCTGGAGTAATCGTTAAAAGCGCGGCTTTAAAGCTGTCTTCTAAGCCTTTTAAGCGTGCATCATAGCTTGGTATACCTTCGCTACCGGCAACAAAGTTATATGGAATAGCTTCATCCCCGTGAATGTCTAGGTGCATGTCTAAGCCTGCTTCGCGCATTTTATTAAGCACCAAGTAAACTTCAGGGCTGTTTTCCATGCTTGGCGTTTGCCATTCACGATTTAAGTTAACCCCTTTAGCATTGGTACGTAAGTGACCACGTGCACTACCATCTGGATTCATATTTGGTACTACATAGAATACCGCTTTTGATAGTAAGGCTGCAGCATGTGGGTCTTCATCATCAAGTAGCTTGTGTAATAAGCCTTCTACAAACCACTCTGCCATAGTTTCACCTGGGTGTTGACGAGCGGTAACCCAAATGATTTTTTTATCTGCACTTGGCTGACCAATTTTAAGCACGCTCATATCACGGCTATCAAGGGTTTGACCTAGCGTCTCTAACTGACAAAGCTCTTGGCTTTGTGCCCATGATAATAAGTCTAAATGACGGTCGTAGCTGTAAGGAGCAAAATAGGCAAAGTAAACGCTGCTGCACTCAGGCTCAAGCTCAAATGTTAGTGTGCCATTTTCATATGAAGACGGTACACGAAACCATGTTTGACGGTCATATGAGGCAACCGCTTGGTAGTCTACCCAACCGTCTGGATATGCAGACTTATCAAGGTTATTAATATTTAACTGATGTAGTTGATAAGGCGTTGTTTCAAGACGAAAGTGAAACCACTGATAAAACTCAGACTGATAATCTTTATTAATTTCTAACTGAATATTTAACGGATCGGTGGCTTCAATAACTTTAATATTACCACTGTCAAAATTGCTACTGATTTTCATTACAACAAACCTATTAGTTAACTGTGTATCTTGACCAAGGGATTTAGCCAAAAGGTAAGTACGTGTTCATGCATTTTAAACGGCTATTACTACGTACTCAATTTAATAAAGCGTACCATAACCACTACACTTTAAAAATCTTCAGACCTAAAAAAGCCAGCAAGTGCTGGCTTTTTTTAATTGCTCATATGTTTAGCGAGGTAAACTTGGGAATGAGACTTCTGCCATATCACGCATACAGCGAACTACCTGACAGCTATAACCAAACTCATTGTCATACCATACGTAAAGTACAACACGGTTATCATCAACAATCGTTGCTTGAGAATCAACAACACCTGCGTAACGGCTACCCACTAAATCGGTAGACACGATTTCAGTTGACGCTGTGTAATCGATTTGATCACGTAGGTCTGAGTGAAGTGCTGTTTCACGTAAAAACGCATTAAGCTCTTCAACCGTCGTGCTCTTTTCAAGATTCAAGTTTAAGATAGCTAACGATACGTTTGGTGTAGGTACACGAATTGCGTTACCTGTTAGTTTACCTTCAAGCTCTGGCAATGCTTTAGATACCGCTTTAGCTGCACCTGTTTCAGTGATAACCATGTTAAGTGCCGCAGCACGACCACGACGTTCTGCTTTGTGGTAGTTATCAATTAAGTTTTGGTCATTAGTGTATGAGTGAACTGTTTCCACGTGACCATTCTTAATACCAAACTGATCGTTTAATGCTTTCAATGTTGGTGTTATTGCATTAGTTGTACAGCTTGCAGCACATACAATTTTATCTTCAGGTAAAATATCTTGGTTATTTACACCGTAAACGATATTTTTAATGTTGCCCTTAGCTGGCGCTGTTAATAATACTTTTGCAGCACCTTTAGATTCTAAGTGTTGACCAAGACCAGCTTCATCTTTCCAAATACCTGTGTTATCAACAACAAGTGCGTTTTCGATACCGTAAGCGCTGTAATCAACTTCGCTTGGCGAATTAGCGTAGATAACTTGAATGTAGCTACCGTTAGCTTTAATTGCATTGCGCTCTTTATCAATGGTAATTGAACCATTGAACGGGCCGTGGATAGAATCACGACGCAATAAGCTTGCACGTTTTTCCAAATCGCCGTCTTTACCACCACGCACAACAATAGCGCGTAGGTTTAAATCCGCATAAGGGCCTGACTTTTCAATTAACAAACGTGCTAATAAGCGACCGATACGACCAAAGCCGTAAAGTACTACGTCACGTGGCGCTTTAGGCTCAGAATCAACAATTTCAGCTAGCTCGTCTTTAACGAACTCTTCTACTGAACGGCCATTCGCAGCCTCTGTGTATAAATAGCTGTATGCTAATTTACCAATATCGATACGGGCAGAATTTAATTCCATTTTGCTGATAGCTTCTAAGAATGGGAAGCTTTCACGTAGGCGAAGTTTAGTTCCTTCAAACTGGGCTACTGATTTGTGAGACTTAATAATATCAATAGTGCTTGAGTTTACTAATGGACGGCCGTAAACAGCGATTTCAATACCACGATTACGGTACAATTTACCAATAATTGGTTGCATGCTTTCAGCGTAATCTTGACGTTCTTGCCAGCTACTTGTGTATTCTAACTCGTGAGATGAGGTCATTTTTTTTACCTAATTAAACAATTTTGAACGGATAGCCTAAGAATGTATCGAATTTTGAGAGCAACACATTCCTTCGGGCAGGCCTATTCTAATTTAATCTCATTTTATTCTCCACTGTTAGAGACTAAAGTTTAGGCTAGAATAATACTATATGAGGGTCTGTTGACCTTTACGGATTAAAATTTGTTCAAACTAGGGGCAATTTAATCGCGGCGCGAGGTTTGTAACCTAGTGGGCTAAGTCAAAACCGAGCTACAAAGAGTAAATCGCCCCTAGGCAGAACCCTTCGGGCAGCGCCTGTTTGGCATTGATGCTGCGTTATCGCCTATTTATGGGGAATACACCACATAGGCTCTGCCTTGCCTCAATACCAAACAGACTGCTGCAAATTCAACCTTGAAAGGTCAACAGACCCTAATAAATTGAGAGGCTCGGATGGCTTTTAAGCACATAACCCTCACTTTTGCATTGTTGCTTGCAGGATGTGAAGAATCTTTTACCGTTGAAGATATTTGTGTGCAATCACCCGCCATGTGCAATGATCTTAACCACGATAGCCACTGTAAGGCTCAGCGAGAGCGTACTATTCTTTCTCGCTACCGCGAATCCTTACAACCAACCGATGAGCACAAATATCAATTACTCAAAGCGTTTGAGCACTACAACCAATGTATCGGCTTAGCTGCTAATATCCAACATATAAAGCTAAAAGGTAAAACCACCGCCCGTCGACGAGCGTACCTCACTAGTAATAAAGAAATAGCACGTATTTATCAGCAAACACAAGCAACCACTCACCCTGGCCTACTCTATTACCATTGGTCAAGAAACAATGATGAAACAGCACTCACCCGGCTACTTGCTCTAGAAAATACCCCCGAAGTGGAAACGAGTGCTGAAATGCAATTTTATTTAGCGTCTTATTATATTAAAGTTGATGAGCACAAAGCGATTGGTTTTTTATACAACACACTGGCGTTAAATCAAGCTAAGCAAATACCTGTTCCAGAAATTTACACCTCTTTAATTAGCCTTTTTTACAAGCATCACCAATATAAGCACGCGTACATTTTTGCCAAAATAGCAGAGCTCTCTGGGATAAAAAATATCGACATATTATTAATTGAGCAGCAGTTAATAGCACAAGGAAAGAATTTAGAGAGTTTAGATGCCCTCGCGGAGCAAACTTTACATCAAATAAGCCAAGGAAAATTTATTTCTCCCCGGAAATAATACAACAGACACAAAAAAGGCAGCTTGCGCTGCCTTTTTGTTTATTTTTTGCTTGTGCCTACTTCGACACGGGTCTTTAACTTTTGCCCCGGCCTAAAAGTAACTACGCGACGTGCTGAAATTGGAATATCTTCTCCCGTTTTCGGATTACGTCCCGGTCTTTCTTTCTTATCTCGAAGATCAAAGTTACCAAATCCAGAGAGCTTAATCTGCTCGCCTTTTTCAAGCGCTGAGCGGATTTCTTCAAAAAACGCTTCAACTAAATCTTTGGCATCTTTCTTATTGATCCCGAGCTTTTCAAATAGGTGTTCAGCTATGTCGGCTTTAGTAAGCGCCATATCTAGTCCCTCAACGATGCATTAAACTGTTCGGCCAGTGCGGCCACCACGTTATCAACTACCTGATTGATATCTTTCTCTTCGAGTGTTCTATCAACCGCCTGCAGTGTTAGAGCAATCGCCAAACTCTTATAATTTGGCTCAATACCTTTGCCCTTATACACATCGAATAAGTTTAGGTCAACCAATTGATTTCCGCCAACTTTTCCGATGACGTTTAAAATATCACCAATTTTAACGCTGTCTTGTACTAAAATAGCGATGTCGCGGCGATTTGATGGGAATTTAGACACCCCTACAGCTTGAGGTAAATTTCTTTTTTCTAATGCCGACATTTCAATTTCAAACACAAAAGTAGCATTGTTGATATCTAACGATTTTTGCGCTTGAGGATGTAATGCACCAAAGAAACCTACTTTTTTACCATCAACATAAATAACGGCAGACTGACCTGGGTGAAGACCATCCGATTGCTCAGCTTTAATTTCAAAGCGGCTAACATCGTTGGTAATTGCAAGTAATGCTTCAACATCCCCTTTTAGGTCATAAAAATCAACGTTACGTTTTTCTTCAACCCAATGCTCACCATGAACCAAACCAGTAATAACGCCACCAATAACAGGCACTTGGTATACACCATTTTCAGCATTTTCATCACTGATAAACTTAAGGCCGTGTTCAAATAAGCGAATACGAGGTTGTTGGCGGTTTTGGTTATACGCAACAGATGAAAGCAACCCTGGCATTAAACTTACACGCATCGCTGACATTTCAATTGAAATTGGGTGCGGCAATACCAATGCATTACACTCAGGGTGTAAAATAGCTTGCGCTTTAGGGTCAACAAAACTGTAAGTAATGGCTTCTTGATAGCCACGTGTTACTAAGGCATTACGAAAACGGCTCAGGGCAACAGTTGACTCATCATGCGTGGTCATTTTCAGTTTTGCAGTTGGTGCAACATTAGGAATGCTGTTATAACCGTATACACGTGCAACTTCTTCAATTAAATCTTCTTCGATACGAATATCAAAACGGTAGCTTGGTACATCAGCACTCCAGCTATCATTGTCAAATTTAACATCAAGTCCTAAACGCGTCAGAATATCGGTTACTTTCGCATCTTCAATATGATGACCAATAACGCGATCTAAACGTGAACGACGTAAACGTACTTCAGTTACTTTTGGTAACTTATCAGCAGCAACAGCTTCAACAACAGGGCCCGCTTCACCACCAACAATTTCAAGCAGTAACGCTGTAGCGCGCTCCATTGCGTCATGTTGTAGCGCAAAGTCTACGCCACGCTCATAGCGATGAGATGCATCGGTATGTAAGCCGTAGCTTCGTGCTTGACCAGCAATGGCAACAGGATTAAAAAATGCGCTTTCTAACAGAATATCAGCTGTTTTTTCAGTAACGCCAGATTGCTCACCACCAAAAATACCAGCAATGGCTAGCGCTTTATGATGATCGGCAATCACTAATGTCGATTCATTTAACTTTGCAGTGTTACCATCAAGTAAAACTAATTCTTCACCTGCGTTTGCACTACGTACTTTAATTCCACCTTCAATCGCATTTAAATCAAATGCATGCATTGGGTGACCAAGCTCTAATAAAACAAAGTTAGTCACATCAACTACTGGGTCGATTGAACGCACACCGCTACGGCGTAGCTTTTCAACCATCCATAAAGGAGTTTCAGCATTAAGGTTAATGCCTTTAATAACACGGCCTAAATAACGAGGACAAGCTTCATCGTTAACCAACTCAATTGATACTTTATCTTCAATTGTCGGCGCTACTGCTGGAATGCTTAATGTATTAACATCAATGCTGTTCAATACGCCAACTTCGCGGGCAAGACCTTTAATACCTAAACAGTCACCACGGTTAGGGGTTAAATCTACATCTATGATGTTGTCATCTAACCCTAAGTATTCGCGTAAATCTGTACCAATCGGCGCGTCAAGCGGCAATTCCATAATGCCGTCGCCTTCTTCGCTAATACCTAGCTCATCAAACGCACACAACATGCCGTGTGATGGTTGACCACGAAGTTTGGCCTTTTTAATTTTAAAATCACCTGGTAATACTGCACCAACAGTGGCAACAGCAACTTTAATACCTTGGCGGCAATTTTGTGCACCACAAACAATATCAAGCAGTTCATCACCACCAACATTAATTTTTGTTACACGTAGTTTATCTGCATCAGGGTGCTGACCACATTCAACCACTTCACCTACAACAACACCATTAAATTTGGCTGCTGCCGGCTCTACGCCATCTACTTCTAAACCAGCCATTGAAAGCTGTTCCGAAAGAGCTTGCGTATCAATTGCAGGATTTACCCACTCTCTTAACCACTTTTCACTAAATTTCATTTTATTTCTTCACTCTTAACGGAACTGGTTTAGGAATTTTAAGTCGTTTTCGAAAAACGCACGTAAATCGTTTACGCCGTAACGCAACATAGTTAAGCGCTCTACACCCATACCAAAAGCAAAACCGGTGTATTTTTCAGGATCGATACCAACAGACTTAAGTACGTTAGGGTGAACCATGCCACAACCTAAAACTTCTAGCCATTTACCGTCTTTACCCATTACATCTACTTCAGCTGAAGGCTCTGTAAATGGGAAGAATGAAGGACGGAAGCGAATTTCCATATCTTCTTCAAAAAAGTTACGTAAAAAGTCATGTAAAATACCTTTGAGCTCAGTAAAGCTAACGTCCGTATCGACCATTAACCCTTCCACCTGATGGAACATAGGTGTATGTGTTTGATCGTAATCATTACGGTATACACGCCCTGGTGAAATTATACGAAGTGGCGGCTGCTCTGTTTCCATGGTACGAATTTGCACACCACTAGTTTGAGTACGCAACACCAACTTAGGATTAAAGTAAAAAGTATCGTGATCGGCACGAGCAGGATGGTGCTCAGGAATATTTAGCGCATCAAAGTTATGAAAATCATCTTCAACTTCAGGGCCTGATTTAACTTCAAAGCCTAGTTCACCAAAAAAGCTTTCAATACGCTCAATTGTACGTGTTACTGGGTGAAGGCCACCAGAAGGCATAACGCGCCCAGGTAAAGTTACATCGATAGTTTCAGCAGCTAGTTTTTCTTCAAGTGCTTTACTCGCTAAAAGCTCACGCTTGTCATTAATTGCGCTTTGCACATCTTGCTTAGCTTGATTGATTACCTGGCCTGCTTCTTTGCGTTCTTCAGGAGCAATTTTACCCAGTGTTTTAAGTAAGCTGGTGATCTCGCCTTTTTTACCAAGGTAGTTAACCCTGATCTCTTCTAGTTGCGCGATTTCACTGGCACTGGCAACTGCCTCAAGTGCTTGCGCTAATATATTTTCTAAGTTCATTCGATACCTGATCTTTCAAAGAAGGTGATTACAATTTAGTTAGCTAATGATAACTGAAAGCGGGGTCTAGATTCTAGACCTACTACAGCTTTAGCGTTGATTTTATGAAAGGAATAGTTAATTTTCGCTGTGCAGCCATGGATGCATGATCTAATTTGTCTAATACATCCAGTAATGCGCGCATATCACGACTTAAACGGGTTAATAAAAAACGCGCACATTCGTCACTCAGTTCAAGTCCACGCATGTTCGCCCGTTTAACTAACGCTTGTGCTTTATCATCATCACTCATAGAACGAATTTGAAAGGTGGTACCCCACTTCAAACGTGATTCTAAATCGGGCAAGCTAATATTAAGCATATTTGGGAGTAAATCAGCAGTTACTACCAGCATTTTATTAGGCTCATTAAAGCGGTTAAAAAAGTTAAATAACGCTTTTTCCCATGCGTCATTACCTGCCACTAGGTGAACATCATCAATACATAATACATCTAGCGCCTCAAGGCCATCTAAAACCATCGGCCCAAAATGTAGAACTTCTCGCATTGATAGCAGCATATTCGATAAGCCGCGCTCTTGGGCTTGAATACAGGTGGCGTATAACAAATGGGATTTACCTGAGTCTCCTAAGCCACACAAATAAGTATACTGAAAAGCTTGAGATAGCTTAGAAAAACTATCTTTAAGATGGCTTACCTCTAATGAGTCTTCTCCACCAAAATAAGAGGCAAATGTTTCATCATCCGGTAAAGTAACCGGTAGCGCCATTTGCATTGGCTCTTGAGTTAGCATTAGTTTTCAACCCATTGATACTCTAGGCTTTGCTTATCAACTATGTGATAAAAAGCACGAGGGTCGACATAATCTTTAAAGGCATTATCAAGACCAAGGGCTTTTTTAAGGTCGTTAACAGTGCCGGTATGATCTAGCTTAAATTCAACCGAATCGGGAGTTTTACGTATGATAACCGCTTGGGTTACAACACTTAGGTTGAGTAGACGGCGCTTTGCCAATTCTATATCCACAAAGGTATCAGTCCCTTTTAAGGTCAAATTAGCAGTACGCTGTTCATAATACGCATTAGGATCGATGGCGTATTCGCCAGCTAAACCTTGTGCTAAATCATCAAGCATTTGCGCAACAATTTGCTGTCTATAGCCAATAATTCGGTTAGATTCAAACATTTCATCATTGGTGAAGCGCCAATCTAATACCCAATTATCTGAGTTAAACTCTTGATACATCCTAGCAGTAATACTTCGCTCAGCACTGTAGCGTTTAGATGCCTCTTCTACTGGTTCAGAAAAGTTTCCCCAAACCTCAGGGACTCCAACAAGGCGTCTATCTTGTAAATCCAGCAAAGGCACAACCACAGGTAAGCCACGACGGCTTGCTTTATCATAAATGAGTTGCTCTAACTGTGGGTAACTTTCTTGCGTTACTAGTTCTCGTTGCCTGTTATCTTCAATCCCTAACCAGATAGCAACCAGTGGGCGCTGCACTCCCCATAGTGGCAAATTAAGATCTTTAATTAACGCATTGATCTTTCGAGCCTCAAATTTGACTAATAATTTAAGCTCTCCGGGGATACGTTCATCGTATTCAAATTTTAACATGTAATCAGATATGTCTTTGGTGCGCTGCTTCGCTAGCTGATTTTGGTCCGCGCTTTTATCACCGCTCACTTTTACTAATACGTTCAGCAACGCTTTGCGGCTAGCGTCTAAACGTGTATCACGAGATTTATCTTCTACAACCAAAATATCTTGATATAGATCAGTTACTTCAACTGCTGATACAGAAACACAAAAGAAAATGGATAAGGCGCTAATTAATAATCTATACACAGGCAAATCATTCATGGTTTTAAACTGTTTTGATCCTAAATCAAAGCCACTAACAAAGCAAAATTATATTTTTCTCAGTAACTAACATCATTAAGCTCGCTTTAATGATTATAAAAAACCTCAAAGTAAATACCAGCTTATTAGAATCGGTGCTCTTTTGAGTAGCAACAAGGAAGCATAGTGTCGTAGTAGTATAAACAACGTGGAGAGTCATAATGAAGGTATAGAGATAGCTTTTAGGTGTTATTCTTTTCCTCTCACCTTGTACCTTTGTTTTCACTTTCCTGCAGATGTAAAAAAGCTCGGCTCTTTCGAGTCAAGCTTTCTACAATTGAGGCATGATAATGTCGTAGTGCCCACAGCGATGAAGAGTCACATAACAAATGGGATACTATCATTGGTCGGGGCTCGCCTTCGAGCTGTTTCGTTTCACTACTGAGTTCGGCATGGGGTCTTGGCTATGTTTATTAAATCCCAAACAACAAAAAACCCGCTACATTACTGTAACGGGTTTCTCTTATTTGGAGCCTGGTAATGACCTACTTTCACATAACAAATGCTACACTATCATCGGCGCTGTTTCGTTTCACTACTGAGTTCGGCATGGGGTCAGGTGGGTCCAAAACGCTATTGTCACCAAGCAAATTTGGTGTCAGTCCGTATCGCTACGCACTAACTAAAATTTGGAATTTCTGATAATAAAGTTTTCAAGTATCTACTTTAGTCTATTAACTTCTTCGCTTGTTTCACTATCACATAAAACGCGTTTGGCGTTGTATGGTTAAGCCTCACGGGTAATTAGTACAAGTTAGCTTAATGGCTCACACCACTTCCACATCTTGCCTATCAACGTTGTAGTCTTCAACGGCCCTTCAGAGACTTTAAAAGTCTAGTGAGAACTCATCTCGAGGCCTGCTTCGCGCTTAGATGCTTTCAGCGCTTATCAGTTCCGAACGTAGCTACCGGGCAATGCCATTGGCATGACAACCCGAACACCAGCGGTTCGTTCACTCCGGTCCTCTCGTACTAGGAGCAACCCCTCTCAATTCTCAAACGCCCACGGCAGATAGGGACCGAACTGTCTCACGACGTTCTAAACCCAGCTCGCGTACCACTTTAAATGGCGAACAGCCATACCCTTGGGACCGACTTCAGCCCCAGGATGTGATGAGCCGACATCGAGGTGCCAAACACCGCCGTCGATATGAACTCTTGGGCGGTATCAGCCTGTTATCCCCGGAGTACCTTTTATCCGTTGAGCGATGGCCCTTCCATTCAGAACCACCGGATCACTATGACCTACTTTCGTACCTGCTCGACGTGTCTGTCTCGCAGTTAAGCTGGCTTCTACCATTACACTAACCGTACGATGTCCGACCGTACTTAGCCAACCTTCGTGCTCCTCCGTTACTCTTTGGGAGGAGACCGCCCCAGTCAAACTACCCACCAGGCACTGTCCGTAACCCCGATTCAGGGGCCAACGTTAGAACATCAAAACTACAAGGGTGGTATTTCAAGGACGACTCCACAAAAACTAGCGTCTCTGCTTCAAAGTCTCCCACCTATCCTACACATGTAGGTTCAATGTTCAGTGCCAAGCTGTAGTAAAGGTTCACGGGGTCTTTCCGTCTAGCCGCGGGTACACAGCATCTTCACTGCGATTTCAATTTCACTGAGTCTCGGGTGGAGACAGCGTGGCCATGGTTACACCATTCGTGCAGGTCGGAACTTACCCGACAAGGAATTTCGCTACCTTAGGACCGTTATAGTTACGGCCGCCGTTTACCGGGGCTTCGATCAAGAGCTTCTCCGAAGATAACCCCATCAATTAACCTTCCGGCACCGGGCAGGTGTCACACCGTATACGTCATCTTGCGATTTTGCACAGTGCTGTGTTTTTAATAAACAGTCCCAGCCACCTGGTCACTGCGGCTCCAATCAGCTTAGAGAGCAAGTCTCATCACCAATCGGAGCGTACCTTCTCCCGAAGTTACGGTACGATTTTGCCTAGTTCCTTCACCCGAGTTCTCTCAAGCGCCTTAGTATTCTCTACCTGACCACCTGTGTCGGTTTGGGGTACGATTCGGTATAATCTGAAGCTTAGAGGCTTTTCCTGGAAGTATGGCATCAGCAACTTCATCACCTTGGTGACTCGTCTCGTGTCTCAGCCTAACAGCAACCCGGATTTACCTAAGTCACTAGCCTACACACTTTCACATGGACTACCATCGCCATGCTTGCTTAGCCTGCTCCGTCCCCCCATCGCAATTATACCAAGTACGGAAATATTAATCCGTTTCCCATCGACTACGCCTTTCGGCCTCGCCTTAGGGGTCGACTTACCCTACCCTGATTAACATGGGATAGGAACCCTTGGTCTTCCGGCGTGCGGGTTTTTCACCCGCATTATCGTTACTCATGTCAGCATTCGCACTTCTGATACGTCCAGCATACCTCCCGGTACACCTTCAACCGCTTACAGAACGCTCCCCTACCACTCAGAATAAATTCTGAATCCGCAGCTTCGGTGCATAGTTTAGCCCCGTTACATCTTCCGCGCAGACCGACTCGACCAGTGAGCTATTACGCTTTCTTTAAAGGATGGCTGCTTCTAAGCCAACCTCCTGGCTGTCTGGGCCTTTCCACATCGTTTCCCACTTAACTATGACTTTGGGACCTTAGCTGGCGGTCTGGGTTGTTTCCCTCTTCACGACGGACGTTAGCACCCGCCGTGTGTCTCCCGGATATTACTTTACGGTATTCGGAGTTTGCAAAGGGTTGGTAAGTCGGGATGACCCCCTAGCCTTAACAGTGCTCTACCCCCGTAAGTATTCGTCCGAGGCTCTACCTAAATAGATTTCGGGGAGAACCAGCTATCTCCCGGTTTGATTAGCCTTTCACTCCTAACCACAGGTCATCCCCTAACTTTTCAACGTTAGTGGGTTCGGTCCTCCAGTTGATGTTACTCAACCTTCAACCTGCCCATGGCTAGATCACCGGGTTTCGGGTCTATACCTTGCAACTATTCGCCCAGTTAAGACTCGGTTTCCCTACGGCTACCCTAATCGGTTAACCTCGCTACAAAATATAAGTCGCTGACCCATTATACAAAAGGTACGCAGTCACCCAACAAGTGGGCTCCTACTGCTTGTACGTACACGGTTTCAGGTTCTATTTCACTCCCCTCACAGGGGTTCTTTTCGCCTTTCCCTCACGGTACTGGTTCACTATCGGTCAGTTGGGAGTATTTAGCCTTAGATGATGGTCCACCTATATTCAGTCAAAGTTTCACGTGCTCCGACCTACTCGATTTCACTTAAAATGCGTTTTCATGTACGGGACTATCACCCTGTATCGTGGCACTTTCCAGAGCCTTCCATTAACACATAATAAGCTTAAGGGCTGTTCCGATTTCGCTCGCCGCTACTATCGGAATCTCGGTTGATTTCTTTTCCTACGGGTACTTAGATGTTTCAGTTCTCCGCGTTCGCCTCGTTAACCTATGTATTCAGTTAACGATACCTGCAAGCAGGTGGGTTTCCCCATTCGGAAATCCTAGTCTCAAGTGCTTTTTACTAGCTTGACTAGGCTTATCGCAAGTTAATACGTCCTTCATCGCCTCCAACTGCCAAGGCATCCACCGTGTACGCTTAGTCACTTAACCATACAACCCAAACGGGTCTTTGTTTTGTGACAGTTTAACTTCGCCAGAAGTTAATATTGAATACTAAAGTAGATACCAATTAATCCGAAGATTAAATTGGCACTGAATGATACTGCTATCATTCTTTTTTACTTTTGAAAACTCTGTACAAATAACAATGTTATTCATACGAATTTTATTATCAGCTTTTCCAAATTTTTAAAGAGCATATTAATTAGTTAACCCAAAGGGTAAAACTAACTAACAATCATCTGTGTGGACACTACGAACAAATAAGTTCTAAATCGTATAAGGAGGTGATCCAGCCCCAGGTTCCCCTAGGGCTACCTTGTTACGACTTCACCCCAGTCATGAATCACTCCGTGGTAAACGTCCTCCCGAGGGTTAGACTATCTACTTCTGGAGCAACCCACTCCCATGGTGTGACGGGCGGTGTGTACAAGGCCCGGGAACGTATTCACCGCGTCATTCTGATACGCGATTACTAGCGATTCCGACTTCATGGAGTCGAGTTGCAGACTCCAATCCGGACTACGACGCACTTTAAGTGATTCGCTTACTCTCGCGAGTTCGCAGCACTCTGTATGCGCCATTGTAGCACGTGTGTAGCCCTACACGTAAGGGCCATGATGACTTGACGTCGTCCCCACCTTCCTCCGGTTTATCACCGGCAGTCTCCTTAGAGTTCTCAGCATTACCTGCTAGCAACTAAGGATAGGGGTTGCGCTCGTTGCGGGACTTAACCCAACATCTCACAACACGAGCTGACGACAGCCATGCAGCACCTGTATCAGAGTTCCCGAAGGCACCAAACCATCTCTGGTAAGTTCTCTGTATGTCAAGTGTAGGTAAGGTTCTTCGCGTTGCATCGAATTAAACCACATGCTCCACCGCTTGTGCGGGCCCCCGTCAATTCATTTGAGTTTTAACCTTGCGGCCGTACTCCCCAGGCGGTCTACTTAATGCGTTAGCTTTGAAAAACAGAACCGAGGCTCCGAGCTTCTAGTAGACATCGTTTACGGCGTGGACTACCAGGGTATCTAATCCTGTTTGCTCCCCACGCTTTCGTACATGAGCGTCAGTGTTGACCCAGGTGGCTGCCTTCGCCATCGGTATTCCTTCAGATCTCTACGCATTTCACCGCTACACCTGAAATTCTACCACCCTCTATCACACTCTAGTTTGCCAGTTCGAAATGCAGTTCCCAGGTTGAGCCCGGGGCTTTCACATCTCGCTTAACAAACCGCCTGCGTACGCTTTACGCCCAGTAATTCCGATTAACGCTCGCACCCTCCGTATTACCGCGGCTGCTGGCACGGAGTTAGCCGGTGCTTCTTCTGTCAGTAACGTCACAGCTAGCAGGTATTAACTACTAACCTTTCCTCCTGACTGAAAGTGCTTTACAACCCGAAGGCCTTCTTCACACACGCGGCATGGCTGCATCAGGCTTGCGCCCATTGTGCAATATTCCCCACTGCTGCCTCCCGTAGGAGTCTGGGCCGTGTCTCAGTCCCAGTGTGGCTGATCATCCTCTCAAACCAGCTAGGGATCGTCGCCTTGGTGAGCCATTACCTCACCAACTAGCTAATCCCACTTGGGCCAATCTAAAGGCGAGAGCCGAAGCCCCCTTTGGTCCGTAGACATTATGCGGTATTAGCAGTCGTTTCCAACTGTTGTCCCCCACCTCAAGGCATGTTCCCAAGCATTACTCACCCGTCCGCCGCTCGTCATCTTCTAGCAAGCTAGAAATGTTACCGCTCGACTTGCATGTGTTAGGCCTGCCGCCAGCGTTCAATCTGAGCCATGATCAAACTCTTCAATTAAAAAGTTTTTTGTCTTTCGACAGCTCAATGAATTCTGAATTTATTTAATATCTTTCGATATTGAATTGACTGTGCTGCAATTCCTACCTAAGTAGTTATTGCTGTTGGTCACTCAGTTTAAATTGAGACTCTAAATTTGTTTGCCTCACTTAGTAAACTAAGCTTGGCTGTTAGAACTCAATCTGTACGAGTGCCCACACAGATGATTGCTTTATATTGTTAAAGAACGTTGCGACGTTGTCGCTAGGGATGCGTATAATACACCCTTTATTTTTCGAGTCAACACTTAATTTTAAACTTTCTTACGATGATTTAAACTTAAGTTTTATTTAACTCTCTGAGTAGTTTGTGCCTCGCTATGCGTTGGCGTTCCCCGTCTCAGTGGGGTCGCATTATAGGGCTAATCGATTTTAACGCAAGCGTTTTTAAACGCTTTTTTGCATTTAATTTTTACCCCAAAGATACCCCACCCAGACACACAAGATACCCACAAAACCCTGTGGATAACTCATTTTTTTGCGCTGTTTACTAAACTATTTACCTTGCTTGTGATAAGTTGCGGCGCATATTTACAACTCGTTCACTAGGCAACACACATGACAGATATAATAAATAGTATAAGTGGTCTCTTATGGGGTCATATTTTAGTGTACTTATTAATAGCCGCTGGGCTATTTTTTACCATACGTCTTGGTTTCATCCAATTTGTACAATTCCCACACATGATTAAAGTCATGTTTCAAAGTCGCCAAGGGTCAGATGGCGGTATTTCCTCTTTTCAAGCTTTCTGTACTTCTTTAGCCGCCCGTGTTGGCACCGGTAATATGGCAGGTGTTGCAGTCGCACTTTATTTAGGTGGTGCTGGTGCTATTTTTTGGATGTGGTTAATTGCTTTGATAGGTATGGCCACTAGTTTTGCAGAAAGCACATTGGCTCAAGCTTACAAAATACGCGATGAAGAAGGCAACTTCCGTGGAGGCCCTGCTTATTATATGGAATACGGACTTGGCAAGCGCTGGATGGGCATCGTATTCTCACTATGTTTAATTTTAGCCTTTGGATTAGTTTTTAATGCGGTACAGTCAAACTCTATCGCTGCAGCTTTTGAAGTCGCCTTTGGTATTCCTAACTATATAATAGGTATTGCACTTGTAATTGGTTCAGGCATCATCATATTTGGTGGCCTAAAAACAATATCACGATTTGCTGAATTAGCAGTGCCATTTATGGCCGCTGCCTACTTAATTGTTGCACTGTATATATGTGCTGTAAATTACACTGAGTTGCCTGATGTGTTTATGCATGTAATTAGAAGTGCCTTTGGTCTTGAACAAGCTGGTGCCGGTGCAATTGGTTATGGTGTAATGCAAGCAATGATCCAAGGGATCAAGCGCGGGTTATTCTCAAACGAAGCGGGTATGGGTAGTGCTGCTAACGCTGCAGCAACTGCAACTCCTAACCCACCTCACCCTGCATCACAAGGTTATGTACAAATGCTAGGTGTCTTTGTAGATACCATTATAATTTGTACTGCCACTGCCGCGCTTATTTTATTATCAGAGCAATTAGTTCCAGGTTCTGATGTAACAGGTATAGCACTTACACAAGCAGCGCTTGAGGAGCATGTTGGTAGCTGGGGTGCAATATTTGTTGCAGTCGCTATTTTGTTTTTTGCTTTTACATCAATTGTAGCTAACTATTCTTATGCAGAAACGAACTTATTGTTTTTAGAGCATAACCATGCATCTGGCATGCTGATCTTCAGATTATTAGTGTTAGGTATGGTGATGTTTGGTGCGCTTGGCGAATTACCATTAGTGTGGACTCTAGCTGATGTGTCTATGGGCCTAATGGCGATTGTAAACGTAATCGCGCTATTTATGCTCTCAGGAGTTGTGGTGTGGCTTGCCAAAGATTACAACGCTCAACGACGTGCTGGAAAGTTACCGACGTTTGATCCAAGTAAAAACAACAAGCTTAATAAAACTATTCCGAAAGGTATTTGGCACAAATAACTTTAAAGAGATTTAAGTTAAAAACCCGGAACGGCCATGGCCATTTCGGGTTTTTTATTATCTAGTACCAATTCGCTTAATTAAGTGGTCTATTTTGAGGCTGGGAAAACGTGTTGATAGCTAGGCAAAAAATTTGCTATTTCGTTGTTCTAAATGAGAATTTTTTAACGCAGCTAGTGAGACTCTATTAAACACAGTAGCATCATCAAGCTTCTCATACCTCCTTATAAGCGATTAAGATCAACGCTCTTAATACACTTTATGGCTTTGTAATGGTGTTAATACAAGTAACTGTATACCAACTCTGGTTTATGTATATAACGAAACACAGCCACCAACTCCATTTAAGAGCCTTATACCACTACTTTTATATAAACCGCTTAGTATTAGGTTGTCTATTTTGAATTATAAAAATCTTATATATAGCAAAGCTTAAATTTAGTGTTTTGTTTTAAATGAGAGTTTTTCCGTAGCTAGCGTTAAGTTTGAGCTATAAAAAATGATCAAAGGCAATATATTGATGGGATAGGCTTTTTAAAAAATCTGAGACATAAAGGTTTCAAATAAACGAAATAATTTAGTCTAAGGAATACTAGTTGGATAAAGTGCTTTTTCGATTAAGAATTTAATCATAAGTAGCTAAATTAGAAATGAAAGGGAATATTAAAGTGGTGCCCGAGGCCGGACTTGAACCGGCACGACTTGTTAGTCGAGGGATTTTAAATCCCTTGTGTCTACCAATTCCACCACTCGGGCATCGAGTTTGCTAATTAAAGCGTGTGGAGTAATTATTTGGAGGCGGAACCCGGAGTCGAACCGGGGTAAACGGATTTGCAATCCGGTGCATGGCCACTCTGCCATTCCGCCTAAACATATCAAATAATTTGGAGCGGCACACGAGGCTCGAACTCGTGACCTCGACCTTGGCAAGGTCGCGCTCTACCAACTGAGCTAGTGCCGCATCATATTAATTCTAAATATTTTTTATAAGTTACATATTGGTGTATGCAACCAAACCACAAAGTGGTGCCCGAGGCCGGACTTGAACCGGCACGACTTGTTAGTCGAGGGATTTTAAATCCCTTGTGTCTACCAATTCCACCACTCGGGCATCGAGTTTGCTATTTAAAGCAAGTGGATAAAAATAATATGGAGCGGCACACGAGGCTCGAACTCGTGACCTCGACCTTGGCAAGGTCGCGCTCTACCAACTGAGCTAGTGCCGCATCATATTAATTCTAAATAATTTTTTATAAGTTACATATTGGTGTATGTAACCAAACCACAAAGTGGTGCCCGAGGCCGGACTTGAACCGGCACGACTTGTTAGTCGAGGGATTTTAAATCCCTTGTGTCTACCAATTCCACCACTCGGGCATCGAGTTTGCTATTAAAGCGTGTGGAGTGTTGATTGGAGGCGGAACCCGGAGTCGAACCGGGGTAAACGGATTTGCAATCCGGTGCATGGCCACTCTGCCATTCCGCCTCAATACTAGGTTAGCTTTAAGATAAACTGGAGCGGCACACGAGGCTCGAACTCGTGACCTCGACCTTGGCAAGGTCGCGCTCTACCAACTGAGCTAGTGCCGCTTAATGTTTATCTAGGGGGCTATGCCCTCTCAACACGGACGCATTCTACAGAGATTATTAAACGCGTCAACACAAAAAATGCTACTTTTGAACTGTTTGATTATTTTTTATCTAAAATGGTGCGTTATTAGACGTTTACAATCAATTTTTGGTCAATTCTCCCCATGCTGCAACTAAATATTGCACCATAGAACTAAGCGTTAAAAATGTGGCTATATAAAGTAAGCCATAACTTAAATACATCATCCAGCTATCGTACTGCCAAATTAAACCGATAATGGCTAACATTTGAGCTGCGGTTTTTAACTTACCCATATCAGATACAGCTACGTTACCGCGTTTCCCCTGTTCAGCCATCCATTCGCGTAGCGCCGATATAACAATTTCACGGCTAATAATAATAAGCGCGGGTATGGTCATATACAAAGATTGGTAATGCTCAGATAAAGCAACCAAGGCAGCACACACCATTACTTTATCAGCAACCGGGTCTAAAAATGCACCAAAAGGCGTTGATTGCTCAAGTTTACGGGCTAAATAGCCATCAAGTATATCTGTGATCGAAGCCAGCCAAAAAATAAAGGCAGCAACAAAAAATGCCCATGAATAAGGCATATAAAATATCACCAAAAAAATGGGGATAAGAAAGAGTCTAAACGTTGTGAGTGTGTTTGGAATATTCCACATAACTACTTGGATATGTCTTTTTTTCTATATTCGCACATAGGGCTAGCCCTTGTCATGCAAATGGTTAAATATCTTCTCAGCCATGTCAGGACTGATCCCAGGAACTTTCTTTAGCTGTTCTATATTAGCAGCTTTTACACCTTGCATGCCCCCTAAATATTTTAATAATGTTTGTCGACGCTTTGAACCAACGCCATCTATTTCTTCTAATAACGACTGAGTCCTTTGTTTTTGGCGCTTATTACGGTGCCCTGCAATTGCAAAACGATGGGATTCATCGCGTATATGCTGGATCAAATGAAGCGCTGGTGCATCAGAATCCATAGGAATTGTTTTACGCCCGCCATCTATAAGCAAGGTTTCAAGACCCGGCTTACGGCTAGTGCCTTTTGCAACACCGACTAATAGCGGCATTTTTGTATGCGGCCAGTTTTCGAAATATTGCTCTGCTCTACCTAATTGACCTTTACCACCATCG
Source organism: Pseudoalteromonas sp. KJ63-1 (assembly GCF_055808145.1). The sequence continues at coordinate 1,100,211 of NZ_CM147855.1, read as the reverse complement.
ATAAAAATAACATCGGGAATTTTCTCCTCATCAACCAACTTGTTGTAACGTTTGTTTAGTGCAAATTCCATAGCGGCGTAATCATCACCACCGGTAATACCGGTCACGTTATAACGACGATACTCTTTATTGTTAGGGCCTTGAGAATCAAATACAACACAACTGGCCACTGTGTTTTCACCCATGGTGTGACTGATATCAAAACATTCCATGCGATTAATATCATCAAGACGCAAAGTAGCCTTTAATTGCGCATAACGCTTGTTTATCGAGTCTTGAGTGCTTTGCTTAACCGTAATGCTATTTAATGCATTTTTATTCGCTAACTGTAAGTACTGTGCTCGCTCACCACGGGTTACCACTTTAAGCGATACTTTACGTTCACTTATTTGAGTCAAGGCTTCACCTAGTGCATCACTTTCTTCTATCTCAAATGGTAAAATGATTTCTTTAGCAATGCGCCCTGTCGCACCTGGAGCTAAATAATATTGACCTAAGAAAGAGGTTAAAATTTCTTGCTCTTGTGAGTCTTTAGGCACCTTTGGAAAATAAGTTTTACTACCCAGCACTTTATGATCGCGAATCATTAATAGATGAATCCCATTTAAACCGTTTAAATGGGCAAAGCCGACCACATCCATTTCCGCAAAATTGCCAGAGATAGATTGCTGCTCCTGCATTTTACGCAGCAACATAATTTGGTCGCGAACTTTAGCTGCAAGTTCAAAATTAAGCTGCTCACTGGCTTTTTCCATTTTAGCAATGAGATCGGCTATTACTTCATGAGATTTACCAGTTAAAAACTTGCGGACATAATCAACTTGCTGCGCGTATTCATCTTCAGAGAGTTTATTAACACACGGCGCAGAGCAGCGTTTTAATTGATACTGTAAGCAAGGTCGACTACGCGCACGGTAGTAGGCATCTTCGCATTGACGTACCGGAAATATTTTTTGCATTAAGCGCAAACTTTCTGAAACTGCCCCCGCGCTTGGAAACGGACCAAAATATTCACCTTTTACTTTTCTGCTGCCACGGTGAAAGGCTAAACGAGGATGCTTATGATTAGTAAGTAGTATATAAGGGTACGACTTATCATCACGTAACAGAATATTATAACGTGGCTGATATTTTTTAATGAGGTTGTTTTCGAGCAGTAAAGCTTCTGTCTCTGTATTAGTAAGCGTGACTTCAATATTATAAATATTACTTACTAAAACACGGGTTTTACTATCGGTTATATTACTACGAAAGTAACTACTTACCCGCTTTTTTAAACTTTTAGCTTTACCGACATAGATAACTTGGTTGTCATTATCGAGCATGCGATAAACGCCAGGCTCACTCGATAATGTTTTTAAAAACTGGACATGATCAAATTCAGACATATATACCGACTAGTAGGAGATATCTATATCAATCATTTTGTAACGTATGGCTAAATGAGTAAGCTCTACATCGCCTCCTACGTTAAGCTTTTCAAACATGCGATAGCGATAACTGTTTACTGTTTTAGAACTTAAATTTAAGCGATCAGCAATATCCTGTGCTTTTTCACCTTTGGTGATCATCAACATAATTTGTAGTTCACGCTCGGATAGGCTTTGAAAAGGGTTTTCATCGGTACGCCCGGTTACCTGCGCAAGTGCAATCTGTTGCGCTATTTCTGGAGCAATATAGCGTTGTCCTGCATGTACACAACGTATAGCGCGAACCATTTCATCAGATCCAGCACCTTTGGTTAAAAAGCCATGAGCACCAATTTGCATGACCTTACTTGGAAATGGGTCTTCGCAATTAACAGTAAGCACAATAATTTTTACATCAGGGCAGTAACGGCAAATCTTTTTAGTTGCCTCAAGACCACCCATACCAGGCATGTTCATATCCATTAACACTATATTTGGCGCATGCTGACGACAAAACTGCACAGCCTCTTCGCCTGTTTTAGCTTCACCTATTACTTTAAAACCACGTATATCATCAAGAATACGTCTGATCCCTGTGCGCACAAGTTCATGGTCATCAACTAAAAGTACGTTAATCAATGGAACACCCTCACTAGCCTAATAAGATGCAAGTTAACAAAATTAATATCCAACATTAGCATAGATACGACGAAACCATAACTAATATTATGCTTTCGCCATCGGTCTTCATGACCGATATGATTAAAAGCGTATTTAGCTATAGCAGGTAAATACGCCCCAATGATTTATGCTGACGCCTTTTCACTAAAACGGTCTACCCATAAAGCAATAATACCATCGCCAGTTACATTACACGCAGTGCCGAAGCTATCTTGCGCTAGATAGAGTGCAATCATTAGTGCCACCGCACCTTCGTTGAAACCAAGCATGCTAGTTAATAAACCTAACGCCGACATTACTGCACCACCTGGTGCACCTGGCGCTGCAATCATCACTACACCTAACATCATAATGAATGGCAACATAGCCATTAATGAAGGTACTTCCATGCTAGGCGATAAAAACATCACAGCCATAGCACAGGTAACTATTGTAATTGTTGAACCTGATAGATGAATAGTGGCGCATAATGGCACGGTAAAGTTAGCTACATCTTCTTTAACGTTATTGGCTTTACTTGATTGCAAAGATACTGGAATGGTTGCCGCACTCGACATTGTTCCTAATGCAGTAAAATACGCAGGTAACATATTTTTAATTAGCTCAATAGGATTACGCTTAAGTAATAGGCCTGAGGTAATGTATAAAACACTCAACCATAACCAATGCATCACTAATGCAGCAATGAGTACAACACCAAATGCTTGTAATGTATCAACAACGGTGCCTGCTACAGTCATTTCCGCAAATACACCCGCAATATAGAACGGTAATGCCGGAATAATTACTTTTGAAAGTAAACCATCAATAATATCGCGCCCCTGATCCGACACAGTTTTTAATGTGTCTAAGCCAAGCTGGCTCATACCAATACCAAATACAAAGGCTGTGACTAAAGCAGTCATTACACCCATTAACGGTGGAATTTCTAAGTCAATGAAGCTACCTACTTCGGTCACGGCTTCAGCTTCAAATGAAATCCCGCCGCTTAAAAACGGAATAACCGCTGTCACTAATAAAAACGCTAAAGTACCAGCTATAATTGTTGAGCCATATGCAAAACCCACCGTTTTCCCCAGTAGGTGCCCTGACCCTTTCGGAAGCCCAGCAATCCCTGAGGCAATAAAAAATAAAATAATCAGTGGGATTGTAAAACTAATAAGCTGGCCAATAAGCTCTTTTATTGTGTATAAAAGCTCAACGCCAGTTAGGGGAATGTAGAGCCCGACTAAAATACCGGCCACAATACCGGCAATTAATTTTAAGATTAACTTCATGGTGATTACTTTATTGAATTTAGATAGTGTGTTTTTACCATGTTTTGAATAGTTTGTGTCAATAAACTGTTCAACCACAGTTCATTTGCACAATTAACCAACAAAATGTCAGTGAGTAGTATTGATTTGTTTAAATAACGGCTACATAAACAAAGGATAAAGTGCAAAGTTAAAAACGAACAAATGGCTTCAAGCTCGCCGTTTTAATAACTAAAAAATTAACAGATTGAGTTTTTAGTTCAATCCGTTATAAGCGTAATTAATATATGTTATAGCCAAAGCTTACTTTAACTTTTTTTATCTCACAGTAAAGTAGGCTTATAAAGTTAACAGAGCAGCTGTTAACGTGTTGATCAGATTGTACCTAAAGGAACATTATGTCTACTATTTTTGAAGATAACTCACTAAGCATCGGTAACACACCGTTGGTAAAACTTAACCGTGTTACAGGTGGGAATGTATACGCTAAAGTTGAATCACGCAATCCTAGCTTTAGTATCAAATGCCGTATTGGTGCATCAATGATTTGGGAAGCTGAAAAATCAGGTCAACTTACCAAAGATAAAGAGCTTATAGAACCAACATCAGGTAATACCGGTATTGCATTGGCATTTGTTGCTGCTTCTCGAGGCTACAAACTAACGCTTACAATGCCAAACACCATGAGCTTAGAACGTCGTAAACTATTAAAGGCACTGGGTGCTAATCTAGTACTCACAGATGGCGCTAAGGGTATGAATGGCGCTATTGCTAAAGCCAAAGAAATTCAGTCAGCAGACCCAGATAAGTTTATTTTGCTTCAACAGTTCGAAAACCCGGCAAACCCAAAAATTCACTTTGAAACAACGGGTCCGGAAATCTTTAATGCACTCGATGGCGAAATCGATTTCTTTGTTGCAGGTGTTGGTACTGGCGGTACGATTACAGGCGTAAGTCGTTATCTTAAAAAAGAACAAGGCTTAAATGTAAAATCAATAGCTGTAGAGCCAAGCCATTCGCCAGTTATTAGCCAAACACTTGCTGGTGAAGAAGTAAAACCAGGGCCACATAAGATACAAGGCATTGGCGCAGGCTTTATTCCTGGGAATCTAGACTTATCAATTATTGATGGCGTAGAGCAAGTGTCTAATGAAGAATGTATCGCAATGTGTCATGAGCTAATGAAAAAAGAAGGGATCTTAGTCGGTATTTCTTCGGGTGCAGCTGTGGTTGCAGCAAAACGAATTGCTGAACGTCCTGAAAACGCAGATAAAAATATTGTGGTTATTTTACCAAGCGCAACAGAACGCTACTTATCAAGCCCAATGTTTGATGAAGAGTTTTCTGAGCAAGAGCTTGTTCAGTAATCGAACGACCTTATTAAAAAAGGATGTTTTTTAACATCCTTTTTTATTGCTTTTTTAATAAGTTGGCAACTATTCGGTGCTATCCTCTTTACATCTTCTCCATTCCATCACACACTTTATGTATGAGTAATCAACATGACCAAATATGAAAACAATTTTAACTTCTTTTGTGCTCATTTTTAGTATTTTGATCGTCGGCTGTAATGAAAATACTAAACCTAAAGAACAGTACATCGACAACGATCGTCCAGGCGATACCGCCACGGTGTATTTTGATGCACTTTATAATCAGCATAATTTGCAAAAAGCCAGCAATTTTGCAACACCTAAACTAGCTCGTATAATGAAGTCATACGGCACAGCAAAACAATTTGCCCGTAGTCTTATTAATTTACAGTACGATGAAGTAGTGATTGAAATTGATATGTCAAATTCAAGCCTTCGAGAACAATACGGCAATCAGGCTAAAATAAATATTGTATTTACTGGTTATTTTAACGGTAAAAAAATTGATGATTTTCGCAGCATCGAAATGCTAAAAATAAAAGGTAAGTGGTACGTAGATAAAATCATCGCCGATCCCTACGGACGCTGATCAGCGTTTAATCTCATAAATATATAAATACACTAAAAAGCCTTAAATTATAAATTTAAGGCTTTTTAGTGCTTGAGTAGAATGTTAGATGTCTTCAGGTTTAAAGTTATCTACCGCAATAGCCTGCATTCGTAATTTGTTAGCATGATGCATAGCTTCAGCATCTAACTTAGTAACTAACTCATGCTCAAGAGCGTAATCAATAGCTTGTCCAATATCAAAAGATGCAGGTACCTTACCTTTTCGTTGCCACTGTTTTAACTGTTTAAATTGATTTTGCATATCGTGCATCGCTAAAAAAGCATTTTCCATCACCCCTGTGCCTGCATTCTCATCGACGTAACACAAATGTGTAAGTCTATTTCTAAACACGCCTGGTTGCGTCATATGCTCACAAATACGTTGTGAAGTTGCATCACTTGGTTTGTGATAATGATTGCCTAACGGAAACACAATGCGTTTAAGAGCAAAGTTAACCACCGGGTTAGAGAAGTTTTTAAAGAAACCATCAAATGCTTGGCCTATCTCATACAATGATGTCTCTATTGCATACTTAACGAAAGGCAAATCAGCTTGCTGACGCCCTTCATCTTCAAAACGTTTTAACACGGTAGAAGCAATATACAAGTGACTTAATACATCGCCTAAACGTGCCGATATCATTTCTTTACGCTTAAGTTCACCACCTAGCATAAGCATTGCAACATCAGTTGTAAGCGCCAATCCTCGGCTCATTCTCCCTAATTGTTTATAGTAAGCTGCGGTTTCTCCGCATACAGGTGCTTTGGCAAAATGGCTGCGAGTTAAGCCATGCATTAAAGCCATACTTGCATTGCTGATGGCAAATACAATATGGTTCATTAGTAGGCCATCAAATTGCTCAAGTGCGGCGTCATCATCTTCCATTGCTGCCGCTTCCATTTCTTTTAATACAAACGGATGGCAACGAGTAGCACCTTGGCCAAATATCATTAAATTACGGGTAAGAATATTAGCGCCCTCAACCGTAATCGAAACTGGAATACCCATATAGCCATGTGCTAAATAGTTATTAGGCCCAACCTGAATCCCTTTACCTGCATGAATGTCCATTGCATCATTCATAACCGTTCGACCCATTTCGGTCATATGGTATTTTGCAATAGCAGTCACTACCGATGGGCTTAGTTTTAAATCAATAGCGCCAGCTGTCATTAACCTGCACGATTCCAGCGCATAAGTTAGGCCACCAATACGTGCTAACCCTTCTTGAACCCCTTCAAATTGACCAATTGACACACCAAACTGTTGGCGAACAACAGAGTAAGCCGAAGTCATTTTAGCCGCTAAATGCCCTGTTGCAGTACTTAATGCCGGTAACGAAATACCACGCCCTGCACTTAAACACTCAACCAACATGCGCCAACCGCGCCCAGCACCTTGCTGACCACCTATAACCCAATCAAGTGGAATAAATACGTCTTTACCGTAAGTTGTACCATTCATAAATGCCATATTGAGAGGATAATGCCGCTCGCCGGTTTTAACACCCGGATGATCGGTTGGTATTAGTGCACACGTAATACCCAGCTCTTTTTCATCACCTAACAAGCCGTCTGGATCATACATTTTAAATGCAAGGCCAAGTACTGTCGCCACAGGCGCAAGGGTAATGTAACGTTTTGACCAATTTAAACGCAGCCCTAAAACTTCTTCACCGTCATGTTCGCCTTTGCATATTACGCCTGAATCTGGAATACTGCCGGCATCTGAACCGGCCTCTGGTCCCGTTAGTGCAAAACAAGGCACATCGTCGCCTTTTGCAAGACTAGGTAACCAGCGATTTTGTTGCTCAGTTGTTCCGTAGTGTAGTAATAACTCACCTGGTCCTAAGCTGTTTGGCACCATGACCGTCACTGCAGCGGTTAAGCTTTTAGTCGCAATTTTTGACACTATGGTGGAATTAGCAATAGCAGAAAATTCAAGACCGCCAAATTTTTCTGGGATTATCATTGCAAAAAAACCTTCGGTTTTTAAAAAGTCCCAAACCTCTTTAGGTAAGTCTTTATCTTTTTGTACTATTTTATAGTCATCAAGCATAGCTAATAACGCTTCAACCTGATTTTCAATAAATGCAGTTTCTTTTTCACTTAACTCCGGACGCGGATAGTTGTGTAATTTTTGCCAATCAGGATCACCACTAAATAGCTCGCCATCCCACCAAACATCGCCCGCTTCCATGGCTTCTCGCTCTGTTTGCGATAATGGCGGTAATACTTTTTTAAACATTTTAAAAGTAGGTCGGGTAATTAAGTTAAGGCGGATATCTTTAATCGCAAATACCACGATCACCACAACCAGTAATATAATAAATACTGACATAAGCACATTCCTTTACAGTTATAAAAACATTGATTTAATTATGACCGATCTTAATTTAAATACAATGGGGTGTCAGAGGGGGCCACGAAATGCTGAGCCGATTCCATTACAATTAAAATATAGCTACAAGTAGAGTTACATATTTTTTACACACAGCAAAAAGCCCACAAAATGTGGGCTTTTTACTACTTAATTGGTTTTAATTTATGCGATTAAACGCTCAATTAAAACTGAAAACGCATGTTAGCAAAGTAAGCATCGTAATCTGAGTCATCTGCGTTGTTGCCGTAACCCACTTTTAAACCAATGTTTTTATTGATGAAGTGTTGAGCACCAAAGCTGTAGTTGTCTTCTTTATCGTAAGATGCAAATACAGAAGTCGCTTTAGAGAAGTAGTAGTTTGTTTCTACGTTCCATTGGTCATCTGCTTCGTCAAGACTTACAAAAGTACCTTCTACTGTTAAGTAGTTACCTTGTTGTAAATCAACAAAGTATTTAGCAGCTACTGAACGAGAATCAAAATCATCGTCTGATTCAACAGTGATACCTACGTAATCTGTATCGTTTAGCATGTGGTTGTATGCTAAAGAAAAGAATGTAATGTTATCGCCGTCTTTTTGATCAACAAATCTTACTTTTGCAAGTAAATCTGGGTTAAAGAAATAACCAGCAGAAAGTGTATATAACTCGTTGTTAGAGTTGTAATCAGCATTTTGGTAAGACGCACCAACAACAAAATCTTCAACGAAGTATTCACCACCAATAGCAGTCACATCGCCAAAATCGTCATCAGCGTAACTACCAAATACATTGCTTTGCTTGTTGATGTATTCGAATTGGTCGTATGGACCTAGTGTGCTTTTAGGAGAGAAGTAGTAAGTTGAGTCTACGCTGATCGTATCGTTGTTATCAATCTCTGCGTAGCTTAAGTTACTGATTGATTGATAGCTATCTGCAGCGTGTGCAGCACTTGATAATAAAAGACCTGAAATAATAATTGCTAACTTTTTCATAATGAAACATCCCTATGTACATTGTTTTTGTGCTTTAACTACATTGCTAAAGTGGGGGTATGCTAACGCCGCGAAACTGAACGAAAACTGAATCAAGCAATTGTATTTGTTAGGGAATTTGTAAGAAAGTGTTGGAGAAATTTATGTTAAAGTAATCGCAACAAGCTGTAAACAATTACTTTAATTTTATACCGCTTTTTGTTTGTTTCTATAATGAATACTGACTGATTATTCGATAAACATCATTTATATTATCGCCAGCTTTAAAGTCCTTGCTGATAGGCGTTGGATCAGATCCAACCCAAATTTTCAGCTCTGCATCTAAATCAAAGTGCCCCGCACTTTCTTTGCTGAACTTAGTTATCTTAGAGTAAGCAATACTGATCATTTCCATTTTAGAACCAGTCACGCCTTGTTTATCTAATAAAATTAGCCGCTTATTTGTAAAGATAAACATATCACGAACTACTTTATACGCCTTTTCAACTCGCTCACCCTCGATAAGTGTATTGGCCAATACCTTCTCTAAGTCGGCATCATCCACTTCACTGGCGTTCCCCATTAAACCACTAAATAATCCCATTATAGTTTCTCCTGTTTAAATATTTGATTTTCTAGAGTATGACCATTTACTAACTGTCTATATTGCCAGTTGTGTTGGCGACAAGATTGCAATAGCGCTATGTCAAGTGACTCGCTCGTTGGTTGATACTCAATCACATACTCTTTATGTTGGCTCATATAAACACGGCTTACACCATCAAGTGCTTGCAGTTGTTGCTCCACATTTTGATATGCTTCACTGAGCATTAAAGTGTAAAAATACTTATCGGTATTCGCCGCTTTAGTTTGGTGCTCGCTTAATATACCTTTGTCCAAATGTAGTACCTGAGAGCATAATCGTTCAAGTTCAGTTAAATCATGAGAGCTTAAAATAAACGTCGCTTGAGACGATAGCTCAGACACCAGCTCCCTGACTTCTCTGGCATGAATCGGATCAAGCCCTGCTGTGGCCTCATCTAACATCACAATTTGCGGTGAACCAATTAATGCTTGTGCTATGGTTACGCGCTTGCGCATACCGTGAGATAAGTCCCCTGCGCGGTTTTTTGCAACCTCGCTAAGACCCACTAAATCTAATACTCGAAGTGCTTCTATTTGGCTTTGCTTGGTGCTCATACCTTGTAGCTTGGCATAAAAGCTAAGTTGTTTATCTATATTAAAACGCGGATCTAGCTGTGCATCTTGTGGTAACGCACTCACTTTATTAAATAAAGCAGCACTACCAGGTTTATGGCCAAGTATTTCAAGCTCACCCATGCTAGGTGCGATATAGCCACACAACAAACTAAATAAAGTGGTTTTCCCTGCGCCATTAGGGCCAACTAATGCAACTGGCGCGCCTTTTTGAATCTCGAAATTCACATTATTTAGAGCCAGTTTTGAGCCATATGATTTACTTAAATTACGCCCTGTTATTAATGATTTCATAATGAGCTCCTAGCAAAAATACGTTGAGCAACTGCAAGTAGTACTGCTGTTTGCACAAGTGGAATAGCTAATGTGCTCAATAACGGTAAGTTTTGTCCTGCTAATAACTCTATTTGCACACCAGGGAATAAATAATCAAGCACACTTAATGCGGGTAGTTGCCACTCCAGTAATCCAACAATAATGCCACCGGCTGTAAAATATAAAATAGCTAACACAATTGCCAGACGAGATGAGCTCGCAAAAGTATTAATTAAGCTCATTAACGCTACAAACGGCGAAAAAGTAACTATGAGTATTAAAAATATTGAAACAGCACGACCAAGGCCACCAGCAAGTAAGCTCGGCTCGCGAAACCCGAGCACCGCCAATGTCGCTATAAGCGTGATGCCAACTAAACAGGTTAGTACCGCTAACTGTCCTAAAAATCGACCAAAGAGTATTTCAAAGCGCGTTGAGCGTAATGATAAAAACCTTAGCGTACCGCGCTCTCTGTCACCGACGGTTTGATCACTACAAATAAATAAGCTAAAAACAGGAAAACTATACAAAGCAATAAGCCAATACATAGCAAATTCGGCTTCAGGCCAATCAAGTAACTTACTTAATCCAATAGAGCCGGAAATATCACGGGCTATTTGCTCAAAATCTGGCGAGCTGATTATGCCTACAGCTTGGCCTATGGGGTAACGTAAAATAACAAGCCACACTAGCGCAAAAGCCGCCAATGCAATAAGTCCTCGTTTAGTTAAAAACATACGTACCAGCTCAAAACCCGCGATTTGGGTTAAGCGCCCTACGTTAACTGGTGATGGTGTTGCCATTGACTATCCTTAATGACGTTGTTCGTGCTTTAAAATAAGCGTTATTTAACAACACTAAGTGTAAACACGTTGAATTGCTAGCAAAAAAAGCCTACTTAGGGGTAGGCTTTGTAACAAATAATGTAATTTAACCAATTAGTAATTATAAATGCTGCTCATAAATAACTAATGCTTGCTGTAAGTCGGCAATTAAATCTTCAACATCTTCCAAACCAATATGCAAACGAATAACAGGTCCATGCTCCCACCCTGTTTGCGAGCGCAGCCCTTTCATTGATAAGCTTGCCGTTACTAAGCTCTCAAAGCCCCCCACGAAAAGCCCATTTTGAAATGTTGTAAGCTATCTAAAAAAGCATCTATGGCGTGTTGATTACCCGCTTTCATTACAAACGAAAATAAGCCATTACTGCCGTCAAAATCGCGCTTGAAAAATTCATGGCCTGGGCATGTTGTAAACACAGGATGGCGAATATGATCAACCAACGCATGTTGCTCAAGCCATTTTGCTACTTCTAGCGCGGCTTTTTCATGCTGATTTAATCGCACTGCCATGGTACGCAAGCCTCGTAGTGCTAAATACGCATCATCTGCACTGGTGCATTGCCCGAGTAAATAAGAGTGTTCACGAAGTGTTGGCCAATACTTTTTATTAGCTACAGCAACCCCCATCATCACATCAGAGTGGCCAACAATATATTTGGTGGCGGCTTGAATACTAATATCAACACCATGTTCAAGCGGACGATAGTGCAAACCATTACCATAGGTGTTATCAAGTACAGTCATTAAATTGTGATCGTTTGCCACTTTTACCATGGCGGGAACGTCTTGAACTTCCATGGTAATTGAACCCGGAGACTCTAAAAACAACATTTTGGTATTGTCTTGAATGTACTCTTTTATGTCTGCGCCAATCATTGGCGGATAATAGGTCGTACTAATACCCAACCCAGCTAATATCTTGTCGCAAAAATCACGCGTAGGCTCATAAACAGTATCCACCATTAAAAGGTGATCACCGGACTTTAAAAACGATAACAGCGTTTGGCTTATCGCTGCCGCGCCACATGGGTATAACGCACAGCCCTCACCGCCTTCTAATTCAGTTATGGCTTCTTGCAGAGCAAAGTGAGTGGTCGTCCCTCTGCGACCATAAAACAAGGTTTTGTCACCACGTGTTTTAGCCGCTTTTTTAAGCTCACTCACAGAATCAAACACAATCGTTGAAGCGCGCTGTATCACTGGATTAACTACGCCATGGGTGTACGCTTTTTTGCGCCCTGATGACACTAATTGGGTATTTTTATTCTTGCTCGACATGATTCATCCTTCTATCTGAGTACGCCAATATTCAATTAAATAACGTGAAATAGAATCTGCTCTTGGAAGCTTTAAGTGCTCCCCCTCGTGTTGCCAATCTTTAAATTGCGCAAGTTCTTCGCGAGAAAACCATTGTGCATCTTCCAGTTCATCTTGCTCTGTGCTTATTTCATCACTGCTTGCTCTGGCAATAAAACCAAGCATAATTGATGAAGGAAACGGCCAAGGTTGAGAAGCAATATACTCTGCTTTTTCCACGGTAATACCCGCTTCCTCTTTTACTTCTCGGATCACGGTTTGTTCGAGGGTTTCACCAGGGTCAACAAAGCCTGCAAGCGAGGAATACAATCCTTTTGGCCAAGTTGCTTGACGACCCAATAAACAGCGTTCAATCCCATCAGAAAATGTTTTAGTTACTACCATAATAACGGCAGGATCGGTACGCGGAAAAGTTTGGTGCAAACAGGCTGCGTTATCGCATAAACGTGAATGCCCTCCTTCAACTAAGTGATTTTTAGTACCACAGCGGCCACAAAAACTATGAGTGGCATGCCAGTAACACAACCCACGAGCAAGCGCTGCATTTGAGCCATCTTCAAGTGCTACTTGAGTACCATATTGACGAATATCTGCAAACTTGGCATCACCAACAATCGTTGCTAATAACGACTCTTCGAGTTCAGTTACGTCTAGCGCAAATACGGCATTATCCTGTTTATTTGATCCTAAAAGAATAGCCTGCGTTAAATCTAAATGCGCCACTTGTTGGTAAGCTAAATACACCACCTCAGGGCTACTGTTAGCAAATAAGGTGTGATTGCCTTTAACTAAAAGCCATAAACTGTCTGCTGTTTTTTTTGCGTCTACCCAAGTAGGGTCTTTGCGCGCATTTGAGCCTCTGTCTAATGGCATATTACTGTAGTTAAGCATGTAATTCCTTGATACTAATTGAATCTTAAAATTACCATACTCATCCACTAAACCCAATTTATTATCGCCATAAAAAAAGCCTAAATTAGGCTTAATTAATCTATGCACCCCTTGTATTAAATACTCTCATGATCAACGCAAACATTCTGCTCAAAAATAAATCAAAAATACAATACTTATACTTTTTAAAGTAGTAGCTGTTTGTCAATTAAATGAAATTGCTCGGCACTTTGCTTAAGTACCTCTGCGGTTAATTTATCAGCACCGTATACATCACACGGAACACTATATTGATTTTTTAAATGCCCAAGTAATAATGCAAAGTCACCGTCACCCGAGAGTAAAATAACTTTATCAAGCTGCTTTCCCTGCTCTAGCATATCTATAGTTATACCCACATCCCAATCGCCTTTGGCACTGCCGTCACGGCGTTGAATAAAGGGTTTTAGTTTTACTTCAAAGCCAATAGCGCGCAAAATATTTTGAAACTGATTTTGCTTTTCATCACCTCGGTATATTGCATAAGCGAACGCACATTCTATATCGTATTGTTGCTCCATCATTTGCCAAAAGGCATTGTAATCAAAGTTTTTACCGTAGCTTTCGCGACAGGTGTAATAAATATTTTGTACATCGACAAAAATACCTATACGAGGTTTACTGGTTTGTTGTGAGGTCATTATTATGTCCCAATGAGTAATACTTGCAATTGCGTGTTAAGTAGCCTAAATTAGTTACCAAACCCAATGTAACCAAATATGGTTACATTTAATAATGTAACCAAAATTAGTTACATATAAATAATCTATCTGGATTTTTATGATTGGTGTGATCAGCGGCGATATTATTAAATCGCAAAAAATACCTAAACAACAATACGATGCCATGCTTTATCAGCTAGAGCAAAGTTTACGTGCAAATTGCAATAAAACAACATCTTGGGATATTTACCGTGGGGATGCATTTCAACTGCAACTCGATAAAAGTGAACAGTTAGTTACCACCGCTATACTCATTTATCTACAGCTAAAATCTGCCGGCTATGAATTGCGCCAAAGTATGGCGTTGGGGCAAATAGATAACCCGGGTAAGAGTATAAAAACTACCACAGGCTCTGCGTTTACTCTCTCTGGACATGAGCTAGATAAAATGACAAACCAGCGTTTTACATTTGCTATTGCAGATCAATCGGTTGATGAGAGCTTCAAGCTAAACTTAGCGTTTGTCGATGTATTACTGTGTAAAATAACCCAAAAACAAGCAAATGCTTTGTATGTATATTTAACCCATACTAATAACAACCATGCAGCTTTAGCTAATGAGCTTAACACCAGCCGCGAAAACGTTACTAAGCTGCTTAATCTTGCTAACTATCAGCTGATTGAACGATTTATTTTACATGCACAACAACAGCTTAAAAGCATACAGCAAGGACATGACTAATGGAATTTTCACTATTGCTCGTCGCACTGATTATTGGCCACTTACTCGCTGATTTTTATTGGCAACCCATGAGCTGGGTAAACGACAGAAACAGCCGTCATTTTAAAGCAAAAAAACTTTACTACCATGTATTGGTTCACGGAGTTATCAGCTTAGTCGTTGTGGCACTTTGGGAATATAGTTTTGGCTGGCAACAACTAAGCAGCGTATTACTGGCGACCGGCATTATTATGATCAGTCACTACTTTATTGATATTGCTAAATCATATTCAAATAAAGGCGTAGTGCCTTTTTTATTAGACCAAATTGCACATATTACTGTCATTATTGCGATAACTATTTGGCTAACTGACGATCAGCAATTTGCTGACAATGTAATGGCGTTATTGTGCAACGCAAAAGTGCTATGGGTTATAACTGCTTACCTTATTATTTTAAGCCCCAGTGCGGTATTTATAAGAATGATGTTAGAGCGTTTGACTAATCACTTTTCTAGTGATGGTAGCCTCCCCTTAGCAGGACAAAGTATTGGTATGCTTGAAAGAGTACTTATGCTGACATTTATTTTATTAGATCAGTTTGCAGGGCTTGGGTTTTTAATTGCCGCCAAGTCCGTGTTTAGATTTGGCGACTTAAGTGCCAACAAAGATAAACAACTCACTGAATATGTGATGCTAGGAACATTACTGAGCGTTAGTGTTACTTTATTTGTAGGATTAGCAGTTAATTATTTAATCGGTTAGTAAAGCTTTAAAATAGGCATTAAAAAACGCGCTACCAGTAAATGTAAGCGCGTTTTTTATTAAAGCGAACTAAACCTAATTAGTCGTTATTTGCTGGACGACGACGGCGCTGGCCATTCCCACCTACCGATTGACGCTTTGCCCATGGGTTTTGTGCATTATCATCGGTTTTAGCTGCTGGCTTTTTAGAGCCACCACGACGTGGGCCCGTACCATTGCCACCATTGTTAGGCTTTTTGCTATTAGATTTGCTGCTATCTGATTTAGGCTTATTAAATGGTTGTTTTTTCTTTGGCTTTTTAGCCGGTAACGGGCGTGCATCGAGTGCGCGCTCAGCAACAGGGTTAGCCGGTTCAAAACCTTCTTCTTCAGCACGTGGAATTAGCTCGCCAATAAAGCGCTCAATGCCGTATAAATCTACTGCATCGTCAACCGTTACAAACGAAATAGCATGCCCTGATGCTCCCGCACGACCAGTTCGGCCAATACGGTGAACATAATCTTCATATACATTAGGTAAGTCGTAGTTTACAACATGCGGTAATTCAACAATGTCTAAACCACGTGCAACAATATCGGTTGCCACTAATACGCGCACTTCACCACTTTTAAAGCCCTCTAGTGCTTTAACACGCGCGCCCTGAGATTTATTGCCATGGATTGCCGCGCCAACAATATCATCGCGTTCAAGTTGCTTAACTAAACGATTAGCACCGTGTTTAGTACGACTAAATACCAGTACTTGTTGCCAATCGTTGCTACGAATTAAATGGCTTAATAGGGCCGTTTTACGTGCTTTGTCTACTGCGTATACGCTTTGCGTGACACTTTTTGCGGTGGTGTTTTTAGCTGCAACAGAAATTTCAACGGGGTCGTTAATTAACCCTTTTGCCAGCGCGCGAATATCATCCGAAAACGTGGCTGAGAACATTAAGTTTTGACGCCTTTCAGGCATTTTTGCAATCAGGCGCTTAATGTCATGGATAAAGCCCATGTCTAACATACGGTCGGCTTCATCTAAAACCAGTACTTCAACGCTATCAAATTTAACCGCGTTTTGATTGTGTAAATCAATTAAACGCCCTGGTGTCGCCACTAAAATATCAACCCCTTTGCGCAGGCGCTGCATTTGTGGGTTAATTTTAACACCACCGTAAACCACAAACGAACTCACGTTTGAATGCTTAGCATATTCTTCAACGTTTTCGCTTACTTGCAACGCAAGCTCTCGGGTTGGCGTTAAAATAAGCGCACGAACATGATTACTTTTTGCTTTAGTGCCCGAAGATAAACGCTCAATAAGCGGCAAAGTAAAACCAGCGGTTTTACCGGTACCGGTTTGCGCTGCGGCCATTACATCGCGACGTGCAATAATTGCTGGAATAGCTTGAGCCTGAATAGGCGTTGGCGTTTCATAGCCCTTTTCTAAAACCGCATTAACTAAAGACTGTGATAAACCTAAACCATCAAAACTCATATAAACTCTCTATTTCAAATTAGGCCAAAGTGGCCAGTTGCGCGCATTATACCTTTAGTGGCTCAGAATGCATGCCATTATTTACTTTGTGCCAAATCAATAAACACAAATACTAAAAAAGCGGCTAAACTGAAGTGACCCCCAATAGTTGGACATTCCAATTACTGGGGGTCTTTTTATGTCCAAACATCACCGAGCTTTCAAGCTCAAAATAGCTGAACTCGCTTTGTCTGAAAGCTCTTCGGCGGTAAGTAACAGATTTAATGTTACAGATAGGCAGGTCCGATATTGGACCGCTATTTATCGAATTCATGGCGCTGAAAGCTTCAGGTCTGTTCACAAACCTTATTCTCTAGCATTTAAGGCTGAAGTGTTAAAAACGATGACAGCAAACAGTTGGTCACTCGGTTATACCAGTGCTTTCTTCGATTTATCGTCCCCAGGCATTCTTTTTCAATGGCAAAAGCTTTATGCTCGTGATGGTATATCACGTCTTAAACCACAGAGAAAAGGTAAGCCATTCATGACAAATAATTCTTCTTCATCAAAACTAGTAGAGCAAATGACTGAGGAGGAGTTACGAGAAGAACTAGCATACTTACGAGCTGAGAATGATGTGCTAAAAAAGTTAGAAGCCTTGGCTCAAGCCAGAAAGAAAAAAGCAAAGACAAAACGATAGTCGTCGAAGAGTTCAAGGCAAAGCATAGCTTACAACACCTTTTAAAGGCGACAGGGCTGCCAAAGAGTGTTTACTATTATCATCGCACTACTTGTAAGCAACCCTGTGCAAGCAATGATTTACTGGTAAAAATACGTGATATTTATCACGCGCATAAAGGGCGATATGGCTATCGCAGAATTACGAGTGCCCTGAGAGCAATGGGAGTACTTGTTAATCATAAGCGCGTTCAACGGTTGATGAATGAGTTAGGACTCAAGTCAAAAGTAAGGCCTAAGCGCTATAAATCCTATAAAGGTGAAGTGGGTAAAATCGCAGAAAATACGCTTAACCGCGAGTTTACTGCGCAGAAGCCAAATCAAAAATGGGTGACGGATGTGACGGAGTTTAAAGTAGATAATGAGAAGGTATATCTATCGCCTATGATTGACCTATTCAACCAAGAGGTAATCAGTTACGAAGTCAGAAAATCCGTTGCACTCCCTTTGGTAACTGACATGCTTAAAACAGCAACTGCTAGGTTGAAGCCAAATGAAAAGCCAGTTGTACACTCAGATCAAGGGTGGCAATATCAAAACAAACAATATCAAAATCACCTTAAGGAAAAAGGATTGCAACAAAGTATGTCTAGAAAAGGAAATTGTTTAGATAATGCGGTTGCTGAGAACTTCTTCGGCATATTGAAGAGCGAGATGTACCACAACGAAACGTTTAAAGACGTGAATGATCTTATTGAAAACATTAAAGAATATATCCACTATTACAACAATGAGCGTATTAAACTGAAACTAAAAGGCCTGAGCCCGATACAGTATCGAAATCAGGCCTTGGCAGCCGCTTAGAAATGAGTCCAACTTTATGGGGTCACTTCAAAATAGCCGCTTTTTATTTACCTGAGCATTACACATGCTAAAAGATTATTTTACACCTAACTCACGTAAACGCTCTTGTAAGTAGCTATCTGCTGTGTAGCGTTCAGATAACACTACATCTGGACGAGGGTGTAAAAATAACGGTAATGAAATACGTGATTTAGTTGTTGCTTTACCCGATGGATTAATTACACGGTGAATCGTTGATGGGAAGTAGCCACCTGATGCTTCTTGTAACATGTCACCAATATTAATAATTAAGCTACCAAAATCACATGGCACGTCTAACCAACCGCCATCGGTTTTTTGCACTTGTAAGCCTGGCTCATTTGACGCTGGTAATACGGTTAATAAGTTAATATCACCATGCGCAGCAGCGCGAATAGCACCTGGCTCTTCATCACCTGTCATTGGCGGGTAATGTAAAATACGTAACAACGTTTGCTCAGACTGGGCAATCATATCTTTTAGATCGATAGAAAACTTAGCGCGCACTTCTTCAGGCGCTTCAGCCTGAACCCAACTAAGTAATGTTGCCGCAAATTCATTAGCTAAACGGTAGTACTCACGTACATCAGCTTCTAATTGAGCAGGAACACGGCCTTTAGGGTAAACATGAAAATACTCTTTAATGTCTTTTACCGTATGACCTTTAGCAACTTCTGATACCGACGGTGGAAAATAACCATCTTGCGTTTCTTTTGAAAATAAAAACTCATGCTTTTGCTCTGAGTTAAAAAAGTCTTGCCAATTTTTATAAATAGACTCAACTAAAGATTGCGGAATAGGATGGTTTTTTAATACGCCAAAACCAGTATTTCTCAACGATTCAACAAATTGCGCAGCCGCATCGTCCGCTTTATAATCAACTGTAGGTAATTGCATGGTACATTCCAGTAAGTAGGTTGTTAGAAGCCATTTACCAATTCGCTTGAGTAAAGATCCATTTAATTAACTAAATATTATATGTTAACCACGCAAAAAAATTATATCTAGTTGTTCTAGATAAGGTTTTTTAAACGCCGATACACAACGACTTAATACATTAAATTAACCACACGTTTATGCAAATTGGTATTACATTCAAATATAGCTTAACTACTTAATTCAAGTAATAAAGGCTGCATTTTTATGCTGTGCGAGGATAGACAAACCCCCTTGAAATTATAAGGACATATGTCCGCACTCAATAAGCAAGCCTTCTCTGCCTTGATCAAGATCAAAATAACGCTTGTATTGAATTTTCACCCCATCGTACCAATCTATTCCTTATCAGCATCACACACTATATCAACTTGTTAAGGCTCTCTACATGCGACAAAAAGTTTCTTTTAAAAGCGGTGAATTAGAACTCGCTGGACAACTTGAACAGCCCTCTGGTGAAGTGAAATTTTATGCCTTATTTGCTCACTGTTTTACCTGCTCTAAAGATGTAGCGGCTGCAACACGAATAAGTCGCGCGCTCACTCAGCAAGGCATTGCTGTATTACGCTTTGATTTTACTGGGCTTGGTAATAGCGATGGTGACTTTGCCAACAGTAACTTTTCATCAAACATTCAAGACTTAGTGGCTGCAGCCAATCACTTAAGAACACACTTTAAAGCGCCTCAATTATTAATAGGCCACAGTTTAGGTGGTGCTGCGGTGCTTGCAGCAGCAGAGCACATACCCGAAGTGTCAGCTATTACGACTATAGGCGCGCCATCGGATGCCCAGCATGTTACTCATAACTTTGCTGCTCATCTAGATGAAATAAACCAATCGGGTGAAGCAAAAGTGTGTTTAGCTGGGCGGGAATTTACGATTAAAAAACAATTTATAGATGACATCGCCAAATACGATAACAGCCATATAGGTAAGCTTAAGCGTGCTTTGTTAGTTATGCACTCTCCTATTGATGCTACCGTGAATATTAGTGAAGCCGAAAAAATTTACGCCGCTGCCAAGCATCCAAAAAGCTTTATAAGTTTAGATAATGCCGATCACTTACTCAGTAATAAAGAAGACGCTAACTACGCAGCCGATGTTATTGCTACGTGGGCTAATCGCTATGTTGAATACGATAAAACACCCTATAGTGCAAAATTAACTAACGGCAGTGTATTAGTTGAAGAAAAAGATCATAAATTCACTCAGCACGTGAGTACTAAAAACCATACATGGCTTGCTGATGAGCCCACCGATGTCGGCGGTAAAAACTTAGGCCCAGACCCTTATGATCATTTACTCGCTGGGCTTGGAGCTTGTACTGCAATGACACTTCGCATGTATGCAAGTCGCAAAAAGTTGCCGCTAGAGCACATAAAAGTAGAGCTCAACCATACCCGCAATTACAACCAAGATTGTGATGGTTGTGAAAAAACCGGCAATCTAGAAGCCATTACTCGCAAAATAACCTTACAAGGTGATTTAACTGATGAACAACGCATGCGCTTGCTTGAAATAGCAGACAAATGCCCAGTGCATAAAACGCTACATAACAGCCCTTTGGTAGTTAGTGAATTAGTGGGGTAACTAAAACAGAAAAGCGCAGCAAACGCTGCGCGATGCTTCAAAAATATTAACTTTAAGTAGATATTCTTTTAATTGCATTACGTGCAGATGATAATAATCTATCAATACATATATTAAATACCCACTTAATAAACGCTTTTGTTAATTTTAATGGCACAGCCACCGTTTTCCCAGCAAAAGCTATCATACAGCCTAGCAAACCCCTTACTTGTTCTTCAAGACCGACCATACTCGAAATTTTCACAACTGTTTCAGCCATTATATCGTATACCGTCATTATAGCTGAGCCTGTGTATTGAAAAGACGCAATAATGCCAGCAAAACCACCGTCAATCATTAATGTCATTAAAGCAGCAGCTATTTTATCAGCCCAATGAGTTGAATATGTAGTTTGTAAACGATTATTGTAGTTTAAAACAACTCTTCGATATAAAGAGCTTGGTACTTGGCTATACACATGTTCCCAATCAGAAGCGGTTACTGTTTTTGTGTAACCTGGAGAATCAAGTAGTGAGTGCGCACCGGCGTCAATACCTTGAGCGCGATACGGAACATATTCAGGCTCTTTAGTTTCCATATGACAAAAAGGCCACACGGGAACTTTAGGTACGGGGTCAGCACCATGCACACAACGAAAAACTTTATCGATGCGACTACCAGAATGTACAGAAAAGCCCTTCTTCCCTACTCTAGGTGCACCAAACGTATATAAATAAACAGTTTTTCCATATGTGTGCTTGATGTAATCTGCAACTAAACCAGCCAAAGCACCACCTAAACTATGTCCAACACAATGAATAACTCCTCCACCATTAAGTACTTCTGGCTGCGTTATATATGTGTCTATGCTATCTACAAAAGAAGCCATAGTGGTTTGAAAACCTTTGTGTACACTAGTATCAGTATACCCAGTAGTTGTAGGGCAAGTAACATCTGTTAATACGTCCGCTAATGTTTCAGTTCCGCGTATTGTAATAACATGATCACCTTTATGAGACTGACTATGGCCTTTCCCGATATATAAAAAACCTGTCGTTTGTCGCCAAAAAAAGCCTCCAGATGAACCTTCTGCTAGATTTTCTGATTTAAAGTGGAATTCATTCTTTATGAGTTTAGGTACGACTAATCTAGTACCTCTCCCAATTGAATCATATGCGAAGAGTGCCAATTGCACAGCTAGTTTAGGGGATAGTGCTGTCATATAATTTCATCCTTAAAATAAATAGTAATTCGTTTACTCTGGAGATAGTAAGTTGTTTATAGTGTCCATATCTAGATCACAGATAGTTACCAAAGGCTGATATCGAGATCCCCCATATTGACTGATATCTAAATCATACTGGACTTCTTCATTCTGTAAATCAGCATTTAAACCCGTTAGCAACCTGCTCACAGGTGGTACACTTTTCCAGCCTTTACTCATGACCCAGAGCCAATAATAGCCATCATCATTCGCTTCATTCTTAACGTTGATTAAGTCTTTCTTAACCGTTATTTCTTGCCTGATTAAATAATCTTGCCCAACAATATTTCCAGGAGCTTTAGAGCGAACAATAAGTTCATCGAAAGAAAACTCACCACGGGTATTAGTTAGTGCATAATCTATAACAGGGTTTTTTTCATAACCTTCATAAAAAAGCTTTCTAATAACCTCTACTCCTGCAAGAGCTTCGCCCTGATTAGTTATTCGCCCTTTGACCTCAGGTGATAATTGAACTTCATAACTTTTAAATAACCCAAACACAGCTTGATTCTCCGATGAATAAACACACGTACAAAATAATACTATTAGACACAAAAAGAAGGAGGAGCGACGATAAGAGAAAGTTAATTTACTTTTAAACACTATTTGACCTTCCGATGGTTTTCTTCTCATGAGACTACTAAACATAAGTGAACAATTCAAGATTCCCTTTATAAATTTGTACCTAAATTAAATCATCAAAAACCTGTTTCCTATCCCCAACGCCTATAAAAATTTAATTTACAGTCGTACGGGGAAGCTAGTGAAAAGGCTAGTTGGTTGAACTGATCACTGTAAATAATATTTTATGTTATTCATTTTATTCGTCTAAAAACGCCGCTACCTCTTTACTCATTCTATCCACCAGCCATTCAGGCCCGCCATCGTACATATCGTTATGACGTGATTCTGCTATCAACGTTTGCGTAACAGGATAAACAGTTAACTCTTGGTCGGTTAAAAGCACGTGTGCATCGGCTGGGTAATCACTACCGCGCAGTGTAAGTACGCGTATGCTTTTATTGCGTGGCAATAACATGCGGCGGTGATCGAGCGTAATTAATTGGCTTACTTCACTTGGGTAAATAGCTGCATACAAGGCTGAAATATCTCCACCATTTGAGTGGCCAAATAAGGTGAGTTTTGTAAAATCATACTCAGGGTATTTAACACTTAGCTCGTTGACTAAAAACTTAAGGGTTACAACACCTCGGTGCCAATTTTCCATACGAGTAGTTAGGTATGGCTGCGCACGATTAAGTGCAGGGTCACTTTTAAGCTCATGTGCTACCGCAATGCTTAAATAGCCTTGCGCATTAAATAGCTTACTCGCAAAGGTGTATTCATTGTGGCTAATGCCATACCCCGCATTTACAAATACCACTGGGCATTTGACTTGCGTGCGGCACTTAAGGTGGTTAGCTGGTAGGGTAATATTTACAGGTATAGAGCGATTACGACTTTCATCAATGATTGCATCGTCTTGAGCATAACTTGATGATGCAAATAGCATAGTGCTTAAAGTCAGAGCACTTAACATTAAACGCTTTTTTATAATTTTTAACATGCATTCCCTTGTATTATTTATACTTTTTTAACTAACATTAATTTTTATTATAAAGGTTAGCACGCGCCTTTGCTAATTTGTGCGATAATAGCGATTATTGTTTACTATTATCGCAAAAGAATCCATTCATGAAATCATACAACAGCATTGAACAACGCATCGACATTCTACAAAGCAGAATTGAAGCCTACCAAGAAGAAATTAAAGTGTTACAAGCCGAGCCGAAAAGTAACAATGAACGCATTATTTTTAAGTTCATTGAAACCGGCAGTACAGGTAAAACTAAAGATTTTGTGAGAGAGCTGGGAATTAAATCACCGCGTGATAGCTTATATTCATCAGGTGATGTAACTAAACTAATTAAAGATGGCTCGGATGATATTTCGCCTGAGCTACTAAGCATAGCTCGCGCACTTGCTAGCGCGCGCAACAAAAATGGCCCTGCTTGCTAATAGTAAATATAATAACGGACTAGCCGTAAGCTCTTACGGCTAAACTGCAATTGTATTTCATCGATAATAATTGCAGTTAAATTTGTAGTTACTACAGCTTATTGTGCTGATTGGTCTTCGTAACCGAAGCAACAGTAATACATGCAGATGTGTGTGAACTGCTTGCAATTAAAGCTGCCAATCAATACCTGCCTTACTTAACTTCCACACCAAGCACAGTGCTATAAACTTGTGAGTGCTAGTTTTGCCATACTGGTCAAGGTGTTTATCATTAGAGTTAAAGTACTCCTTATAAACTTGTAAGATAATTCAATGGCTTTAAAGGGTAATCCACAAAATGAAAGAATGTGCCCCAAAATACCTCTTACATCTTCGGTATTACCTTTTGATATATCAATGCTGTCTGCTAACACTTTTGCAATTTTATCGTAAACCGTAAGGGTATTTGAAATATCAGCTTGTATTGCATGTAATCTGCCTGACGCATGTAAATGAGTTATTATCGCTTCGCCAATTGTTCTTGCCCAACGAGTTGTGGGCCTAGCTTGCAAGCGCTTATCATAATCAAGTTTTACTTGTCGTCTTAATCTAGATTCCTTCCCTTTATTGATTGCAGCATAGCTCTTAAAGCAACTAGCAGTATGTAAATACCCTGGTGTTTTTACTGTCATACTGTGAGCTTTTGCTGTTATCGCCGGTGCACCATGCAATATGTATTCATCCTCGGTATGCACAAAAGGCCATACAGGCACTAGCGGAACTGGGTCGCCAGCATGGACACAGCGATATATACCATTATCGGTCGCATAAACAGTTTTTAGTGCAAAGCTTGGATACCCCACCCTAGGTGCACCAAAGGTATATAGTTTTACATTTGCGTTAAAGTGTTTCTTTAACCAGTTTGTAGCTAGATTAGCTAACGCGCCTCCTAAGCTATGACCAACAACATGAATATTTAGACCTGTTCTTGATTGCGAAGCGGCTAATTTGAAGTAATCTTCAAGCTGCTGCTTTAATGAATTAAAAGTGTTATTAAATCCAGCATGAACAGGTTGCCCATTAGCGCATGTATTCACACCACAGTGTAAATCAGTAATAATATCACGCTTCTTTTCCGTCCCTCTTAAGGCTATTACAAAGTCACCTTCAAATGGCCCTCGTTTGCCTTTTGCTATACAGCCGAAAGGAGTTGTATGTTTAAATATTCTTTTTAAAACACTGCCACTAATTGCTTACAAATTATCACTTTCAAAAGAAAACCCTACTGCCAACCTACTATGGTAGAGACTTTTTTGAGTTCCGCCGTTACGGTTTACATCATAAGCTACCGAAGCAAACAATGCAGCTAACTCCGGTGTTAATACATTCATATTTGTACTCATTCCAATATCCTTATTATAAAATCCCGCTTATCATTCGATCAAAATCGGCTTCAAGATCTATTAAAACAAAATCGTCGTCCCATCGACAGATACTTTTTGCACAGTACGAATTCTGACACGATGTACCTTTGAAGGAAAAGAAAACTTCCTCATTAATAACGTCGCCATTCAACGAGTTCAACTTATCGGCATACTCTTGAATAACAGCAATTCCACTGGGGTTACTTGACCATAATATAAAGTTGTCGCCACCGTATTGGGCTGTAATTTCCTGCCATCTTATTTTCTCTGCTATTAGCAAAGCAGGCTGACTGGATCTCAAGCTCATTTCTGGCATTACAAATTCGCCATTGCTATCTGTAAAACACTCATCTTTTGTGTATTTACCATCAGAATAACTAAGTGATCTTAATATTCTTACATTGGCAAGAGGCGCACCATTCTTAACTAAACGGCCTTTCGCTTCGGGACATAAATGTACTTTGTGAGTACCAATATGATTATTGATCTTTCTTAATATTTCAGAAAATGACATCAGCAAACCTTAAAGTTACCGTTAGCTGACAAAGTAGGAAATATTCCATATTTATATTGCCAACATCCATGTAAAAAAAACAACATAACAAAAAAATGTAAAATTGCAAATTAACTAAAATAACAGCTACTTCTTGCATCTTTCTTTTGATCACATATCCTGTGAGATATTGCATAAATTAAGCAATTACTATTGCTCCACTCTCCTATCTAGCACCTTTATAATAAGCCTAATATTATAAAGGTTCTTTAATAGTTACCTTTTAAGTTTCGCCTTTGACAAAAACAGCCCCCATTCCAGTTGATATATTTTTTATTCTGGTTTAGCTATCCTGACCAATAAACTTATATAGATCATCATTGTTAACTTCTTGAAAATTTTCTTTCCAACGGCATATACTAACGCCATTATATTCATGAAAAAGATAATTATCTTTAAAAGAGAATAAGGTTTCTTCGTCAGAAATATCACCATTTAAGTTCCGTAACTTCTTTGCGTATGCAGGTTTCGTGTTTATACCTGAATTCTCACTTGACCATAATAAGAAAACATCATTTTCATAATGCGCAAATATCCTCTGAGAAGTAAACCTTTCAGCTATTAGCAAAGCAGGCTGACTGGATCTCAAGCTCATTTCTGGCATTTCAAATTCGCCATTGCTATCTGTAAAACACTTACCTTTTGTGTATTTACCATCAGAATAACTAAGCGATCTTGATATTTTTACATTAGCAAGAGGCGTACCGCTATTAACTAAACGGCCTTTCACTTCGGGACATAAATGTACTTTGTGAGTACCAATATGATTATTGAGCTTTCTTAATATTTCAGAAAATGACATCAGCGAACCTTCAAGTTACCGTTAGCTGACAAAGCAGGAAAGATTCCATATTTATATTGCTAACATCCTTGTTAAAAAGTGAACATAACAAAAACAGGTCAAATTGCAAATTAGTAAAAAACTGAGGACTGAAAGATAAAGGACGATTGGCAAATTCAAGACAGTTCATAATCATACCTTTAACTGCTTCGCCTGGGATAATTTCTTGCTTCTCATCTTGAGGTAATGTTGGTCTAAAAGGGAAACTCTTTTTAAATCTTCAATGACACCTAAAACAATACCATGATGATCTAACCGTCTGATTTCTAAGTTCATAAACACCTATAAGTTGAGGTGTTATTATACAAGATTACAGCAGTTCTAGGTTTTTAACCTAAAATTGAATATAAATTTTTGAGTTTGGCCTGCTCAATGTCTGCTAATAGTAAATATAATAACGGATTAGCCGTAAGCTCTTGCGGCTAATCAACCAGCTCGATATCAAGTCCAGCTAATAAGTTTAACGCTTCAAGCCGTTCAAACTTAGCACCACTGACATTATTGTTTTTTATATCTATATTAAACAGCGAAGCGCCTACAAAGTTAGCTTTATTAAGATTTGTATTATGAAACAAGCTATATCTAAAGTCAGTGTCCGAGAAGTTGCTTTGAGTTAAGTTAGCGTGTCTAAAATCAACATCTTTGGCAAAACAGTTCGTCATTGTTAAGGCTTTTAACTGTAATTCAAAAAACGAACTATGGCTCAGCTCACACTGTTTAAAACTCACCGGTGACGTTAGCGCTAATTGCGGCCAATTTACTTGCCCCCACACTATGCTATTGAGCTTACAGTTTGCAAAGCTCACCTCTTCTAAGGAGCTGTAATTCCAGTTAAGTTCAGTCAAATTACAGTTAATAAACTCACACTCTATAAACCGACAGGCACTAAACTGGCTGTGACTAAAATCGCAATCAATAAACTGACATTGTTCAAACTCAATATCGCTAAAGCGCTTTGCATTTGCTGTAAAGTTTGAAAATGGCTGATCAAAATAATGACTATCTTTAAATAACTCGCTCATAAAAATAAAGCACCTAAATTGGGTATGCCAAACAAAAAACCCCTTAGGTATTTAGCCTAAGGGGTTTTGATCTAACTAAACACTAGCTTTATTCTGCGCTTGGTAATTCTTTCTCAACTACACTAATTGCAAGCTCTGTAAGCGAATCGCTGTTAGCTTTGCTAGGCGCATCAGTCAATAAACACGATGCCTGTGTAGTTTTAGGGAAAGCAATAACGTCACGAATGTTATCAGTACCACATAACAACATAACTAAACGGTCTAAACCGAACGCTAAACCTGCATGCGGTGGTGTGCCGTATTTAAGTGCATCAAGTAAGAAACCAAATTTATCTTGCTGCTCTTGCGCTTCAATACCTAAAATTCTAAATGCTGCTTCTTGCATATCTGCATTGTGAATACGTACCGAGCCACCGCCCACTTCATAGCCGTTTAATACCATATCGTAAGCATCTGAAATAGCCGCTGCTGGGTTTGCTTCAAGCTCACTGGCACTAATATCTTTTGGTGCAGTAAATGGATGGTGTACAGCGTGTAATGTGCCTTCGTCATCTTCTTCAAACATTGGGAAGTCAACAACCCAAAGTGGTGCCCAGCTATCTAAATTAGTGATTTCTAAATCAACACCAATTTTTAAACGAAGTGCGCCCATGGCTTCATTTACGGTGTTGCGTTTATCCGCACCAAATAAAATGATGTCGCCTGTTTGTGCATTAGTACGTTCAAGTAACTGCGTGATCACATCTTCATTTAAGAATTTAGCGATTGGCGATTGCACGCCCTCAACGCCTGCATCGCGGTCATTTACTTTCATCCATGCTAAACCTTTAGCACCGTAAATACCGATAAACTTAGTGTAATCATCTAGTTGCTTACGAGAAAGTGATGCGCCACCTGGTACCGTTAGTACTGCAACACGGCCTTTTTCATCGTTTGCTGGGCCTGAGAATACTTTAAATTCTACGTCTTTTACTAAATCGGCTACATCAATAAGCTTCATCGGGTTACGTAAGTCTGGCTTATCAGAACCATATAGGCTCATTGCCTCAGAGTAAGGCATAATTGGGAAGTCACCTAAATCAACATTTAGTAATGACTGCCACATTTCACGAATCATTTTCTCTGTCATGCCACGCACTTGATCAGAGCTCATGAACGAGGTTTCTAAATCTATTTGAGTAAATTCAGGTTGACGGTCAGCACGTAAGTCTTCATCACGGAAACATTTAACAATTTGGTAGTAACGGTCAAAACCCGACATCATTAACAATTGCTTAAACAACTGTGGCGACTGCGGTAATGCGTAAAAGCTACCTTTATGAACACGACTAGGCACTAAGTAATCGCGAGCACCTTCAGGCGTTGCTTTAGTTAGTACTGGCGTTTCGATATCTAAAAAGCCATTTTCATCTAAAAAGCGACGTACAAAGCTGCTTGCTTTAGCACGTAATTTAATGCGGTCGCTCATTTCTAAACGACGTAAATCTAAGTAACGGTATTTTAAACGACGCTCTTCTGAGTTCACTTGGTTAAAATCAAGTGGCATAGGCTCAGAGCGGTTAATAATAGTTAAACCCGTGCCTAAAATTTCTACTTCGCCGGTTGCCATGTCTTTATTTACTTGGCTATCTGGGCGAGCGCGTACAATCCCTTTTAACTGAACACAAAATTCTTGACGAAGTTTGTTAGCTGTTTCCATTAATCCTTCAACTTCCGGATCGAATACAACTTGTACTAAACCTTCTCTATCACGTAAATCGACAAAGATAAGTCCGCCAAGATCACGTCGTTTGTTGATCCAGCCACATAGTTCAACTTCCTGATCTACGTGAGTTTTATTTAGCTGTCCGCAGTATATAGAGCGCATAGTTTTCCTGTCAGATAAAAGGCATATAGCGGTTAAACACCGTTGTTTTAAAAGTTTTTATAAACACCAAAATGAAAATAAAACCGCTAGCAATTCAAAATAATCAAATTAAGCCCTGCATTATACCCAAGTAGGTTGAAGATGCTAGGGCGTGTTTATCTTTCGGGGTTGAATTTACAGCGTACCGTTTTGTTATTTGTTACACTATCGGCACTTTATAACAAGGCTTTTGTTTGTATGCTATATATTGGATGCCCGCAGTGGTCGAGCAACGTATGGAAAGGAAACTTATTTTCACGCCAGTGTAAAAATGCCGATATGCTTAGCGAATATGCGCAGCATTTTAATTCGGTGGAAGGTAACACCAGTTTTTACGCCGACCCCTCGCCTGACACTGTATTACGCTGGGCTGCGAGTGTACCCGATGAGTTTAAATTTACCTTTAAATTTCATCGGCGCTTTAGTCACGAACTCCAACTTACTAACGTGCAACATGAGCTAACTAATTGGCTTAATTTATTCGCCCCACTATTTGAAAAAACAGGGCAAATAATGCTGCAATTACCTAAAGCGTTTGCCCCACAACATTTAGCTAAGCTTGCCGCTTTTATTGAGTTACTTCCTAAAGAGCTAAACTATGGGGTTGAGGTACGCCACCCTGATTTTTTCAAAAAAGGTGAGGCCGAAATCGCACTTAATCAGCTTTTAATGGCAAATAATATAAACCGTATTGCTATGGATACTCGAGCGCTCTTTGCAGTAAAGCCAACCACCGAAGCGCTAATAGACGCACAACAGAAAAAACCGCATTTACCAGTTCACGCTATTGCTACGGGCTCGCAGCCTATGGCGCGCTTTGTTATTGCTGATTTAGAAAACGATTATAAGACCTTTTATCAGCCTTGGCTTAGCAAAGTAACCCAGTGGCTCGATGAGGGCAAAAGCCCCTATGTGTTTTTTCATACCGCTGATAACCGCGAAGCGCCGCTGCTGGCTCGCCAGTTTTGCCAAGATTTGGGGTATAATCACAACGTACTCAATCCATTTAGTGGTGAAAAAGAAGCCCACCAGCAAGCACTTTTTTAAAAATAAATTCAAAATACAGAGACAATAATGAGTGAATACGCACGTTACTTTACCGGCTACCCTGCCAATATCGTTGAGCAAGTATTACGACTAATAAAAGCAGGAAAGGTAAGTGAGTATTTACTTAATAAGTACCCACAGGCGCATCGTATTACTAGTGATAAGTTACTGTATAGCTACGCCACTGAGCTTAAAAAAGCATTTAAAAAACGCCCCGCCATTTGGACGCGCTGCGTTTAAAAAACAAGGTGATATGGTCACCAATGCGCTCGGAACTCACACGTACCGCATGCAAGGTAAAACCCGTAAGCACGATTTAGCCATCAACAGCGATTTACTGCGCGCGCCAGAGTCGTTATTAAAAGCATTAGTGGTGCACGAACTCGCGCATTTTAAAGAAAAAGACCATAACAAAGGCTTTTATAAACTGTGCTGCCATATGGAGCCGCAGTACCATCAGCTAGAGTTGGATTTGCGCATTTTTTGTGTAGCTATTGCGAGGGGTGAGAATCCGTATAATTGAGCGATCAGCCAAAATATAATTACGCATTAAATCATAACTAAAGCACTCAAAAATAAAAACGCGATGCTAAACCGCGTTTTTATAATTCACTAATAGCTACAAACTGACAGCTCAAAAGCTCGTTGGGTTTCGTTTCACTCAACCCAACCTACGTAAAAACGTTAAAGCCCTAATTCGGCCATAAAGTCGTCGTCGCTATCATCTTGCTTTGGCTGTTTTGCTTTTTCCTTATCCGCTTTTTGCTTGGCTTCGTTTGCGATAATGTCGTCTGGGTCTATGGCTTCTACAATGTCAAAATCGTGAAGTTTAATAAACTCTGTTTTATCCATCGCCAACTCTAAATAGAAGATATTTTGGTTGCGAGTAGTAAACGTTACACGGCGTGCTTGCGGACGATCCATAGTGGTATCAACCGATATTTGCACTTGCTTGTTAATAGCCATCATTTTTGGCTGGTTTTGGGTAATAGAGGTATGCAGCTGTTCACGCACTTTTGACGTGAAGTCGCCCACTATTTGGTTCATCAACTCACCCATCACGTTTGAAACGTCATCAGATAAGTGACTATGCGCGATCTCCTCTTCTGGCATGCCCATATTACGCATATAGTCGCCGTAAATTTCCATCGCCGCTTGCGCCGTAAAGTTGGTAACGACTAAACCGGTAAAGCCCCCATCAAATAAAACAAAACAGCCTATGTCTGGTCGCATACAAGTGCGAGTGATTTTTTGTACCATGGCTGAATAGCTGATCTCGTTGCCGCTGGCTGATGAAAGTACACCCGTTACTGAGTGGCATAATGTTGCTAATATATCGTCGGTGCTAATAACTTTACTTTTGCTCATTTAATAATCTCTTTTATACTTATTCTTCATAATTCTAGTCAAGCTACTGAATTTATCACTGACTATCCAGTATAAAATGTTAAAATAGCACTATTATTTTCAAAGAGACTGCCTTCGTGAGTATAAAAGACAGTATTTATGCCTCTGAGCAACAAGTAAAAGACTTTAGTTTTGATCAAAATGTGGTTGAAGTATTTCCCGACATGATCCAACGCTCGGTACCTGGTTACGCCACGATAGTGAGTACTATGGGGAAATTAGCCGGTGAGTATGCTCAGCCAAATTCAAATTTGTATGACCTAGGCTGCTCGTTAGGGGCGGTTACCCTAAGTATGCGCCGTAATATTCAAACTGATAGCTGTCACATTATTGCTGTAGATAACTCACAAGCCATGGTTGAACGTTGTAAGGTACATTTACAAGGATTTAGATCTGATGTTCCTGTAACTGTTACTTTAGGTGACATTAACGAGCTTGATATTCAAAATGCATCGGTTGTAGCGATGAATTTTACCCTGCAGTTTATTCCACCAGCGCAGCGCAAAGCGGTACTTGAAAAAATATACGCTAATTTAAAGCCCGGTGGCGTTTTGCTACTAAGTGAAAAAATTAAAGCCGAAAACGAGCAATGCGATAGCCTATTGATTGACTTGCACCACGACTTTAAGCGTCATAATGGCTACTCTGAGCTTGAAATAAGCCAAAAGCGTACCGCCATTGAAAACGTAATGCGCCCCGATACACTTGGCACACATACACAACGTTTAAGCGACATTGGTTTTAGCCAAACGCAAGTGTGGTATCAATGTTTTAATTTTTGCTCAATGGTAGCAATTAAATAATTTAGAGAGTGACACATGTCTGCATGGTTTAACCAATTTTACGCTGCAATTGCACAAAGCCCACTTAGCCACTGGCTAGAAACCCTGCCTGCGCAATTAAAGCATTGGCAACAAGAGGCCAGCCATGGCGATTTGCCTCAATGGCAAAAAGTACTAAAAAACTTACCTGAGGTATCAACAAACCACGTTGATATTGTCAGCAAAGTAGCAATAGGCGCGCCTGGCGAAATGACTGAAGGCGAGCAAAAACAAACCACGCATTTATTAAAACGGATGATGCCTTGGCGTAAAGGCCCATTTAATGTGCACGGTATCGACATTAATACAGAATGGCGCAGTGACTGGAAATGGGATCGACTCCTACCGCATATTGAGCCATTAAAAGGCCGTACTGTATTAGATATTGGTTGTGGCTCGGGTTATCACCTATGGCGTATGCGCGGTGAAGGTGCTCAGTTTGTGGTAGGTATTGATCCATCTGACTTATTTTTATGCCAATTTCAGGCTATTAAACACTTTAACCCAGATCAAAACGTGCATTTATTACCATTAGGTGTAGAAGCCCTACCAGAACTTAAAGCATTTGATACGGTATTTTCGATGGGAGTACTTTATCACCGTCGCTCACCTATCGACTTTTTAGCGCAATTAAAAGCACAGCTTCGCCCAGGCGGTGAGCTGGTGCTTGAAACCTTAGTTATTGAAGGCGATGAAAACACCGTACTGGTTCCGACCGACCGCTACGCAAAGATGCGTAATGTATGGTTTATTCCAAGCACTGCTGCATTAAAACTGTGGATGGAACGTGTTGGCTTTAAAGATGTGCAAATTAAAGATTGCGCTATTACAACGCTCGATGAGCAGCGTAAAACTGACTGGATGGAAAACGAATCATTAGTTGACTTTTTAGACCCCAATGACACCAGTAAAACCATTGAAGGTTACCCTGCTCCACTTAGAGCAATACTTACAGCTAAAGCCTAACTTGCAGTATTAAGTTTTATTTTCATGTTAAAAAGCGCCATTGGGCGCTTTTTTTGTTTACTAATACAGCAACTACCGGACAAGTGTCCTTGTCTTTAAAATCAAATCTAGATTTCAACTAGCCGCGCCCTTGCAATTGTTGTAAAATACGCGCGTTTCTAAGTAAGCATCAAAACAACTATTTTGAGGAAAACCTGTGAGCGAACAAAAACAGTCTCTAAGCTATAAAGACGCGGGCGTAGATATCGACGCTGGTAATGCACTTGTTGAGCGTATTAAAGGCGTAGTTAAAAAAACTCGTCGTCCTGAAGTGATGGGCGGAATTGGTGGTTTTGGCGCACTTTGCGAAATTCCTGAAGGTTATAAGCAACCCGTACTTGTAGCAGGCACCGATGGTGTTGGTACTAAGTTGCGTTTAGCAATTGACCTTAAAAAACACGATACCGTAGGTATCGACTTAGTTGCGATGTGTGTAAATGATTTAATAGTACAAGGCGCTGAACCCCTGTTTTTTCTAGATTACTATGCAACGGGTAAGCTAGATGTAGACACAGCAGCTGACGTAGTAACCGGTATTGGTAAAGGTTGTGAAATTTCAGGTTGTGCCCTTATTGGTGGCGAAACAGCTGAAATGCCAGGTATGTATGATGGTGAAGACTACGACATGGCAGGCTTTTGTACCGGTGTAGTAGAAAAATCTAAAATTATTGATGGTACGAAAGTAGCCGCAGGCGATCAGCTAATAGCGCTTGCTTCTAGTGGCCCTCACTCAAACGGTTTCTCACTAATTCGTAAAGTTTTAGAAGTGTCTAACGCTGATACTAATCAAGTGATTGATGGAAAAACCTTAGGTGAACACCTTTTAGAACCAACGCGCATTTACGTTAAGCCATTACTTGAGTTGTTCAAGCAAGTAGATGTGCATGCTCTTTCGCATATTACTGGTGGCGGCTTTTGGGAAAACATTCCTCGCGTATTACCTGAATCTGCTAAAGCAGTTGTTAAAGGTGATAGCTGGCAGTGGCCTACCGTGTTCAGTTGGTTACAAGAAAATGGCAACATTACCACACACGAAATGTACCGCACATTTAACTGTGGCGTAGGTATGGTGTTAGTAGTACCTGCTGATCAACTTGATAACAGTTTAAACATTTTAAAAGATCTTGGCGAAAACGCATGGCACCTTGGTGAGATTCAAGATGCGGTTGCGGGTGAAGAGCAAGTTGAAATTGTAGGTGGTGCTGCGTAATGGCACCCACTCGTCTAGTAGTTTTGATCTCAGGCAGTGG
The DNA here is from genome assembly GCF_055808145.1 of Pseudoalteromonas sp. KJ63-1. The sequence goes on along the minus strand of NZ_CM147855.1, from coordinate 1,064,718 downwards.
CTCAAATTTACAAGCCATTATTGATGCCTGTGAAAGCGGCGAGATAAACGCTCATATTGCGGCTGTTATTAGTAATAAAGCAGACGCATATGGGTTAGAGCGTGCAAAAAATGCAGGCATTGCAACGCAAGTACTGAGCCATAAAGAGTTTGACTCCCGCGAAGCATACGATGCCCAGTTAATGCATATAATTGACTCTTTTGAACCAAATCTAGTTGTATTAGCTGGGTTTATGCGTATTCTAACTCCTAGCTTAGTGCAAAAATATGTTGGAAAAATGTTGAACATTCATCCATCTTTGTTGCCTAAGTACCAGGGGCTGAATACCCACCAAAGAGCAATTGATGCAAAAGACGACGTTCACGGCGTTAGTGTTCACTTTGTAACTGAAGAATTAGACGGCGGACCGGTTATTCTTCAAGCTAAAGTGCCTGTATTAGCAGATGATACAGCAGACACGCTCGCTAAACGTGTGCATGCGCAAGAGCACATAATTTATCCTTTGGTGGTCAAGTGGTTCAGTGAACAACGACTTACGATGGAAGCAGATTATGCAGTTCTTGACGAAAAACAACTTCCTGCACACGGCGCGCACTACCCAAAATAAAAAATTAAGTGCTTGGCTACTATGTGCGGGCACTTTATTACTTCCTACCAGCCTGATTGCAGGCGAGTTAACCCAATATCAAGCTAGTTATGACATTTTGCGCAAAGGCACTAATCACGGCAAAGCCGAGCGTGAACTAAAAAAGCTCGATAATAATAACTACCAAGTCACTTACCACAGTGATATTGAATGGATGATTTTCTCTGACTCACGTCAAGAATCATCAACCTTTAGCTTTATAAATGATAACGTAGAGCCAATTCAGTACGCTATGATCCGCACAGGCACTGGGCCTGACAAAAAGTATAAAATTAACTTTGACCGTCAAACCAAAACGGTTACCAGTAACACCAGCGATTACCCGTTAAAATGCCAATGGCATGATAACTTCCAAGATGGCATTTCTTATCAAGTACAAGTTCGTGAGGGTCTTAAAAAAGGCAAAACCAACTTCTCGTTTCCGTTGGTTGATAAAAAGGGTAATTGCCGTGACTACGACTTTGAAGTGGTAGAAACCGAAATGATTTCTCTGCCTATAGGTAATGTAGAAGCAGTGAAAGTTAAACGCTTATATGATAACGATAAACGCCAAGCTTTAGCCTGGTTTGCCCCAGAAATGGATTACATGCTAGTGCGCATGTGGAAGGGTGAAAAAGGTGTGGAGCAGTTTGAAGTGCAAATGAAATCGTTTACCGTGATCAACCCACCTGCTTTACCTGCAGAAGTGAAAAACGAAATAACACCAGAGTAAATTGCTTACAAGGTGCAAATGAAAGGCCCAAGTGTGACAAACATAACTTGGGTTTTTCATTTTTAACACTTATACACTTTATCAATTTGAAACTTTGAGTCGAGTTTCGTTTCACTCTAGCTACCCAAGCTACATTAATTCACCCATTTTAAATAACGCAAACTCTCCTGGCTGCATTTTTTGCCAGCGCTCATCATTAGTTAATGGCCTTGTTGCTATAACCGTCACTACATCGTTTGGCGTAGTTTCTTGTTGAAAGTCGACAACCATGTCCGCATCAATCAGAGTTGCTTTACCAAATGGCGCACGGCGCGTTATATAATGTAAGTTATTAGTGCAATACGCTAAAACAAATACACCATCGGTCAATAGCATATTAAATACGCCCTTTTCACGTAGTGTATGCGAAAGTTTGGCGGCGTATCTGAAAACCGATGCCATATTACTTGGACGCTTTGGGTATTTTTCGCGAATTTTGTCAAGTAACCAACAAAAAGCGAGTTCACTGTCGGTGTTTCCCACAGGTCGATAGTACTCTGTTTTTAAATCGTGATAATTTGAAAGCTGCCCATTATGAGCATAGGTTATTTCGCGCCCCCACAACTCTCGGGTAAACGGGTGGGTATTTTCAAGACACACCCGACCACGGTTTCCTTGGCGAATATGACTAATCACAGATACACTTTTAATTGGGTACGCTTTTACCAGCTTTGCTATTTCTGACTGGTAACTGGGCTCTGGATCTTTAAAGGTTCTGCAGCCTTTACCTTCATAAAAAGTAATGCCCCAGCCGTCTTTGTGCGGTCCCGTATTTCCACCACGCTCCAACAACCCTGAAAAACTAAAACAAATATCCGTTGGCACATTGGCTGACATGCCAAGTAATTCACACATAAAATAAATAAACCTTTAAAAAGCTAAACATAGAATATCGTTCTATTTTTAATAAGCGTACACTGAACATCATAAGTATATTTACTTAATTAAACTTATATTACTACTAGATTAATTGATTTTTTCACGCTTATATTTTTTATAATAAGCCAAAATAAACGATTACTGCCAAACTGTTCGTATAACATACAACGCATTGTAATAATCGTACCGATAACTACACTTTAATCTAAGTAATGTACTTGAAACTTAGCGTTACTAGCGCTACTCTAAACGAGGTGGTCTGACCTCTATTAAGGAATTAGCAATGACACTCATATTTACACTCGGTTTAATCGCACTGCTCAGCATTGCGCTTTACCACAGAGCAAGTTGGAACACAGCACTTGGTGTTTCTGCCGCAACATTATTAATTGGTACCTTTGCCGGTGCTTTTGGTTTAATTAGCTGGGTGATCTTTTTAATCATCGCAGTGCCTCTTTCTGTTACTGGTATTCGCCAGCAATACATTATCAAGCCTATTTTCACTATCTTTAAAAAAGTAACACCTAGCATGTCTGACACCGAAAAGTCAGCGATCGATGCGGGTACTACGTGGTGGGAAGCTGATTTATTTTGTGGCAATCCAGATTGGAAGAAGCTTCACCAATACCCGGTTCCAAAACTCACTATTGAAGAGCAGGCATTTATCGATGGCCCTGTTGAAGTAGTGTGTAGCATGCTGGACGATTGGGAAGCTACGCATGAGCTTACCGATCTACCTCAGGATGTATGGCAATATCTAAAAGATAATAAATTCTTTGCCATGATCATTAAAAAGGAATACGGCGGCTTAGAATTCTCTGCATTTGCACAATCGTGTGTACTGCAAAAACTAACCAGTAAATCAACATTGCTTTCGTCAATTGTTGGTGTACCTAACTCGTTAGGCCCAGGTGAGTTATTACAGCACTATGGTACAGAGGATCAAAAAAATCATTACTTACCGCGTTTAGCAAGCGGTCAAGAAATTCCATGTTTTGCACTTACCTCGCCAGAGGCGGGTTCTGATGCAAGCTCAATTCCAGACTACGGTGTAGTGTGTAAAGGGCAATGGAATGGCGAAGAAGTAGTGGGTGTAAGCCTTACATGGAACAAACGTTACATAACGCTTGCGCCTGTAGCTACGGTTCTTGGTCTAGCATTTAAATTACAAGATCCAGATGGATTATTAAGCGACGTTAAAGAGCCAGGTATTACTTGCGCACTTATCCCAACAGATACCCCTGGGGTTGAAATTGGTCGTCGTCACTTCCCGCTTAATGTGCCGTTCCAAAATGGCCCTACTCGCGGTAAAGATATTTTCGTTCCACTAGATTACATTATTGGCGGTCCAGAAATGGCTGGTCAAGGCTGGCGTATGCTAGTTGAATGTTTATCGGTTGGTCGTGCAATTACGTTGCCGTCAAATTCAGCCGGTGGCATTAAAATGATTGCAGTAGCAACAGGTGCTTATAGCCGTATTCGTCGTCAATTCCGCTTACCTATTGGTAAAATGGAAGGGGTTGAAGAATCAATGGCTAAACTTGCTGGTTATGCTTACAGCTCAGACGCTGCTGTTAGTATGTCAACAGGTGCGGTTGATTTAGGCGAGAAGCCATCAGTTGTGTCGGCGATTATTAAGTACCACCTTACCGAGCAAATGCGCGATTCAACCATTCATGCAATGGACGTGCTAGGCGGTAAAGGGATCATGCTTGGGCCAAATAACTACTTGGGTCGTGGCTATCAAGGTGCACCTATTGCCATTACCGTTGAAGGTGCAAACATCTTGACCCGTAATATGATTATTTATGGTCAAGGTGCAATTCGTTGTCATCCATTTGTACTTACCGAGCTAGGTGCGTGTGAAATTGAAGATCGCGAAGAAGCGCTTAACGTATTTGATAAAGCGCTAATGGGTCACATTGGCTTTACCATGTCTAACTTAGTACGTACTAAATGGCTTGCACTTACTGGCGCTCGCTTTACTAGCGTACCGTATAAAGATGAAACTGCTGAGTTTTATCGTATTGCGTCTCGCTTTAGTGCATCACTTGCACTTATGTCAGATATTAGCATGGCAGTATTTGGTGGTTCACTTAAACGTAAAGAACGTATCTCAGCCCGTTTAGGCGACTTGTTAAGTTACCTTTACTTAGTATCTGCAACGCTAAAACGTTACAACGACGAAGGCCGTAAGAAAGAAGATTTTGCACTAGTTCAATGGAGCTGTCAGGATCACCTTTACCACTGTCAACGTGCACTTGCTGATTTAATCAATAATATGCCGTCGGCTCCACTACGTGGTGTTTTAAAAGTATTGTTGTTCCCGTTTGGTCGTCCGGTTCGTAAACCTACCGACAAACTTGAACACAAACTAGCGCAGTTATTGCAAGTTCCTAGCGAAACACGTAATCGTTTAGCAAGCTATGTATACCTTACAAACGAACCACTTAACCTTGTAGGCCGTCAAGAGCAAACGCTTAAAGACGTTCTAGAAGTAGAGCCATTGTTTGAGCGTGTATGTAAAGAAAAAGGCGTAAAACTGCCATTCTTCCAGCTTGATAAAGTGGCGCAAATGGGCTTAGATGCAGGCATTTTAAGCCAAGCAGAAGCCGATAAGCTCGCTGCAGTAGAAAAAGATCGTTTAGATGTGATTAACGTTGATGATTTTGACCCTGCAGATTTACTTGCAGGCAAAGCAGCGCGTAATAGCAAAGCGAAATCTAAAAAGGCAGATGCTGCTTAGCATTACTAATAAAAGCTAAGCAACACACCTGTTATAACCATCCAAACCAGCGCATAATGCGCTGGTTTTTTTTGCGCAAAGTAAACCTGTATTACACACCACATATTACCAATAAAAAATAATGCAATATGAATGTGATCAAAAATAACGCTATAACTTATCGTTGCTACTAAAAACAGCAATAGGCTAGGTAAAAACTGGCTAATATAAAAGGCACGTTCTCGCTGGCATGTTTTAAAAAACAATCGATACTGCTCGTGAACTTTACCGCAATCAAATTGCAAAGAGCTACTAAAAAGCACAATAAAAGCCATGGTCAACACTACGAGTATAGATACCAAATCAGCACGTTCGTTTATTAGTGCCGCTGATGCCATAAATACACATAAAAGTAGCGACACGCGCCAAACAAGTACCCAGCTATGGTTTAGTAAATAACAAAACCAAAAACCAAATATTGAACTTACTGCAATTCGCCCGTTAACATTAACCACGGGGACAAAAAGACTCAGCGTAAACAGTAAAGCAAAGCCTATATGATAGGTGAGCGGTTGCATATAAATAGGAACACACACTAATATCGTGCTAAATATAAAGCCATATATCAGTGCGCTGGGTTTGTATAAGCACAAAACGCCCAAGCTAAATTGCAACAACATAAATACAACAAAGTGCGGTACTTTAACCCATTGTGATAGCGTTAAATCTAGCGCAATTAATACACTGGCTATTAACCAAGCATTACTTAGCGTTAATAATTTAATATCAACTAAATATAACCACACTGATCGCGCAATAGTTTGCTGGAATAGCCGCTGCTGACTATTTTTAATTGCTGACTTCATTGCGCTGAGCATCACACTTTGTAATAACAAATAAAATAAGGCCATTTGTGCACCGTATTGTGGTGCTGCGCTGCTGTCTATAATTTTTCCGAGACCTAAAAAAAGTAGCAATATCAAACCCAACATCGATGAGCCTAACACCACTAAAAATAACAGCCCAAAACTTTTCAGTTGTAATAATAATTGCTTAAGTTCTTGGTTATAAGCTAAATACCGGTAACCCATAAACACTCTATATTGAGCTAATGGGTGTTTACTTGGTGCAATATTCATAACGATATGCGCTCAAAGCCATGTTCAACAAACACAGTAGGTTCGTGACAAGTAATAATAACTTGCCCGTTTGGTTTATCTGCTAAGTAAGCGTCAAGTAAGGAAAGAAGATATTGTATGCTTGCCTGATCAAGGGCTGCACTCGGCTCATCAAGTAATAGATAAGGTGCCTTGCGCATTAATGCTAAAATTAATTGGCACTTTTTTTGATTGCCTGAGGATAATGCATCAAAACGCGTATTAAGAAATTCGCCAAAATTAAAACCACTAACAATTGCATTAGGCCATGGGCAACCGAGTGTACTAACAGATAAATGTATAATTTGATTGGCAGTTAAAAAATCTGGTAAAGCAATACGATCAGTAGCAATAGCGACCTGTTTATCTAGTTCTTTAAGTGTTTCCCCTGCAAATAAAAATGTACCACTTTGCGGCTTTTCAAGCCCCGCTAGCATCATAAGTAACGTGGTTTTGCCTTGGCCGTTAGGTGCATCAATACACACTTTTTGGCTGCTAAACACCTTATTGTAATCATGGTAGACAACGTTGGCGGCAAACTGCTTATTTAAGCCAATCACTTCAATCATAAAATATCCTTTTTAAATCAGCTTTATATTATAAATAAACTTTTATAATAAACAAAACCCACCCCAACAGCTTAAAAAAACAATAACGATAAAGTAGCGTCATTTTCTAATAGCGACAAACCTTTTATAGCAAGTTGAAACAGCATCAGAAGCTCTGAAACCGCTTGTATCATCAACAGCGATTCACCCTAATAGTTCACTATAAAGATAAGCTTTTTACATCTGCGGCGTTATGACTTAGCCTCAGGACAATAAAAACTGTTTTAAAAGATAATTTGAATTTTGATAACACGTAAAGCTTTGAACTAAACTAAAAATTAAACTAGGTGTTTTTTAACTCAAGCCTATCAAGGCTGACTTGTTAATTGTGACTGATAGCTGATAGCTGATAGCTGATAGCTGATAGCTGATAGCTGATAGCTGATAGCTGATAGCTGATAGCTGATAGCTGATAGCTGATAGCTGATAGCTGATAGCTGATAGAATAATATATTAACTGTTATTAATTAGGAAAGTATTTTTTAAATTGTTATTGAGGAAATAACAAGTGGCGGAGTGGACGGGACTCGAACCCGCGACCCCCGGCGTGACAGGCCGGTATTCTAACCAACTGAACTACCACTCCGCAGTGGTATGTGCATGGGGTGATGCACTTACTAATTTTGTTACGATATCAAATGGCGGAGTGGACGGGACTCGAACCCGCGACCCCCGGCGTGACAGGCCGGTATTCTAACCAACTGAACTACCACTCCGCAGAGATATCTTTTACTTGTCATTACTTAATTTGTTGGCGGAGTGGACGGGACTCGAACCCGCGACCCCCGGCGTGACAGGCCGGTATTCTAACCAACTGAACTACCACTCCAGCATACAAATTTTGTAATATAACGTTGTTTAAATAGTTGGCGGAGTGGACGGGACTCGAACCCGCGACCCCCGGCGTGACAGGCCGGTATTCTAACCAACTGAACTACCACTCCAGCGCGTATTTAAACTGTTATTTTTTCTTATTGGCGGAGTGGACGGGACTCGAACCCGCGACCCCCGGCGTGACAGGCCGGTATTCTAACCAACTGAACTACCACTCCATAATAAGAATATGTTTTACAACCATATGTTGTGTAAGTGTTGGCGGAGTGGACGGGACTCGAACCCGCGACCCCCGGCGTGACAGGCCGGTATTCTAACCAACTGAACTACCACTCCAGCGCATACTTACAAATTGTCGAAAATTGGCGGAGTGGACGGGACTCGAACCCGCGACCCCCGGCGTGACAGGCCGGTATTCTAACCAACTGAACTACCACTCCGCATTTTCGTTGTTGTCTGAGTCTCCCCTGACAGCGGCGTGAATAATACGAACCAGCCCCTGCTTCGTCAAGGGCTTTTTTGTTTTTTTACAGGTTTTTTAGTCATCTGACATCGAAAGGTTTAAAATTTCAGCTGATTTATCATTTTTTGAGCTACTTTCTGGAGCCTCTGATTTTTTCTGCTCGGCTTTTTTGGACTCAACAGCTTTCTTTTTCTTTAAAAAAGTTAAATTCAATTTAAATTTTAATGATTTGTTCTGCACAAAAACACGAATACACAGCCAACCTATAAATAAAATGGCTAAATTTCCACCAACAATTAAACTAACCATTAATCCCGTCGCCATTACTTTTGGTTTTACAACTGGCACAGGAATATTTTCTGGCTCGGTAACACTGGCAACTGGAATTTCTGGAATCACTTCTATCGGTCTTTCTATCTCAAATAGATAGGTTGGCAATGTAGCCATAAACTCTCGGTCATTGATTGTTGAGCCAAAAACAGAGATTTCAATGTTGTAGCGTCCCCAACCATAATCTTGTAAAGCCAGCTCTCTTGCTGTGGTGCTGTTGCTATCTAAGTAAAATATCTGTTCTTCACCATTGGGGTAATAAATTTTACCTTGCATGATCACCGTTTCAGGTTTTAAAAGCTTATCATCAATATTGATCGTAATACGGTGATCTTCCCCCTCCTCAGTTGCTTCAATGGAGGTGAAGCTAAAAGGCGGCTCATGCACAACAATAGTATCTTGAACCACTCGTCTCTCTAATACGTCGGTGGTAATATAAAGCTCAGGACGCCACTCGCCGGGTGTGAAATTTAAGGTAAATTCACCGGTAAACACACCGTCTTTGGCACTTTCATCAAACCCGTAACCATCATCTTTGAATTCAGTTACTTGCTGTATGCCTGCACCAAAGTTTTCAAAATTTTCATTATTGGTGCTCACAAAGCTTACATTAAGCGAGACCGCATCTTTAAATAGATTGGCGCGAATCGGCTCACCATCATTTAAAATCTCACCGGTTACTTTTACAGTTTCACCCTGAAACAGAATTTTAGGCAATGGCTCTACTTTTAGCGATAGCTCACCAATAACAACAATGCGGCTTTCTGGCATTACTTGGCCGATAACTTGCCACGGTCCGGGCATAGGATTGCGAATAACTACTAAGTCATAATTTAATTCGTCGTACCAATCAAGACTAGTGTTTCTCACCGCATTGGTAGCGAAATATTTAGCGCCATCGGGCCTTACTAAAATTACGGCAGGCGATCCTGGGCGTCTAAAAAATATTAATTTTATTTCATCAATTTTGTCATCAACACGAAAACGGTTATCCAGTAACGGGATTTCATTTTGTTTACCGCTGCCTTTTAACTCTTCAACTTGCTTTACGCTGTGCGCATCGTGGGGGAAACACACGGCAATTAAAAGCAGTGAAACTACTAATAGCGTTTTCATAATAATGCCCTATTCAGCGCGCCATAAACAATGGCCGCACTCCTTTTGTACAATGTCTAAACGCGTTTGATGTGCGCTTTGCTCTGCATCGCTAGCTGCTATAACTACCAAAGGCGCCCTGTCGCTACTTAGGCGTCTAATACCGCCTTTTTGATCTTCACTTGAGTCATCTTTGTTTTGATTTAGGTTTAGCTTTACTTGTCCACCGGTCATTGCCAGGTAAACATCGGCTAAAATTTCAGAATCCAGTAAGGCGCCGTGTAACGTACGCTTAGTGTTATCAACATCATAGCGGCGACAAAGTGCATCAAGGTTGTTCTTTTGTCCTGGATGCAAGTCACGCGCCATTTTAAGGGTATCAAGCACGCCACAAAAACTATGGGTGTTTTGATAGCCTTGGTTTAATAACGCAAATTCATTATCCATATGGCCAATATCGAACGGCGCATTATGAATAACTAACTCAGCCCCTTTAATATAGTCAAAAAACTCTTGGGCAATATCACGATAAAGTGGTTTATCGCGTAAAAATTCATTAGTAATACCGTGAACGTCGATTGCTTCTTCTTCAATGCTGCGCTGCGGATTAATGTAAACGTGAAAATTATTGCCGGTTAACCGACGATTCATAAGCTCCACACAGCCGATCTCAATGATACGATGCCCTTGTTTAGGGTCGATGCCGGTGGTTTCTGTATCTAAAACTATTTGTCTGCGTGCCATATCGAATTAAGCCTGACTCTGGTATCTTTCTATAATCACTTTATTGTACATAATATCAAGGTAAAACAGTGCAAAAAACCGTAGAGATTTACACCGATGGTTCGTGTTTAGGTAATCCAGGCCCCGGTGGTTATGGTATTTTTATGATTTATGAAGCCCATGAAAAAAAATTAAGCCAAGGTTATAAGCTTACAACCAACAACCGTATGGAAATGCTGGCAGCCATTGTGGCGCTAGAATCTCTTAATCGTGCCTGCCCTGTAACCCTAACTACCGATAGCCAATATGTTAAGCAGGGTATTGAGTCTTGGATCACCAATTGGAAAAAACGTGGTTGGCAAACCTCGGCTAAAAAGCCGGTTAAGAATGTAGATTTATGGAAACGTCTCGACAAAGCCTGTGCCGAGCACGACGTTACCTGGAAATGGGTAAAAGGCCACAGTGGCCACAAATATAACGAAATTGTTGACGACCTTGCTCGTGATGCAGCCAGCGGCAACAATTTACTCGATGATGAAGGTTACCAACCGTAACCCTCTACATCATGCTATTTTTTATTTTGTTGATAATGCTGTTTTGAGGTTTGCCTAAGCCCTACCCCTTTTATTGGCGCAAATTGTGGACGAGCATGCCACTTAGGTTTAATTGGCGTAAGTGGCGCAACACGTTTTCGTGCTACCAGCATATACACACTGCCCATAGGTTTTAAATATTGTTTGGTAAAGCTGCGCCAAAATGCGAACCGCGATAAGCGATTACCGCGTGCCAACGACGAATATATAAAACGCTCATCGGCCACAATTTCAAACCCAAGTAAATTTAGCCAATCTTTAACCCGTGCAGGGGTGAAAAATCGCCCTGTCCACGGTAACTTTTGACGGCTAAACGGCAACAATTGCGCTAACCCACAAAAGCTAAACGGATTAAAACCCGTAATGGCAATATAACCACCTGGAATAAGGGTTCGATGAACCTCACGTAATATATGATGCGGATCTGAGTGATACTCTAAACAATGGCTCATAATACAGGCATCTATACTGTGCTCGTAAAAAGGCAGTTCGTCTATATCGGCCACTACCCCCGTGTATGGGCCAGGCTCTGCAACGCATACTTGATGCTTAATGGAGCTTTTACTTGTATCGAGCTCAGCACTTAAATTACCTAATTTAAGCATATGATAGCCAAACATACGCGGTAACCACGGCGACAATTTGCGTTCTATATCACAACGTAAATAATCACCATGCGGAAACTGCTGCCATGACAACGGTTTGGGGCCTTCTTGAAAACTAAGGGCTGGTTTCATTATATAAGCTCGTTATAATATTAATTAAATACCACTTTATAGAGCAACAATACATGGTGCAAGTCAAAGCAATTAAAGCCTTTTCTGATAACTACATTTGGTGCTTAACCGCCGAGCAGAATAACCACGCGTGGGTGGTTGACCCAGGGCAATCAGCGCCAGTTATAGAGCATTTAGCACAGCATAACTTAACCCTTGGCGGTATTTTAATTACTCATCATCATTATGATCATACCGATGGTGTAGCTCAATTAGTAAAACAGTATCCAAACATCGCCGTTTACGGCCCTAGTAATAGTCCGTTTGAGGGAATAACAACACCTTTAAATGAAGGTGACACAATTAGCATTTTAAACATTCCATTTGAAATTATAACAACACCAGGGCACACCCTAGACCATATTTGTTATATTAATGATGCACTGGCCTTTACTGGCGACACCCTGTTTAGTGGCGGTTGTGGGCGCTTATTTGAAGGTAGTCCAGAGCAAATGTGGCATTCATTTAATAAGTTGCGAGCACTGCCAAGTGATTGCAAAGTATATTGCACCCACGAATACACCCAAGCAAACTTGACCTTTGCAAAAGCGGTTGAGCCACGAAATCCCGAATTACTCGCTTACAGCCAGCAAGTAGATGAATTGCGAAAAAATGATGAAATAAGCTTGCCAAGCACCATAGGCCAAGAGCTAAAAATTAACCCTTTTATGCGTAGTAATTTGCCCAATATTACAAAGTCACTACCAAAAGAGTATTGTTTAGTTACAAAAAACAATGAACCTTGGGAAAACTTTGCTAGTCTGAGAATGTTCAAAGATAATTTTTAAGCCAGTGACAAAAATAATTAACTGAACATTTGAAATAACAATAAGTTAACATTTTCTAATTATATTTGTTTGCATTTTTAACGATGACAAGTGGCAATGTTGGCTCATAATGAGTAGTATTCGCCGAGTTTTTTACCCTATGTATTGGTATTTATGAATAAATCTCCTCTTTTATTGGTTTTAGCGATGACGCTAAGCGGTTGTCAAACATTGACAACATTAAACACAGATTCACAAAATCAAGTTCAAAACCAACTTGAAGGCGCCAGCCCAAATGATATTAGCACTGCATTAATGATGAATGCGCAATATCAACAAGTAAATGATATTGAAGAAGAAGCCCCTGTGTTTGACGATGTTTGGGAGCGTATTCGTTACCAATTATCTATTGATATCCCACAAAACCGCCCAGTGGTCGCTGAACGAAATTATTATGCACGTCATCAGGCATACCTTGACCGTATTTCTAAACGTGCTGAGCCGTATTTACATTTTATTGTTGAAGAAATTGAAAAGCGTGAAATGCCTATCGAAATTGCACTTTTACCTATTGTAGAAAGTGCGTTCGACCCTTATGGCTATTCGCATCGAACTGCATCGGGTATTTGGCAATTTATGCCTGCAACTGGTGAGCGTTTCGATTTAAAGCAAAACTGGTGGTATGATGGTCGTCGCGATATTGTGCAGTCTACTCGCGCTGCACTTGATTATCTCTCGTACTTACACAAAACCCTTGAAGGTGATTGGCTGAACGCAATTGCCGCCTATAACTCAGGTGAAGGCCGCTTGCTGCGTGCGATAAAAAAGAATCGTAAAAAGCATTTGCCTACCGACTTTTGGTCACTAGATTTACCTCGTGAAACCACTGCCTACGTGCCTAAATTATTAGCTTTAGCTGATTTATTAAAACGTGCAGATGAGTTTAAAGTGTCGTGGAAGCCAATAATTAACGCACAAGTAGTCGAAGTGGTTAATATTGAGTCACAAATAGATTTAGCACTGGCTGCGGACATGGCCGATATGACCCTTACCGAACTATATCGATTAAATCCAGGATTTAACCGCTGGGCAACCGATCCGGATGGCCCACACTTTTTATTACTTCCTACCGATAAAGTAGAACAATTCACTGAAAAGCTTACCGCTACAGCGATTAAAAACCGTCTTCGTTGGCAGCAATATAAGGTTAAACGTGGCGATAGCTTGTCGGTGATTGCAGATAAATTTACCACTAGTATCAGCGCAATTAAGTCATTAAATAAGCTTAACTCAAACGTAATTCGTGTGGGTCAACAAATTTTAGTGCCACTCACTGATGGTAAAATTAACAGTGAACATTTACCTCAGCAAGTACGTGCGGCCGCTAATAAAAGTTTACGTACTAAACTTTCTCATACGGTAAAGAGTGGCGATACCCTATGGGATATTAGCCGCGAATACGATGTAACGATGAGTGAATTAGCTAAGTGGAATAAGCTGAAAAAAATGCAGTACTGCGTTTAAATCAAAAGTTGGTAGTTTATAAGTCAGCTAGCCAGCCTAAAGAGTCGACGAGTAATACTAATCGTACTATTACCTACAAAGTGCGCCGAGGCGATTCTTTAGCGCGTATAGCGTCTAAGTTTAATTTAACAGTGAGCGATATTATTAAATGGAATAACCTTGCTGGGCAAAAATATTTGCAGCCAGGACAAAAGCTTAAATTAAAAGTAGATGTAAGAAGTAGCTGATCCCTATTGTAATAAACTGTTAAATAAAAAAAGAGCGCATGTGCTCTTTTTTTATGCCTGCTATAAACCTTAGCTTACAATGCCTAAAGGCTTTGCTGTTTGCCATGCACCGCGAGTAAAATCAGGAATATCAATTGAGCGGCTACGCTCACTCACAGACTGGGCTGATAATGGTGAAATAACCGACCACGCTGCGCCATCGTAAACGTCCTGATCCAGCGGTTCGCCATTTCTTAGGCAATAAATCATCCGCCAAAACATTAAAAAGTCCATGCCACCGTGGCCACCATTGCGCTGTGCCTCTTCACCCATTTTTGTCCATAGGGGATGATCGTACTGCTCATACCATGCGCTCATATCATAATCCCATTCATGAAAGCTTGTTGATCCGCCATTTTCAAGTGCAATACGATTAGGGAAACCGGCAAACACTCCATTCGTGCCTTGGATTAAGTTATGTCGAGAGTATGGCCGAGGGGTTGTTGTATCGTGCTGTACCATAATACTGCGCCCCTTGAGAGTTTTAATTAGTGTCGTGTTCATATCACCGGCAATATAATTAAGCTGATTACGGGAATGATCCGCTGCAAATTCACGTTGTGCATAGGCGCTTCTACCCAGCGAAGGTGAGCTCATTGAAGTTAAAAAATAAAACCTATCGCCACGATTTATATTCATATATTGCGATACAGGGCCTAATCCATGAGTGGGGTATAAGTTACCATCACGTTTTGCATGCCATTGCGTTCGCCATGAGCCTGTTTTGTGCTCAAGCTCTTTCATTTGCCAACGAAGCTCATGAATATAGGCCGCTTCGCCATGTAACAGCTCCCCAAATACACCTTGGCGCACCATGTTTAATACCATTAACTCGTCGCGACCGTAATTCACATTTTCCATCATCATGCAATTTTTTTGAGTACGTTCGGCGGTATCTACAATCTGCCACATTTCGTCAACAGTCAGTGCCAAGGGCACTTCAACAAAAGCATGTTTTGCGCTGTGCATAGTATCGATAGCCATAGGTGCATGCCATGCCCAAGGAGTAGAAATAATGACTATATCTATGTCTTGTCGTTCAAGCATTTGTTGATAAGCCCGCTCACTGCCAGTATATAACGCCGGCTTAGCTACCCCTTTATCAACTAAATAATTGGCAGCTCGCTCTAGCACCTCAGTATGCGTGTCACAAATAGCGACTATTTGCGCACCTTCAATATGGCTCATGCGCTTTACATGTCCATAACCGCGCTGACCCACACCAATAAAGCCCACTCTAACCACATCCATTTTGGGCGCGACTAAACCAATAACACTGCGCCCTTGCTGTTTTGGTGCGCTTGCATTAGCACTTCCACTTGATGCACAACCACTCACTACACCGGCAGCGGCGGCGACACTGGCTGCTTTTAAAAAGTCTCGACGATTAAATTGCTTCATTGGTTTATCCCTTTTGTTATTGTTTTTAACTTAACCTGAACTCTGGTTAAGAGATTTACTAACATATTGAATCAAAGTAATATTTATGTCTGTCTTCTCTAGCCAGAGATTTTCAGTGAAAACAAGGCGAAATTACGCGTCAATAGCTAGTCTATTGCAAGTAAATTCAACGCAGTTAGCGCTCAAAATAGCTGCTTGAGATAGATTTATTATCCAGAGTTCAGGTTAACTTACCTAAAGGCGATGAACGGGTAAATAGGTGAAGAGGTAAGCGACATAAAAATAAGATTAAAAGAGATAAAAATTCGCATTTAACGGTTACTTGGGGTTATAGTCGAAAAAAATTATTATTTTAAGTAGTTATGTCTTATATAAAAATCACTGCACTTTTTTTAGCTATTGCACTAACGGGTTGCTCTGAGCCTACAACGCCAGCTTCATCTCTTGAAAACAGCTCAGGCGTTAGTTTAAACAATCTTAAGCAACATATTAAAACCTTAGCATCAGATGACTTTGAAGGACGCGGCCCGCTTACCTTAGGTGAAGTTAAAACCGTTGGTTATTTAAGTGAGCAATACCAAGCGATGGGGTTGTCTGGCGCGTATCAAGGGAAATATTTACAGCCAGTTAAAATGGCCATGCTAACTGCAGATCAAAAAATGCAATTAACTATGGGAGAGCTTAGCTTTACTGCAGGTAAAGACTTCACCGCCCGTACAAAGCAGTTACAGCCAATTATTGATGTCCGCAATAGCGATATTGTATTTGTTGGTTATGGGATTAACGCGCCAGAATATAACTGGAACGACTATGCCAATGTTGATGTAACTGATAAAACCGTTATTGTGCTGGTGAACGATCCGGGCTTTGCCACCCAAGACGATACACTATTTACAGGCAATGCCATGACCTACTATGGCCGCTGGACTTATAAATATGAAGAAGCCGCGCGCCAAGGTGCAAAAGCGGTATTTATTGTTCATGAAACAGCCCCAGCCGCATACCCTTGGGGCGTGGTTGAAAGCTCAAACACGGGCACCAAGTATAGCTTGATGGACAACAACCTTAATGCATCTGAACTGCCGGTTATGGGCTGGTTAACACTTAATGCGGCTGAACAAGTATTCGCATCGGCAAACTTAAATTATCAACAATTAAAGCAACACGCATTGAGTAAGCAATTTCAAGCCAAGGAATTGAACTTAAAGGCGAACCTTGCATTTAAAAATGAAGTGTCGCACGCTAAATCACATAATGTGGTTGCACAAATTACAGGCAGTGAAACCCCTGACGAATACGTTATTATTAGTGCTCATTGGGATCATTTTGGTACTAAACAAACCGACAGTGGACCTAAAATTTATAATGGCGCAGTCGATAATGCTTCAGGCACTGCAGCAACGCTTGAAATTGCTCGCATTATGAGCAAAATGCATCAGCAAAAGCCGTTTAAGCGCTCAATCCTGTTTGCTAACTTTACTGCCGAAGAAACAGGTCTAATTGGCTCAGAAGAATTTGCCAATGGGAACATGATTGCCACCAAAAAAATGGTCGGATTATTAAATATCGATGGTATGAATGTACTCGATGAAACCAATTATATTTTGCAATACGGTAGCAACTTATCCGAAATGGAGCATTACTTAGCAAGCGCGGCTAAAGCACAAGGACGCGTGGTAAAAATGGATCCTCGCCCACAAAATGGATTGTTTTTTAGATCAGATCATTTCTCACTCGCTAAACAAGGCGTGCCAAGTTTACTGTTTATGAGCTTAGGTGATACCGACCCTGACTACATCAGTCATAAATACCATAAAGAAGCAGACGATTATTCAGATAAATGGTCATTGGCTGGTGCAAAACAGGATATCGAGCTGGTTATAGATATAGCCAGTCAACTTGCCAATAATGGCGATTGGCCTAAGTGGACTAGCGAGTCTGATTTTAAAGCCAAACGTTTAGAAGATAAGTAAATAAAAAGCAGCCGAGAAATTATTCGGCTGCTTTTATCTGTATCGTTAAAGATTGTGCGTATTTGTTACTGAACTTTGGCAAATTCTTGCTTAGATAATTCGCCATTCCCGTCAATATCTAAGTCATCAAATAATTTAGCTAGTTGCGAATTAGCTTGTGCTTCAGACTGGCTAATAACGCCGTCGCCATCTGTATCGAAAGAATCAAAGTCAACCGCAGCAAAAGCGGCAGAAGACGAAGCAAGTGCAATTAAAGCAAGCGTTTTAGTTAGTGTTTTAGTAAATGTTTTCATAATAAATCCTTAGCTTAATAAAAAAGTTAGTAAGAAATCCTTTTCCGAGATCCTTAGGGAATTAGAAAATTAGTATGCTGAAAATTCGTCTTTAGAAAGTTCACCATTGCCATCACCATCCAGCTCTGCAAACTGCTCCATAAGTTCGGCCGCAACCGATGCTTCAGCTTGGCTAATTGTGCCACTACCATCTACATCAAGGGTTTCAAAGTCTGTGCTGGCAAATACTGCAGATGAAGAAGCAAGTGCCATAAGTACAAGAGTCGACTGTAATTTTTTCATAATATTAATCCTTCAAAGTATGCAATGTTTCGGTGTAAATTAATTGACTCAACGCTATAACCGTACATCCTAGTTATTCTCTTTCATAGGCTCCCTTGCCTATTTAGGTTGTCTTAAGCAACTCAGAATATGTAATAGCGTTGAGCATTGGCCTTTTAAGCCTTAGAAAATTCTGCTTTAGAAAGCTCGCCGTTTTTATCCGTATCAAGCTCTGTAAACTTACTCATAAGTGAGGCATCTACTGATGCTTCAGCTTGGCTAATTGTGCCACTACCATCTACATCAAGGGTTTCAAAGTCTGTGCTGGCAAATACTGCAGATGAAGAAGCAAGTGCCATTAATACCAGTGTTGATTTAAATGTTGTCATAACGTAATTCCTTCATTGGGTTGTAAGGCTAAGCGCTAAGCTTAATTACTTTTTGCTAAATACAGCTTAGGTATTACAACTTCGATGCCATGTTTATTTTTTAATTTATAAACAACAAGTTAAAAATAAAAATGGGATTTTTACTTAAAAACATCCCGCACTTTGTTGCTTTTTTGCAACAACTACTTTTAACTAAAAAGATACCCTTTAAAATTCAATGAGTTAAATCATCTAAAAAAGACACATCTATCTCTAATCAAACACAAAACAACAAGGCTGAGCCGCTATAGGGGTAAATCGCCACTGAACAAATTAAAAAAACGAAATTAAACAGGTTAAATTAAATAGATAACAAATTGAAAATAAACAACTTAAATTTATTTGTAAAAAAATATAAATTAATTTTTTAACGGGGAGAGAAAAAGCAAAGATTTGTCGCCGTATGGCGAATAAAGGCTAAAAATAGGGAGTGAACTTCGCGCGGGATACTGATTTGATGTCACTCATACCCACTTATTTGGGCATGAGTACAAGCGGTCACTTCCAGCCTTGGCGCCATCTTTGTTCATCTTTTAAGTCGCGCCACTGAATAGGATATTGATTTTTTGACATCACCGCCTCAGTGATACATTCAATCACATTACCGTCTTCATCAAATTCGACCT
Source organism: Pseudoalteromonas sp. KJ63-1 (assembly GCF_055808145.1). Next base: position 1,045,599 of record NZ_CM147855.1, on the reverse strand, counting down.
CAACAATAATAAAGTGCTTTTCTTTATTAATAGCTGGGATGGCCGTCCATTTACTATTTAGCAGTTTTTTGGGGTTTAATTTATTCATACTACAACCTTTTATATTTTCTGCTAGAGCATACGCATCACAGACACGTTTAGTTTTATTAAAAAACCAATAACTTACCTTTATACATTTGCATTTGGCAGTGAAAGGCATATTCACCGGCATCAAGCGCAGGTATCTCAATAGGCGCATTTTTACCTATGCATAGCGTTTCACGAGTTCGAGCGGGAGAAAATCACTGTTTCAGCGCAAGGAGAACTTTTTTGTCAATTAAAGCTCAGGATCAGAGGCGTATCAGCTGCCACCTTAATATACGCTGGAGAATATACTCCGTTACCCACAGTAATGGTTATTAAATTGCTATCACTATTTATTTTGGCTCATATAACCAAAACCAATAAATAATAGCGACAATAAGTAAAACGCCTAATAAATTAATTAATAACATAATTAAGTCCTCTATAAATAAAGTTACGAGTTACTCGCTTTAAAATAACGTAACCGATTTGCGTTAGTGACCACAGTAAGCGATGATAAAGCCATTGCCGCCCCAGCTACGACTGGGTTTAGTAGTAAACCAAAAAACGGATACAACAGCCCTGCAGCAATCGGAATACCCGCAATGTTATAAATAAACGCCCCAAACAAGTTTTGTTTAATATTAGTTATGGTTGCGCCACTAATTGCAATGGCATCTGCAAGACCATGAAGTGAGCCTCGCATCAGCGTTATATCCGCACTTTCAATAGCTACATCTGTGCCAGTGCCAATGGCAAACCCAACATCGGCTTGTGCCAATGCTGGCGCATCATTTATACCATCACCAGTCATGCCTACAATTTCACCTTGAGATTGACGCTTAGTCACTTCACTGGCTTTATCATCTGGCATTACTTGCGCTATAAAGTCTGTAATACCGACTTTGCTGGCAACGGCTTTAGCGGTCGCTTGGTTATCGCCTGTCAGCATAACCACCTGCATACCTTTATTTTGTAAGCGTTTAATGGCCTCAGCTGAATCTTCTTTTATTGGGTCAGCAACTGCGATTATGGCATGTAATTGATTGCCAATAGCAAAGTACATCGGCGTTTTAGCAGCGCTAGCAAGCTGCTCGGCTTGAGGTATTGCCTCTGCAATATCTATATTGTGGCTTTTCATTAGTGCCTGATTGCCAAACAATAGGCTTTGCTCATTAATGGTACCGATCACACCTTGTCCAGTGATAGCATTAAAATTACTGACTTTTTCAAGGGTGATATTTTTGTTTTTAGCATAATTAACAATGGCTTCGGCTAATGGATGTTCAGAGCTACTTTCAAGGCTAGCTGCTAACTTTAGCACCTCGGTACTGTCGCTTTGGTTGAACGTAACCACATCGGTCACGGTTGGCTTACCAGCGGTTATAGTGCCTGTTTTATCTAAGATCATGGTGGTGATTTTAGCTGTTGTTTGTAACGCTTCACCGTTACGAATAAGTATACCCGACTGAGCAGCTTTACCTATGCCGACCATAATTGACATCGGTGTAGCTAAACCAAGTGCACACGGGCAAGCAATAATTAAAACTGTGGTTATTGCAACAACCGCATAAGCAATACTCGGCTGTGGGCCAAAGTTAAGCCATGCTAAGCCTGCTAGCACCGCAATAATCATCACTGTGGGTACAAATATGCCTGAAATAACATCGGCTAAGCGCCCAATTGAGGGTTTAGAGTTTTGTGCACGTTTAACCATATTAATAATATTCGCTAAGGTGGTTTCGCTGCCTATATGGGTTGCTTTAAACAACAAAGTACCACTTTTATTAATACTGCCAGCAACAACCTTGTCACCCTCACCCTTATTAACCGGCATCGGTTCACCAGTGAGCATTGATTCATCTAGTGTACTGCTGCCTTCAATAACATCTCCATCGACTGAAATTTTCTCTCCAGGGCGGACACGAATCAAGTCACCTTTAATAACTTGGCTTATATCTATATCTTGCTCTTGGTTATCTCGGATCACCCGTGCCGTTTTAGGTTGTAAACCAATTAAGCGTTTAATCGCCTCAGAGGTTCGCCCTCGCGCCTTTACTTCAAAAGCTAAGCCAAGACTAATTAAGCCTATGATCATCGCTGAGGCTTCAAAATAAACATGTCTAGCCACCTCTGGTAATAGACTTGGCATGATCACCACCACCATTGAATATAGCCAGGCTGTACCCGTACCAAGCGCAATCAAGGTATCCATATTAGCCGTATGATTTTTAAATGACTGCCATGCGCCAGTATAAAACTGCTTACCCGACACAATCATTACTACTAACGTCATCATTCCAACAATAAACCAGCCAATACGCTGGGCATTGCTAGTGACACTCATATCAAAGATTAATCCATAAAGCATTAATGGCGCACCCAAACCTAATGCCAATAGCATATTGCGCATAAGTTTTTTGTAGTGCGCGTTATCAGCTTCGGCTTTTTCATCTAGAGCGTCTTGTTGAGAATCACTGTTCATAGGTTTAGCTTGATAGCCAATATCAGCGACAGCGTGCATTAGCTGCTCAGGCTTAGCCGAACCTTCTACTTGCACAGTTCGATCGGCAAAGTTCATTTCAACGCGCTGCGCACCCTTTACATTTTTCAGCGCTTTCTCTATTTTAGCCACGCAACTGCCACAATTTGCGCCTTCAATCATAAAGTTTTGCGTGGTGGGTTGATTACTCATAACGCTTCCTTAGTATTTTTAACTTCAGAGATTGGATCAACAAAGGTCTCTATTAAGCTACATATATCTGCACTTACAGCCCCATCAGGCGATTTATCCCACTGTTTAACCGCTGCTTGCATTCGCGTGCGTAATTTAAGTGTTTCTTGAAAGTGCTGCTCTGTTTCCTCTAGTCGCTTTGCTATTAATTGTCGTGTAAGCGGACAAGGGCACAGCCCTTGCTCCGACTGTGCAATAATTTGTTGAATATCTTTTATTGAGAAACCGAGTTGACGCGCACTAATAATAAACTTTAAACGTTGCTGATCGGATGCGGTATATACTTGATAACCATTGCGCTCACCACGAATAGGATTAAGCAGCTTTATTCGCGTGTAATGACGAACCGTGTCTTGGGTCACGCCCATAGTATTGGCTAATTGCTTTACGTACATCATCAAACCTCTGGTTATGTAATGACAACATAATAAACCTATGTGTAACGCATAGGTCAACAGTTAATTAAGCACATGGCTGGGAGTGTGAAAGAAAATAAAGATAAGAGCAGCCACCATAAGTGACTGCTAAATTTGAGGGTTACTGTACTTAGTTTGCTTCGCTTCGCGATCGTTTAAGTGCTTCACCAAGCTCACCCGCAATAGCTTGAATTTCAGGCATAGCATCTTGTACTAAGGCTTGTGACATTTGCATAGATGCTTGCATTACCTGTGGCATTTTTTTCAAAATGGCCTGCCCTGATTCAGTCTTATAAAAAGCTAACATGTCGCTAATTTCTTGTGAAGTAAATTGTTTGTCGTAGAGGTTAATCATCATCGGCTGCATTTTTTGCCAGCTCATTTTTGTTTTTAATACCTCGGTCATATCAGCATAATATTTGTCGAAAATTGCTTTCTCATCTGGTTTTACGCCCATTTGCACCGACATATTTTGCATCATGCCCTCAACTTGCGCATACATAGAGTCAACCATGGCGTCCATGTTCATCACCTCGACCAGCTCATCAATCTTTTGCTGTTTGGCAGTCTGCGCTGCATATAAGTTAGTTGAGAAAATAAAAAGTGAAAGTAGTATTACCTTACCCATATTAATATCCTTTTTGTATTTGAATCGGCAACATGATCACATGTTCAATATATGTTGTAAATGGGGACACCCAAAAAACAAAAAGCCGAATAACACACGTTTATTCGGCTTTTTAATCCGCAAATGGGCAACAGTTTCTAATCTTTTTCGATATTATCGAGCCCTTTCGTTCCCTCTTTCGCTTTAAGCTTATGATGAATGGCGGTTTTAATTAGCATGTAGCCACTAATAGGCGCAGTGATTAATAAGAATATAGTGATTAATATCTCTTTTACGCTTAAGCCACTGACTGAATTGGCAAAAAATACCATGGCAGCGGTAAGTATACTCGCCATACCTAAAGTGGTGGCTTTTGTTGGCCCATGTAAACGCATGAAAAAATCAGGCAATTTGATTAAGCCAATTGAGCCAATTAAAATAAATAATCCGCCTAACAACAGCAATATTGATACGATCCATTCACTTATCATTTTAATACCTTACTCAATTATGTCGCCACGAAGTAAATACTTACATACAGCTACCGTACTTATAAACCCAAGCATGGCAATAAGTAAGGCTGCTTCAAAGTACAGCCCCGTGCCCATGCTAATGCTATATAAAATAATCAGTGCAATCACGTTAATGTACATAGTATCGAGCGCTAAAATACGATCCGGTACTGATGGGCCAATAATAAGTCGCCATAAATTAAGTAATAACGACAATCCAACCATTGAAAAAACAATCAGTAATACTGTATCTAACATTGAAATATCTCCTTTAGGGGAGCTTCGTAACGTGCTTTAATTTGTTTAATAAGCGCTTGCTCATCATCTAAATCTAACACGTGAATTAATAAATAACGCTGTACCGGTTCATCGTCTTCATTAAGCGATTTAATCAGCGGGTAAACCTCGGCACTTACCGTACCCGGCGTTAAAGACACGCAGCTTGCTAAAATAGTAATTGGCATTTCATGCATTAAATCTATAGGCACTTTAACAAAGCCTGGACGCAGATTTTTTGAAGGACCCAGTATTAATAATGCCACTTGTAAATTAGCCACTATAATATCGTAAAGTACGATTAGTAATTGCTTAAGTGCCAGCCCCGGCTTTAAAATTAGCGGTTGCGGATCTCTAAACGACATACTAAATAATGGTATTAACAACGCGAGTAACGCCCCTAATATAATATGCCCTACCGACACACTGTTATTTAACAAGAGCCATACTATAAATAAAAATAGACTACGAAACGGCGTAGGTAACCAACCAAAACGAGCTTGTAAGCGCATTACATACCTCCCTTAAGTACCGCATTAATACCACCACTAATATCGTGAAGCTGTGTTGCCGCCTCGAGGGCGTATTGTGTTGCCACATCACCAAAAATAACCAGCAGTATTGAACTTGCTAATAAACCAACTAACACGGTCGCTTGTAGCGGGTGGGCATTGGCAACATCGCTAGCATCACCTGTTTTGTCTTTACGTTCCCAAAACAAACTAGTACCCGCACGTGATATAGCCACAATTAGCGCTAAGCTCATAATTAAGTAAACAGGCCAAAATACCAAGGCTTGTTCGCTATTTAAGGTCGTTTTTAAAATCCAAATTTTGCCAACAAAGCCCGAGAAAGGTGGCATACCAATAACGGTTAAACCGGCAATAATAAAACACGCACCTAATAAAAATGGTTGTTTTACTGCGCGTCCGCCGACCAATCGATCTCCAACTTTACCTCGTTGTGTTGCAATTAAATCAGCAACTAAAAATAGCGCAGCAGTCACTAACGTTGAATGCACTAAATAGTAAAGCAATGCAGCGGTGGCATTTATGTTTTGTAGTGCGACTAATGCCACTAACGTCCCTACAGAAACCAATACTAAATTAGCGGTAAGCTTACGTAGGTCTTGTGCTGCCAATACCCCTATTGCGCCAATCACTATGGTGGCAATAGCCAGCGCCCATAACCAAGACTGCGCCATATGTTCAAGTTCGCCAGCTTGTTCACCAAAAATCACCGTGTATACACGTAAGGTCGCATAAACACCAACTTTGGTCATAATCGCAAATAATGCAGCAACCACAGGTGTGGCACTTGAGTAGGCGTTTGGTAACCATAAATGCAATGGTAATAACGCACTTTTGAGTGCAAACACCACCAATAACAGTAAACCACCTGCCTTCGCTAAATAAACATCATCGCCGCTTAGCTGCGGTACTTTATTGGCCATATCAGCAATATTTAAGGTACCCAATACTCCATATAAAATACCTAAACCAATCAAGAACACGCTTGAGCCGACTAAATTTAAAATAACATAATGCAGTGCTGCGCGCGTTTTGGGTTTACCGCCACCGTGCATTAACAGCGCATAAGAGGCAATTAATAACACTTCAAAAAATACGAAGACGTTAAATAAATCCCCGGTTAAAAATGCACCATTTACCCCTAATATTAAAAAATGAATTAAAGGATGGAAAAAGCTACCTTGTTCATCATCACCAGCACAGCCATACAAAGCCACGCCAGCCCCTAAAAAGGCGGTTAAAGTGACTAACAAGGTCGAGAGCATATCTGCAACAAGTACAATACCAAACGGCGCAGACCAGTTACCAATTGCATAAACAATAATCCCGTTATCTTTAACCTGAATTAGCAGTAATACCGTAACTGCAAAGGTTAAAATAGCCATTAAGCAAGACATAAATCGGCGTGCAAATAAGCTTTTGCCACACGGTGGAAGTAGCAAAATAATTGCCGCTAACATTGGCAGTAAAACAGGCAAGGACGCTAAATGCTGAATCATTTTCTCTCCTTGTGTTTATTTTTAGTTAGGGTGCCATCAACATGGTCGTTGCCTAAATCTGCTCGGCCACGAATAGATAAAATAACCACAAACGCAGTCATCGCAAAGCCAATTACAATGGCTGTTAACACTAAGGCTTGTGGTAGCGGATCAGCGTAATCAGCACCAGTCCCTAGTACCACGGCTTTATTAATTGTTAAGCGCCCTGATGAGAATAAAAACAAATTAACCGCGTAAGAAATCATTGTCAGCCCCAGTACTACTGGGAATGTACGCGCTCTTAGTAATAAAAACACGCCACAGGTGACTAGCACGCCAACGCAAGATGCGTATAACAGTTCCATTAAATATTTACCTCTTCTTTCTCTGCATTCGCTGTCATATTACCTAAGCTCGCAAGGATCATCAGCGTAGCGCCAACAACAGTTAAGTACACGCCCAAATCAAATACAATGGCGCTGGCAAGCTCTGTTTTCCCAACAAACGGAATATCAAAGTAATCAAACCAGGTAGTTAAAAATGGCTTATCAAAGAACCAGCTTCCCACACCTGTAAACATGGCAATAGCAATGCCTGATGCGATAATTTTGCGATAGTTAACATCAAAGCGTTCATTTATCCACGCAGTACCATGTGCCATATATTGTAAAATAAAGGCAATAGAAGTTACGAGACCTGCTATAAAGCCACCTCCAGGTAAGTTATGACCGCGTAGGAAAATATAAGCAGATACTAATAGCGCTAATGGCAGTAAGCTTTGAGAAATACAAGCCAATAAAATAGGATGGCGATCTTTAGACCATGGACGCCCTTCACTATCGCTCGCAGGCATATAAAGTGGAATTCTTGATAGCAGTTTAAATATACCCAGTGCAGCAATACCTAACACAGTAATTTCACCTAAGGTATCAAAGCCCCTAAAATCAACCAAAATAACATTAACCACGTTAGTACCACCACCGCCGGTTTTGGCGTTAGCAATAAAGAACTCAGAAATTGAATCAAGCGGTCGAGTCAGTAAAGCGTAACAAATACTGGCAATAATCACCCCTACGGTAGAGGAAATAACCACATCACGTAAAATGCGTAACGAGCTTGACTCTCTCGGTGTACTTTGCGGTAAGAAAAACAGCGCCAACATTAATAGTATAATAGTGGCTACTTCTACAGTAAGTTGCGTTAAGGCCAAGTCAGGCGCTGAAAAACGGGTAAACGCCACCGACACCATTAGTCCCACAATCGACAGCATTAATAACGACACCATTCGAATTCGATGCCAAATAACGGTAGCAATTGCACCGATTATGAGTAGTCCTGCACCAATTGCGTTTTGAATATCAACCGGAGTATTAGGCACGCTACCAGCTAGCTGCTTCATTTCAAATAATGGCCAACCAGAGGCAAGTAATACAACGCCTAACATTATAAATACATAACGTTGCAATGAGCCATTTTCTGTTGATTGGATTTTGTGTTGACACCAATTGACCACTACCGCTAAAAAACGCTCGAAGATTTTTTTAGCGTTAAAAGGAGGTAACGACGCTTGGAACTGGAACAAGTACTTTCGATTAACGTAAATAAATAAACCACCAATTACCGCCATACCACTCATAAGTAGAGGTAAATTGAAACCATGCCAAATAGTCAATTTATACTCAGGCATTGCTTCACCAAGTACAGCTAGTGACGCGGCTGATAAAATACCGTCAACGACAAAGTGTGGAAAAATACCCACTAAAATACACAGTACCACTAAGATTTCTATAGGCACACGCATATAACGCGGTGCTTCATGAGGGGTACGTGGTAAATCAATAGGCTCACCATTAAAGAACACGTCATGAATAAAGCGTGATGAGTACGCCACCGACAACGCACCCGCTACAGTTGCCAGCACTGGGATTAGCCACGACATTGAGCCAAGTACCTGCTGATGCAGTGTCTCAGCAAAGAACATCTCTTTTGATAAGAAACCATTTAACAACGGTACACCAGCCATAGCGGCAGCAGCCACCATCGCCAAGGTAGCCGTATAGGGTAAGTAGCGCCACATGCCATTGAGTTTACGCATATCACGAGTACCGGTTTCATGATCAATAATGCCGGTTGCCATAAATAACGACGCTTTAAACGTCGCGTGGTTAATAATATGAAAAATAGCGGCAACGGTCGCAAGCTGTGTATCTAGGCCTAGTAATAATGTAATTAAACCCAAATGACTAATCGTTGAATAGGCTAACAAGCCTTTTAAATCATGTTTGAATAACGCGATATAAGCGCCAAATAATAGCGTGGTTAAGCCGGTCAAACCGACTAATAAAAACCAGGTATCGGTACCCGCCAATGCGGGGTAAAAACGCGCAAGTAAAAAGATACCTGCTTTTACCATGGTGGCAGAGTGTAAATACGCACTAACCGGCGTAGGTGCAGCCATGGCATGCGGTAACCAAAAATGAAACGGAAATTGTGCAGATTTAGTAAAAGCACCTAATAATACGAGTACTAGTGCCAATTCATATAAGTCGTGAGATTGAATAATCGCTTTGCTAGCTAAAATGGTGTCTAAGTCGTAGCTTCCAACAATATCGCCTAACAACATTAAGCCACCGAGTAAGGCTAAACCACCGGCGCCAGTTACCGCTAATGCCATACGCGCCCCTTTGCGCGCCTCTGATTTATGCCACCAATAACTGATCAACAAGAACGAGCTAATACTGGTTAGTTCCCAAAACACCCATAACTGAATTACATTATTTGACATAACAATGCCTAGCATGGCGGTCATAAATAACATTAAATAGCTAAATAGTTTTGGCAATGAATCATTTTGACTTAGGTAATAACGGGCATACAAAATTACTAGTAACCCAATTCCTAGAATCATAAATAAAAACAGTAAACTCAACCCATCCAAGCGCAAGGAAATATCTAACCCTAAGGCTGGTATCCACTGTGCGCTAAAACGAATGGTTTCCCCCGCAAGAACCGCGGGCGCATGATAAAGTGTAATTGCAAGCGCGGCTAACGGCGCAATAGCCGTTAGGCTCGTTGCCTGATTTCGAGAAAGTTTGCCGGTGCATGCAGAAATAACACTGCCTAATAAGGATAACAGGGGTATCCAGAGCAAAGTCATAATGAAGGGCCTTTTTGAATCATAAAGTTTATCAATTCGCTACTTGTTATTATTAAATACCAAAGTGACTTGGGTATACGTTTTACGTCTGTTTTTTAACAACATTAATACATATAGTTATACTGATAAACGCAGTTTTTGTCTATAGAAAGCGCCGCTAGCGGGACAATAATCAAACAAAAATGCTTATAAATTAATGAACAGTAGCAAAATAAGCTCAGCTTTCAAACAGTTTACAGCGGAATATCAAATCACTAAAATCGTACAAATAAATGGGCATTAAGTGCTATGTGCTTTTGCCACAAAATACGATATTGCGCTGATAGGCCTAACTGCTGATATTGCATAATCGACCACAGTGCACTGGGCTTATAAGCAGTGCCGCCTTGTTGGCAACTTTGGCTTTTGTGCCACCCTTCAGGGGCATCTGATTTTTTTGCAATAAATAAGTTGGGAGCAACAAACCCATCAAGCTGACATAACCATGCTTGCTTTTTTACCGGTAAAGCGTACTCATCTTCAAAGCCATTAAAGTGCATTAACTCATGCAAAAATACCGCGTAGCTAGCCTGTGAATTAATATGCATTAAACCATTTTTTACACTGGCAGTACCTTGTTTGGGCATCATAATGGCAAAATCAAATCCAGTGGGAAGCTGCTTTTTAAGCGATGATTGCTGCCAATCGCACTTAGCACGCGAGGTTTCAGTGCTATTGCAGTTAATTGCATTACCCACATAAACTGGTTTTGAAAAACAAAAGGTTTTGGGGCTCGGCTCTGGGTTTTGAAAGTACGCGTTACGAAATTGATTGAGCCTGTATAAACCATCACGGTGATCACTCAGCATTAGTACATTAAATACACACTGCTTTTGTATCGCAACTTGCTCGCTTGCAAGTAAAAACCCTAACTTATTCATAAATGATACGCTTAAGGTTTCTATAGGTGCTTGTTGCTGTAATTGCAGGTGATAAAAAGCATCGCCTTCAGGAAGCTTATTTTTATTTTTAAGTAGCGCTAAATCCTGCCAACGCTGCTGAGAAAGTAACGAGTCGGCGAGTTTTTTTTGCTGTGCTTGTGTAATCTTATCCAAACTTGCTTGCCAAAATAGTTTAGCCGTTTCAGTTTGATTATTGCCTAATAATGACAACCCATAGCCATATTGGGCATCGGCTATTTTATTACGCGCTAGGGTCGCTAAGGCTGTGGAGGGTAATTGTAAAATGTGGTTTGCAAAGTAACGAGGGAATTGCCAGTAACTGTCAATCACATTGGCCTTGGCATGTAATACTTGCCAAAAGCCAATGCTATTTTGTTTATTACTCGAGCCGCTGATAAAGCTAGCGCACAGTAATAAAGCACTTAATTTTAAATAATTAGCCAGCGCTTTCACTGGCCATCAACTCAAGCTCTAAACGCGCATACTTATATTCTATAAATTCATGTACGTTCGTTGCTAGTGCCAATTTAAAGTAATCTGTGGCAATTGAAAGCTCGCCTGCGGCTTGGTGCTGTTTAGCTAAGTAAAAATAAGCTTCACATAAACGCTGAGCATATTCTTGTTGCGAACTTACACCATCGGCTATGCCTGAAAAAAATGCTTTTTCACTCAAATCACCCACATACAAAGCAATAAGCTGATACGCCCATTCATTTTCATCAAGGGCCGCCGCATTGGCTTTTAACGCAGCGATTGCTGCGGTTTTATCTTGTGCTGCTTGGGCTAAATAAAGCCACAATACACGGTAAGGATCATTAGGAGAGCGCTGTAAAAACGTTTTAAAGTCATCCTTTGCAAGCATCGCTCTATCGCCATAGTACAAGGCAATACCACGATTTAAATACGCATATTCATGCTCTTGATCTAGCTCAATAGCTGAGTCAAAGTACTCGTACGCTTTTTCGTATTGCTGCATCAAGGTATGCTGAATACCCAAAAAGTTATACACTTCAGCCAAATCAGGCTTAAGTTTAACCGCTCGGTTAAAATCAATTCGCGATAAAGTCGTCATGCCTAAGCTATCAAACAGTACTCCACGGTCATAATAGAGCTTTGCTTGTTGCTCTTTACTCAAATCAGCTCTGTTTAATAGTTCTGAAAAACGTGCAATGGCAATTTCATTTCTAAAATCTGATGCAAGCGGTGCAGTAAATGGCACGTTAATAATAGCAGCGGGTTTAGTAGTAGCCTGACAAGCGCTTAAAGACAAAATAGCAAAAGATGCCAAGGCTAAATGTTTAAGTCTCATTAAAATCCTTAATACCGAGGTAAGTAGCAAATAGATAAGACATAAGCTGTCTTGTAAGGTTCATTCCTGTTATGTGTTATTAATACCAACCGGCATAAATATTTGAACAATTTAACGAATTAAATACCCCTATAACGTTGTTAAAATCTTTTCATTTAGAACAACTAGATATCAAAAATTTTGCCTAGTTATAGAGCAATTTTCTTATCGTTAAAATAAGTCCCATATCCAAGCAGGTTGGTATAAGTGTGATGAACACAATTGATTGCTGACATTAAAGCATAAAAAAAGGGGCTAAACAGCCCCTTTTTATACTATCCAGTAATTATCTGGATGAAAGATTAGCAATTAAGCGTCTTTAGACTCGTCAGCTGCAGGTGCTGCTGATTCCATTGCTTCTTTAATACTTAGACGTACACGGCCTTGACGGTCTACTTCTAGTACTTTAACTTTAACTTCCTGACCTTCACTAAGGTGATCAGCAACGTTGTTAACACGCTCAGTGCTGATTTGTGAGATATGCACTAGGCCATCTTTACCAGGAAGAATATTTACAAACGCACCGAAGTCTACGATACGTACAACTTTACCTTCGTAGATAGTACCTACTTCAAGCTCAGCAGTTAATTGCTCAATACGGCTAATTGCATTCGCTGCACTTTCACCGTCTGTAGCAGCAATCTTGATTGTGCCATCATCACCGATTTCAATCGTAGTGCCCGTTTCTTCAGTAAGTTGACGGATAGTTGCGCCACCTTTACCGATAACTTCTGCGATTTTCTTCTGTGGGATTTGCATCGTGTAAATACGTGGAGCAAACATAGACAGTTCTTCAGAAGGTGCAGAAATCGCTTCGTCCATCACACCTAGGATGTGTAAACGTGCAGCTTTCGCTTGTTTAAGCGCGATTTGCATGATTTCTTGTGTGATACCTTCAATTTTGATATCCATTTGTAGAGCAGTGATACCGTTAGTTGTACCCGCTACTTTAAAGTCCATGTCACCTAAGTGATCTTCATCACCTAAGATATCTGAAAGAACAACAAAGTTATCTTCTTCTTTAACTAAGCCCATTGCGATACCCGCAACTGAGGCTTTAATTGGAACACCTGCGTTCATAAGCGCTAGAGACGTACCACAAACCGATGCCATTGAAGATGAACCATTTGATTCAGTAATTTCAGATACAACACGGATTGAATATGGGAAGTCAGTCAATGTTGGCATTACTGCTTGAATACCACGCTTAGCTAGGTTACCGTGGCCGATTTCACGACGCTTAGGAGAACCAACAAAACCCGTTTCACCTACACAGAATGGAGGGAAGTTGTAGTTAAGCATAAAGTGGTTTTTGTGTGTGCCAGTTAAATCGTCGATTAACTGTGAATCACGTTCTGTACCAAGTGTTGCTGTTACTAATGCTTGCGTTTCACCACGTGTGAAGATTGCAGAGCCGTGAGTACGTGGAAGTACGCCCGTCATTACATCTAGAGCACGGATCATATCTGGTTCACGACCATCGATACGTTTTTCGCCAGCAGCGATACGGCCACGAACGATTTTCTTCTCAAGTGAACCGAATACTTTACCTACTTCTTGCTTATCAAGCGTTTCGCCTTCAGCAAGTTCGCTTGTTAGTGCTTCAACAACCGCATCTTTTGCAGCAGTTAATGCTTCTTTACGCGCTACCTTATCAGTAATACGGTAAGCTTCGCCTACTTTATCAGCAGCAAGTGTTGCTACTTTCTCTTCTAATGCAACGTTTTTCTCAGGTGCAGTCCAATCCCACGTAGGCTTGCCTGCTTCTGCTTTAAATTCGTTAATTGCATTGATGATTGACTGTGATTGCTCATGGCCGTACACAACCGCACCTAGCATTACGTCTTCAGCAAGAACGTCTGCTTCTGATTCAACCATAAGTACTGCGTTATCAGTACCCGCAACAACTAAATCAAGTTGGCTTTCTTCAAGCTCTTTTAGTGTCGGGTTAAGTACGTATTCACCGTTTATGTAACCAACACGTGATGCACCAATTGGACCGCTGAACGGGATACCAGAGATAGCAAGTGCTGCTGATGTACCAATCATCGCAACCATATCAGGTTGGATTTCAGGGTTTACAGAAACAACTGTAGCAATAACTTGTACTTCGTTTACGAAACCATTAGGGAAAAGTGGACGAATTGGACGGTCAATAAGACGTGCAATAAGTGTTTCGCCATCGTTAGGACGACCTTCACGCTTAAGGAAACCACCTGGGATACGACCCGCAGCGTACATACGCTCTTGGTAGTTAACTGTTAGTGGGAAGAAGTCTTGACCTGGTTGAGCTTCACGCTTACCAACAACCGTTACTAGTACTGACGTGTCGCCAATGCTTGCTAGTACTGCGCCGTCAGCTTGACGAGCGATAGCACCTGTTTCTAGTGTCACTGTGTGTTGACCTAGTTGAAATTCTTTTATAATTGCTTGCACTTAAAATATTCCTTAAATGTATTTTTAGTATTAATTAAGTTTTCATCAAAGTACCAATTACAGTACATAATTGTATTCAGTTGGAAATCAATTAAGTACTACAATTGGCAATGATGTAAATAACCGTAAATAAACCTTTTTATCTACGCGCCATAGTATATAACAAAGTCAGGTAAAATTGCGAGCTTAGTCCAGAGATAAACGTGATGCTAAATTATGTACTTTGCTGTTACTTACAATGTGGCTTTTAGCTTATATTTCAAGGGTATTAATCGATGTGGGTAGTGAGCATGAGGAAATTTAGACACAAAAAAAGGAGCTAAAAAGCTCCCCTTTTGATAATCAAGTTCTTAGCGACGTAGGCCAAGCTCTTTGATTAACGCAGTGTAACGCGAGATATCTTTACCTTTAAGGTAATCAAGCAGTTTACGGCGAGTGCTTACTTTACGAAGCAGACCACGACGTGAGTGGAAGTCATGCTTGTGATCAGCGAAGTGACCTTGAAGCTTGTTGATATCAAAAGTAAGTAATGCTACTTGTACTTCAGGTGAACCAGTGTCGCCTTCAGCGCGTGCGAATTTAGCAATGATATCGATTTTTTCTTGATTGCTTAGTGACATAATAACTCCAAAAGTTAAATTTAATAGGTGCTTTAGCCGATCACTAATTCAGCCAAAACGATTAAGCGGGCGTATTCTACCAATTATCAGCATAACTACAAGTTAAACTTTACTCTGGTTGTTGATTAGACAAGCCGCGCTTTGATTTTAAATGGCCATCAGGATTACGTTCGCCCGTACCAATAAATATTCCATCAGCCAGTACCTTTATTGCACCTTCAGGTAGGGCTTTACCCAACACCACAGCTTGACCATGGCTAAATGCCATTCCCTGCTCTTTAGTAATTTCCACAACGGGTAAATCAACTAACGCGGTATCCATTGGCAATAATAGTTCGTCAAGATAAGTGGAAGGCGCAACGTCTTGTTCTTTCGCTTGATTTAATAACGCTTCTAACTGCTCAAGTGTGACCATTTTATCTGCAGGGTAATGCCCTACAGCACTACGATGCAGCATAATCACATGCGCGCCGCAGCCTAAGTTTTCACCTAAGTCATCAACGATAGTACGAATATACGTACCTTTAGATACATGTGCAGTCATTTGTATTTCGTTAGCTTGCTCATCAAACTCATCAAGCGTTAAGCTAAATACGTTAATTTTTCGACATTTGCGAGGAACTTCTATGCCTTCACGCGCATATTTATATAAAGGTTTGCCTTCATATTTAAGCGCGGAATACATTGATGGGTATTGGTCTGACTCACCTAAAAACTTAGCAACTTCTTCGTTTAGTAATTGGGAAGTAACATTCACATCGCGAGTTTCGACCACTTCGCCATCAGAGTCTGATGTGGTAGTACGTTCACCTAGCTTAGCTCGAACAACATAGGTTTTATCTGTATCGAGTAAAAACTGGGTAAACTTAGTCGCTTCACCAAAACAAATTGGCAGCATGCCGGTCGCAAGCGGATCAAGCGCACCTGTGTGCCCCGCCTTTTGCGCAAAATAAATACCTTTAGCCTGCTGTAATGCCTTGTTTGATGAAATGCCTTCTGGTTTGTTTAACAACAAAATACCATCAACTGGACGGCCTTTACTGCGTCTTGCCATTAGTCTTTAGTGCCTTCTTCGCTGTCATTTTCATCATCAACATGCTTAGCATTATCTTCACGAATGATAGAGTCCACTAAGTTAGAGATGCGCATCCCTTCCATTAATGAGTTATCAACCACAAATTTAAGCTCTGGCATAATACGTGCGCGAATACGTTTACCTAGTAACGAACGGATATAGCCCGTTGCTTCGTTCAGTACTTTTGCACTTTGTTTTGCTGCATTTTCGTCTTCAGTGTTAAACACGGTGATAAAAACTTTGGCATAAGATAAATCGCGCGATACTTCTACCGCAGACACTGTCACCATGCCTAAGCGCGGATCTTTAATTTCGCGTTGTAGAATCACAGCAATTTCTTTTTGAATTTGCTGAGCAACACGATCAGTGCGAGAAAATTCTCTCATTTCACTTTCCTAAAATTATAACTTATTGAAAAACAATAATAAGTTAACTAAATAATGGATACACAAATGGGGGCTTAGCCCCCATTTAAAATCTTAGCATAGGGTATGTTGGGCTATCGAGGTACGACCTTGAATGTCCAACACCACCTAACAACAATTAAAGACTACGTTGTACTTCAACTGTTTCAAATACTTCGATTTGGTCACCAACGCGAACGTCATTGTAGTTCTTAACGCCGATACCACATTCCATGCCGTTACGAACGTCTTGTACATCATCTTTAAAGCGACGTAATGACTCAAGTTCGCCTTCGTAAATAACCACGTTATCACGAAGTACACGAATTGGTGCGCTACGTTTGATAGTACCTTCAGTAACCATACAACCAGCAATTGCGCCAATTTTTGGAGACTTAAATACATCACGTACTTCAGCAAGACCAATGATCTCTTGTTTAAACTCAGGAGCAAGCATACCCGACATGGCTTGCTTAACTTCTTCGATAAGTGCGTAAATTACGCTGTAGTAACGAAGGTCTAAGTTTTCAGAGTCAATCACTTTACGCGCTGATGCATCGGCACGAACGTTAAAGCCAACTACGATTGCGTTAGACGCTGCAGCAAGAGTTGCATCTGTTTCTGTGATACCACCAACACCAGAACCAACAATCTTCACTTTTACTTCATCAGTAGAAAGTTTAGTTAGTGAGTCTGAAATTGCTTCAATTGAACCTTGAACGTCTGCTTTAAGTACCACGTTAACTTCAGACACGTCGCCTTCAGTCATGTTAGTAAACATGTTTTCAAGCTTCGCTTTTTGCTGACGCGCTAATTTAACATCGCGGAATTTACCTTGACGGTAAAGTGCAACTTCACGTGCTTTACGCTCGTCTTTAACTACTGTTGCTTCATCACCCGCTGCTGGAATACCAGAAAGACCTAAAATCTCAACAGGAATAGAAGGACCCGCAGATTTAATGTCTTTACCGTTTTCATCGCGCATTGCACGAACACGGCCATACTCAAGACCACATAATACAATGTCACCTTGGTTAAGCGTACCTGATTGAACAAGGATAGACGCTACTGGACCACGGCCTTTATCAAGACGTGATTCAATAACAACACCTGCAGCCATACCTTCGCTAGGTGCATTTAGTTCTAACAGCTCAGATTGCATTAATACTGCTTCTAAAAGGTCATCAATACCAAGACCTGTTTTAGCTGAGATGTGAACGTATTGCGTATCACCGCCCCAATCTTCTGGGATAACGTCTAGCTGAGCTAGCTCGTTTTTAACACGGTCTGGATCTGCGCCTTCTTTATCCATTTTGTTAACAGCAATGATTAAAGGAACGCCAGCTGCGCGAGCATGCTGTACCGCTTCTTTAGTTTGTGGCATTACACCATCATCGGCTGCAACTACTAGGATTACGATATCAGTCGCTTTTGCACCACGAGCACGCATAGATGTAAATGCGGCGTGACCCGGAGTATCTAAGAAAGTGATCATGTTGCCGTTAGTTTCAACGTGGTATGCACCAATGTGCTGCGTAATACCACCGGCTTCGCCTGAAGCAACTTTAGCTGAACGAATGTAATCAAGCGTTGACGTTTTACCGTGGTCAACGTGACCCATAACAGTTACTACTGGAGCACGAGGCTCAGATTTACCATCTTCGTGGCGGTCGTTAAGTACTGTTTGCTCTAATTCGTTTTCTTTAACGATGATAACTTTATGGCCCATTTCTTCTGCAACAAGTTGCGCAGTTTCTTGGTCAATAACTTGGTTAATCGTAACCATGTCACCCATTTTCATCATTGTTTTTACAACTTCAGCGCCTTTAACAGCCATGCGCGATGCAAGCTCAGCAACTGTAATTGTTTCACTAATACGCACTTCGTTTTTAACATCAGCCGTTGGTTTTTGGAAACCGTGCTGTAATGACGCTGGCGCTTTTAGCTTACCTTTTTTACCTTTAGACGCTGCAAATTTATCTTTTGCTGGCGCTTTTTTCTTTTTCTTCGCACGGCGTGAGCCTTGCTCTTCGCGAGCATCTGCTACATCTTCTGCTTCACGTGCGTAAGTTGAAGTCGTAAGGTGGTGATCCGCGGTTTCTTCGCGTTTCTTACGTTCTTCTTCTTCTTTCTTCCAGCGTGCTGAATTCTCTTCAGCTAGCTTTCTTGCCTCTTCTGCTTGACGTTTCGCTTCTTCTTCAGCTTTCTTCAATGCGGCCTCTTCTGCTTCTTTTTGCAGACGCTCAGCTTCGATGCGATCTTTCTCAGACTTAGCACTTTGCTCAGGGGTCATCTGCTGTTGTTTCGCTTTACGCTCAGCATCTGCTTTGCGTTTAGCTTCTTCTTTGGCTTTACGATCAGCGTCTTCTTTCGCTTTACGTTCTGCCTCTTGTTTCGCTTTCAATTCTGCGGCTTCTTGTTCAGCTTTTTGCTGCTCTTCAAGACGCGCTTTTTCTTCAGCGGCTAGACGTTGCTGTTCTTGCTCTTGCTCAACAGCACTTTTTTTCACGTAAGTGCGTGTTTTGCGAACTTCAACTTGCACAGCCTTTGCTTTACCCGTAGAGCCCGTCACACTTAATGTGCTTTTGCTCTTACGTTGCAATGTCATGCGCGCTGGACCTTCAGATCCAGTACCGCCATGTTGCTTGCTTAGGTGATCAAGTAACGTCGCTTTTTCAGCTTCTGTTACATTATCGCCTGCTTGTTTAGTAATACCGGCTTGTGAAAACTGCTGTAGTAATTTATCAACAGTTGTACCTATATCACCGGCTAGTTTTTCAACATTTACTTCTGCCATAGTCTCTAATACCTCCGTTAATAAATTACTCGTCTGCAAACCAACAAATATTACGTGCAGCCATAATTAGCTCGCCCGCTTTCTCTGCAGATAGCTCTGTAATATCTACAAGCTCATCAATGCCTTGCTCAGCTAAGTCTTCAAGTGTTACTACACCCTTACTTGCCATAACAAATGCTAAATGACGCTCTAAGCCTTCAAGCGCAAGTAAGTCTTCAGCAGGCTCAGCGCCTTCTAAGCTTTCTTCCGTTTTAAGGGCTTTCGTTGTTAATGCATCTTTTGCACGTGAACGTAATACGTCCACTGTTTCTTCATCTAAGCCGTCGATTTCTAAAAACTCAGAAGCAGGTACATACGCAACTTCTTCAAGTGTTGAGAAACCTTCGTTGATAAGTAATGACGCAAACTCGTCATCAATATCTAAGTTTTCAGTAAATAAGTTAATTAACTTATCTGACTCAGCTTCGTTCTTAGCGCGCATTTCATCAACGGTCATTACGTTTAATTCCCAGCCAGTTAGCTGGCTTGCTAAACGTACGTTTTGACCATTACGACCAATAGCTTGTGCTAAGTTATCTGCTTCAACAGCAATATCCATTGAGTGAGTGTCTTCATCCATTACGATTGAAGCCACTTCTGCTGGTGCCATTGCGTTAATAACAAACTGTGCAGGGTTGTCATCGTAAAGTACGATATCAACACGCTCACCGCCAAGTTCTGACGATACCGCTTGAACACGTGCGCCACGCATACCAACACACGCACCTACAGGATCTATACGCTTATCATTAGACTTAACTGCGATTTTAGCACGTGAACCAGGATCGCGAGCTGCGGCACGTAATTCAATCATTTCTTCGCCAATTTCTGGCACCTCAATGCGGAATAATTCCATCAGCATTTCTGGTTTAGAACGGGTTACAAATAACTGTGCACCACGTGCTTCTGGTTTAACTTCGTATAGAAGACCACGAATACGATCGCCTGGGCGGAAGTTTTCACGTGGCAGCATGTCGTCACGGTAAATAACCGCTTCTGCGTTGTTACCTAAATCAAGAACGATTGCATCACGCGTTGCTTTTTTAACAACACCTGTTACTAGCTCGCCTTGCTGATCTTTGTACGCTTCAACAACTAAGGCACGCTCTGCTTCACGTACTTTTTGTACGATTACTTGCTTAGCCATTTGTGTTGTTATGCGGTCAAATTTAATTGATTCAATCTGCTCTTCTACGTAGTCGCCCATTTTCAAGTCTGGTTCTTCAACTTGAGCAGCTTCTAACGTGATTTCGCTGTATGGATTCTCTAAAGAGCCATCTTCTAATACTTCAGCTATTTGCCAGCGACGGAATGTATCGTAATCGCCAGTTTTACGGTCAATTGCAACACGTACATCAATTTCACCATCATGCTTTTTCTTTGTCGCTGTCGCTAATGCGAACTCTAGAGCTTCAAAAATCTTTTCTTTTGGAACCGCTTTCTCATTGGAAACGGCTTCAGCAACCAATAATATCTCTTTTGCCATGGGTAATGCCTCGCTTGCCCTATTCCTTCGCACTCGAATTAAAACTTTGCGATTATGTTCGCACGTTCAATGTTACTAAGCATGATTAAATGCTCTGCACCATCGCTAGATAGTGTGATCATATCGCTGCTAACTGCTATTAAGTCGCCTTTGAAATTACGGCGACCATCTTGTGGAAGCTTAGTACGCACGCGTACTTCCTCTCCTTGCGCCTGCTCGTAGTGATCTTGTTTGAATAATGGACGATCAACACCAGGAGACGACACTTCCAAATCATATTCGTTTGTAATCGGGTCTTCGACGTCTAAAATCGCACTAATTTGACGACTTGCATCTGCGCAGTTGTCAACTGAAATTCCATCCTCATGAGCAATATATACTCTTAAGGTAGAATGGCGACCCGCTTGTACAAACTCAAGGCCATGTAATTCAAAGCCTAGCATTTCTACCGCAGGCGTTAACATGGTTACTAAATCTTGTTCAAGTTTTGTCACGAAAATCCTCCATACAAACAAAAAAAGGGCTTATAGCCCTAAAATACTGAGTTTAAATTTTGATTTAATCGATAAACATTAAATCAAACGGTGCAGATACAACAACGCCCCGAACCAAGCGGGGCGTCACACCAAAAAACGCAAAACTGTGTGGCCTAGGGCCAAGCTTGGTTGCGAGTCAGTAACCTGACCAAATTAAACTTCATTAGCTTAAACGCAAAACGCGCATTACTTAGAATGCGCGATATAAAGTAGTAAGTTTAAACCTACTATTAAGATTGGTTGCGGGAGCCGGATTTGAACCAACGACCTTCGGGTTATGAGCCCGACGAGCTACCAGACTGCTCCATCCCGCGCCAATAGATAAAAAGCTAATAACTTAATATCGCTGTTAGTAAATTTTATAACCTACTAAACAATGGCCACTATTATAAGGATGTGCCGCTAAATTAGCAACCATAATAACTAATAAGTTGATAAAAAAAGCAACCTAGTTTATCGCCTTACCCACACTATGTTTGCTATAAAATTTGAATCGTTACAATCAACCGCTGTATTAAATTGCATTCGGTGCTCTATTATTAAGTAACCTTTAGGAAATAGATCGCTTTTAAAAATATCGCGTATAAGAATGAATTTTGGCTAATTATGAAAAAATACAACACACTAAAATTGATTTTAGGTGATCAGCTCAATCCTGCTCATTCGTGGTTTAAAAACAAATCAGACGATACCATATTTGTTATTGCTGAGCTTATGCAAGAAGCACACTATGTAAAACACCATGTGCAAAAAATATCAGCCTTTTTTAAAGCCATGGAAAACTTCGCAAATGCATTAAAAGATGCTGGCTTCAATGTTTTACATCTCACGCTAGATGACACCAAAGACGATGATGACTTACCCGCTCTTTTAACGCGTTTAGCCGAGCAGCATGAATGTACCTCTATTGAATATCAATACCCAGATGAGTACCGTTTAAAAACACAACTTCACGAATTCGCGATAAATAGCGAGTTAACGGTGAATGCCTGTGACAGCGAGCATTTTTTATTAGCATTTAGCGACATAGACAAACGCTTTAAAAAAGATAAACACGTCACTATGGAGCATTTTTATCGGGCAATGCGTAAGCAGTTTGATATTTTAATGGAAGATGACAAACCTGCCGGTGGGCAATGGAACTTTGATGCCAATAACCGTAATAAGTTTTCAAAAAGTGATTTAGCCGATATCCCCAAACCCAAATTATTTAAAAATGACGTGAGTGCAATTATTGAGCGTTTAGATAAACATAAAATAAATTACTTTGGACAGATAAACACGCAATTAAGCTGGCCAACAACTCGTAAACAAGCTATCAGTACACTTGATCACTTTTGTGCGCATTTACTGCCTCGATTTGGTCAGTTTCAAGATGCGATGACAGATCAATGTCCTGATAAAAATACCTTTTATCACAGCCGATTATCGTTTGCGTTAAATGCCAAAATTTTACACCCTCGCTATGTTATCGACCGCGTGGTTAAAGAGTACCAACAACGCCAAGATGAAATATCTATTTCTCAGGTTGAAGGCTTTATTCGCCAAGTACTGGGTTGGCGCGAATATGTGCGTGGCGTGTATTGGAAAAACATGCCCGATTACGCCAACAAAAACCAGCTTAATGCAACTCGTTTACTACCGAGTTATTTTTGGAATGGTAAAACAAAAATGAATTGCTTAAGCCATTCATTATCACAAAGCTTAGACAGCGCGTATGCCCATCATATTCAGCGCTTAATGGTAATAGGCAATTTTTGTTTATTAACCGCCATTAATCCTGATGAAGTCGATGAATGGTATTTAGGTGTTTATATCGATGCAATTGAATGGGTAGAAATGCCTAACGCCCGAGGGATGAGCCAGTTTGCTGACGATGGCATCATTGCCACTAAGCCTTATGCTGCTAGCGGCAACTATATAAATAAAATGAGTGACTACTGTAAAAGCTGCCAATACAAAGTAAAAGAAAAAGTGGGTAAAGACGCGTGCCCGCTAAACAGCCTCTACTGGCAGTTTATGCAAAAACACCGAGAGCGACTTGAGAAAAACCCACGAATAGGCATGGTTTATCGTAATTGGGATAAACAAGATGAATCATTGCGCCAAGAAACCTTAGAGCAAGCTAACAACTATTTAAATAATATTGAAAAGCTATAAATATAAATGCCGTCAATTGGCGGCAGCATTCTTGATAGTTAATATCAAAGTACCAAAATAGGTAATATTGTTAATTAAATGTTTAATTTATTTGTCATGGCAATGTAATGAGCTTATTTTTTAATAGCACCTCTTACTCCACACCATGATGAGAATAAAATGAAAAAACAATTAATTGCAGCGACACTTTTATTACTCGGTACAAGCCAAGCTCAAGCTTTTAGTCAAGAAACTCACAAACGTATTGTTCTTGACGCCGTGAATTATATGCAGCAACACCCAACTAGCACCGAATATGCAGCCCTAAGACAGTACGCTGAACAAAACAATCTGACTATCACTGAATTAGCCGAACTGCTGGGACAAGCTGCATATGATGTAGATGACTTTGAAGACACCTTTTTCTGTGGTGCTATTACAGGTTCGTGTGTTCAAGCGCCAGTATGGGGAGCAGCGCAAAGCATAGTTAAATATACAAGCTATTGGCATTTTCAAAATCATACCCAAGGTGCAGACCAACATGGTAACGATTTTGGTGGTTATAATTATGAGAAGCTCACCGTTTGGGGCACTATTGATAATCTTGCATCTGCTTGGCTTAAAGGTGACTATCTTGATGATGGTAAAGGGGGAGAAACAGGTTGGTTTAATGCCGACTCTTCAAAATATAACAGTTATGGTGTAACAGAATCTCACTACAGAATCGATAGCAACTCAACCTATTCTATGTACGATGACTTTGAAGAAATGCCATTTCAACCTATCGATAATTTAGGGCAATATTGGTATCAAAGTTACTTACAAAGCGGCAATCCCCAAGTATTAGGGTTTGTATTTCATACTACTGATTTATTACAACCTCACCACACATGGACCACATCAGATCTTAACCACTCTAGCTGGGAGAGTTGGGTAAAAGATTACTATGATCAAGAGCAGCTCAACGATTTATCACTCGTTACTCAAGCAATGCAAACGTTCTCGCCTTTAGATAAAAATAGCCAAGATGTTCGCCCATTATTAACCCAAGGTGGTTCATTTTCTTATGCACAAGGTGGAATTGTACTCAATTCAAAAGATCATTTTGATCGCCTTAATATAGCTAAGCAAGTAGTGCCCCATGCAATAGCAATGGTGGTGCACTTATTAAACCACGCCATGGTTGCTCGCTAATGAAGAAAATGGCTATTTTAGTGATTACATTACTAGGGGCGTGTTACCACTCCCTAGTAATGGCCTCATTTACTCAATACAGTAGTGATGAAGTTAACTTTATGCATCGTGCTTATTTAAAGCACAAACCTGAAATTACAATCAATGAAGTTAAAGCTCGTCTGTATGAGAATCAGTTTTTGTTACAACAAGCAGCGCTAAAAACACCTGCGATAATAAAACGACAATCTGCCGTTGGTTTTAGTACTCAATACCATGTTGAACGTTACTTAAAAAATCTGTTCGATTCGCAATTAGCTATAAAGGCACAGTCAAGTCTGGTAAAGCTGGACACTTATGATAGCCAATGGCTTAAACGCACATTAGGGCCGTACCCTAAAAATGGTCAATATGTACAAAGCTTGATTAAAAAAATGCAGCAGATCGATTTAACCCCTATTTTGTATAACTCTATTAATTTATATGAATTTATCGATGCACTATCAATGCAGGTACGTTTTAAACTCCATAGAGGAGATAGTGAACTATTCAAAAGTGAATTAATAAAAAAACGGCAATTCAATATAGCGTTTTCAAAAGCCAAACCGATTTTGGCAAAACAGGGGATTGATATTGAACATCTGTATGAAATAGCTAAAGGAGATATTTTGCGCCCCTCCATTCAAAGCTGGCTAGGCATAAATACAATGATGCACATGCAGAGCCCCGTTCTTGAAAAGCTAGAGAAACAAGTAAACAAAAGCGAAATTAAAGCGTTTTATCAAGCAAATAAATCGCAGTTTAAATTTTTAAGCCAAGTGAAAGCCCACGGAGCTCAATTTGCTAGTCGAGCCAATGCTGTAGACTTTCACACGTTGGCGGATAACAAATCACTTGAACAAGCATTAGTAATATCAGGAAAACAAGATATATATGCTCAATACAATAGTGAATTAAACCGCAAAAACAAAAGTAGTTGGGTTGTACAACTTGCGTTCACAACTAAAGAAAACACCATTTCTGCTGTTATTCGTACACCTAGTGGTGAATGGGTGGTGGTACACAGTTATGAGCATCAGTTTGATTATTTTTCGCCAGAAGATGAAACCGTTCGATACCAAGCAACAAAGGCCATTGCAAAACAAAAAGCGGCACAACAGTATGAAAATAACTGGCTCAAGTGGCAAAATAAGACGGGAGTAATTTTATGAGCAAAAAAGTTTTCGTTTCTGTTGTTGTAGCTTGTGTTGGTATTTACACACTTTTCACTCACTATACTAGCAAACCAACAATAAAGAATATTGATGGTCTTAACCAAGCTAAAAGTGTCAAGCAAATAACGTCCCTCGAGCTTACTGCTGCTGACATGACCCAAGAGTTAGAAAGCACGCAATTGGAAACGGTTACAACTAATAATGCTAGTCCTCAGCGTTTGCCAGCAATAACCTCTGTGGCCTATTTACCCAACATAGTAAAAAATACTCAGCCAGTTGCTCAGTACAGTGGTGATTTAAATAATCACCAGGCATATCAAGATTTCCACCTTGAACAGCAAAGACAGCTAGAACAACGTTTTGTTGTTGCTGCAAAAGCCAAAATATTAAAACTTGAAGACTTACTTGCTAAAGGCCGACAAAAAAAACTTTCACAAGAACAACTACAAGTTGCAATAGATAAAATTAACGCTTTAAAACAAATGCAAATCGATTTAAAAGACTAACAACGCAAAAAGCCGCCAAATGGCGGCTTTTCACAGGGAAAATACGTGTGCTAGCTTAGCTATTTACTTTCTAGCATATTGCCTGAGCCAATTTCAATTTTACGGGGCTTCAGCGCTTCTGGGATCTCACGTTCAAGGTCGATGCTTAGTAAGCCGTTGGCTAGGTCTGCGCCAAGTACTTTAACGTGGTCACCTAACTGGAACTTACGCTCAAAGTTGCGCTCGGCAATGCCTTGATGAATGAATTTACGTTCATCGTTTTGATCTTTACCTGCTTTAGTGCCTGATACAACTAACGTGTTATTTTCAGATTGTAGGCTTAACTCGTCTTCACTAAATCCAGCAACTGCCATAGTGATACGGTATTTGTCTTTATCAAGCGCTTCGATGTTGTATGGAGGAAAACTTGGCTGCTTGTCAGTTCGTGCAGCGGCATCCATTAATGATGCTAAATGATCGAAACCAATGAATGAACGGTATAGGGGTGATAAATCTACTGTACGCATAATAATATCCTCATATTTAAGCGATATATTGCTGCCACTTTTCGTTTGAACAAGTAACGGCAAAATTTAATTAATAATATAATTTTCAAATAGTTCTGTTTAAATGAAGACCCATCAGGCGTCCTCAAATAACTATTTATGGGCGGACAATTTTATTTCAAGATTTTTTTATAAAATATTTTTTATTTTTTTACAGGCCCTAAAAAAAGCGAACACAATAATCGTTTTTTTGCACTGTAATAAATAATGAAATTAGTTACACTAGGGTCAACTAATTTGAGGAGAGCGTTATGTTAACAGTAATTTTTGGCCGTGAAGGCTGCCCTTTTTGTGTTCGCGCTAAAGATGTTGCAGAGCAACTTGCTAATGACCGCGATGATTTTAAATACCGCTACATCGACATTATCAAAGAAGGCATCAGTAAAGAAGATTTAGAAAAGTCTGCAGGCAAGCCATGCCCGACTGTACCACAAATTTTTGTAGACCAAACACACATTGGTGGTTTTACAGAATTTGAAGCCTACGCCAAAGAAAACCTAGGCCTTTACCAGTAACTTTGTAGGTATAATGTTAACCAGTTTAATTAACACACAACTTAAACTGGTTAAATTTCGACCAACATCAAACACATATAAATTAGTTGTAATTTATACAAGCATTTGCCTCGTATTTCCTATACAATGCGCGCCTCTTTAAATTCGTTGAGGCGTATTAATGTCAGAACCAGTCACGTTTGAATCTCTAAATCTTTCTCCTGCAATTTTAAAGGCAGTTGAAGAGTTGGGTTACAAGACACCATCTGAAATCCAAGCTCAATGTATACCGTTATTGCTAGAAAGAAAGGACGTACTGGGACTAGCACAAACGGGTACAGGTAAAACAGCAGCATTTGCACTGCCATTACTAAATAATATTGACCCGTCTGTGAAACAGCCACAGATCCTTGTACTCACACCAACCCGTGAGCTTGCGATCCAAGTAGCTGAGGCATTTGAACAATATGCAAAACACACTCGTGGTGTTGAAGTACTGGCACTATATGGTGGCCAGAGCTATAGCATCCAGTTGAGCGCACTTCGTCGTGGCGCACAGATTATTGTTGCTACACCGGGTCGTTTAATCGATCACATAAATCGTGGCACTATCAAGTTTGATGCTTTACAAGCACTTGTACTTGATGAAGCCGATGAAATGCTACGTATGGGCTTTATCGATGATGTTGAAAACATCATGGAAAAAACGCCGCGTGAAAAGCAAACATGTCTTTTCTCTGCGACTATGCCTAAGCAAATTCAAAACATCAGCAGCAAATATATGAACAATCCTGAACAGGTTCATATTTCTGCACGCAACTCAACTGTATCGTCAGTAGAGCAAGTGTTTTGGAATGCACACGTACATAAAAACAAAGCCATTGTTCGTTTCTTAGAAGCAGAGCAATATGAAGGTGCTATTGTTTTCGTACGTACACGTAACGATACAGTTCAACTAGCTGAGTTATTAGAGCGCGAAGGTTTCTCTGCTGCGCCACTTAACGGTGACATGAACCAGCAAGCGCGTGAGCGCACAGTTGATCGTTTAAAAAGCGGCATGCTAAATGTTGTTATTGCAACAGACGTAGCGGCACGTGGTCTTGATGTAGACCGTTTAAGCTTAGTTATCAACTACGATATTCCACAAGATTCTGAAGCCTACGTTCACCGTATCGGCCGTACAGGTCGTGCTGGTCGTACTGGTAAAGCGATTCTTTTCGTTAAGCATAACGAGCGTTATTTACTTAAAAATATCATTCGTCATACTAAATCTGAAATCGCACAAGTTGAATTACCAACAGCTAAAGTTGTTGAAGAGAAACGTATCAATGCGCTTCAAGAAAAGCTTACGCTTGCACTTGAAAACAAAGATATTACTTTCTTTAACGAAGTGGCTGCCAACATGGCACAAAAACTTGAGCTTGCTCCTGAAGACTTAGCGGGTGCATTACTGTGTTTAGCACAGCAACAATCGCCAATTAAAGTTGAAGAAGTTAAGATTCAACCGCGTGAGCGTAACGAACGCAACCCTCGCAACGACCGTAATGATCGTGGTGACCGTGGTCGTCGTAACGAACGTGGCGGTGAGCGCGCTGAGCGTAAACCTCGCGAGCGTAATAGCCGTGATGCAGGCCCTATGGATACATACCGTATCGAAGTAGGTCGTGAGCATGGTGTTCAGGTTAAGAACATTGTTGGCGCAATTGCTAACGAAGCAGACATTTCTAGCAAGTTTATCGGTGACATTCGTCTTCACGACAGTCACAGTACGGTACAATTACCGCAAAACATGCCTAAAGATGTACTTGATCACTTCCAAAAAGTGTTTATTTGTAAACGCCCAATGGGTATGACATTAACACAAGATCAAGGCCCTTCTGAGCCACGCGGCGAGCGTTCTGAACGCCCTGCTGGTGACAAGAAGCGTAGCTTTAATAAAGAGGGTCAACGCCCTGATAAGCGTAGCGGCCCTCGTAAAGAACGTCGCCCAGTTAGCTTCACCGCTAAGTAAGCAACAACTCTTTAGTAAAAAAACCTTGCCACGAAAGTGCCAAGGTTTTTTTGTGCCTAGAATTCAGGTATTAGGTATCAGGTTAGCTTAATCTCCGTAATGCGCAGCCAACTTTTATGAGCTTTAAAGTGCAGTGTATCTACACCTATTTGTAAATAATTCACTTAGCCCGCTCCCCGCAGCTCGTACCTCGTGCCCCCCACTAGCCTTTGATATCTCAAGCTTCTTTGTAAAATATACAAAAAAGCCCCACCAGTTCATGGTGGGGCTTCTACTTTGTTATAGCGATTATATTTGTTAAGGCGCGACTGCTGGATACACGTAGCTAGCATCAAGTCCTAATGGGATACCGAGTGCCCAGTAGCCAAGCAAGAAGATACTCCAGCCAATCATAAAGGCGATTGAATACGGTAGCATCATCGCGATAAGCGTACCAATGCCTGTGCCTTTAACGTATTTTTGGCAGTACACTACCACCAGCGGGAAGTATGGCATGAGCGGGGTGATAATATTAGAGCTTGAATCACCCACGCGATAAGCCGCTTGCGTTAAGTCTGGCGAAATACCGAGTTGCATTAGCATAGGTACAAATACCGGACCTAATAGTGCCCACTTAGCCGAGCTTGAACCAACAAACAAGTTTACAAAACCGGTTAGGAAAATAATCCCTACTACCGTTACAGAGCTCGGTAATTCCATTGCTTTTAATACCTGAGCCCCTTCAATTGCCAGTAAGGCACCTAGGTTTGATTTACTAAATGCAGCAATAAATAATGAACAAAAGAATGCCATAACAATGTAATACGCCATACCATTCATGGCTTTGCTCATCGCATCTATCATGTCTTTAGAGCTTTTAAAGGTGCCTACGGTAAAACCATATACTGCGCCTGGGATCCAAAACAGTAAGAAGATTAGCGGCACTATTGACTGCATTAGTGGTGAACTAAAGTTTGTTAACGAGCCATCGCTGCTGCGCATCGCTGAATCAGCGGGTGCAGATACATACGCTAATAACGCAATACCTGCAATCATTACGGAACTAGCAATAAGAAAGGCGCGCTTTTCGTCACTACGGGCATCTTCAAATGCTGGTAGGTCTTGAGTTTCGCCATCAACTGGTGAATTTTTTAAACGTGGTTCAATAATTTTATCGGTGATGTACCAGCCTAACATTACAATAAATAAGCTTGATGCTGAAGCAAAGCCCCAGTTATTAAGCGGGTTAATGCTCATTGTTGGATTAATAATTTGTGCTGCACTTTGCGTAAAGCTTTGCAGTAACGGGTCAATCCCAGATGGAATAAAGTTAGCGCCAAAGCCACCGCTAACCCCTGCAAATGCCGCTGCAATACCGGCAAGCGGATGACGACCTGCTGCAAAAAATATTACCCCAGCAAGTGGAATAACCAGCACATACCCTGCATCGGTAGCCGTATGGCTCACAATAGCTACCAAAATAATTGAGGGTGTTAGTAATTTTCTAGGCGTTACTTTGAGCATTAATTTAAGGCCGGTATTAATAAAGCCCGAATGCTCTGCAACGCCCACACCTAGCATAGCAACCAGTACTACACCCAGTGGCGCAAAACCAGTGAATGTTTTTACCATAGAAGATAAAAAGGTGGCCAACGAATCGCTGGCAAGCATGTTATTAATGATAATGGCTTCGCCAGTACGAGGGTCTATTGCATCAAATGTGACGCTTGAAAACCACCAAGATAAAAACCAGATTAATAACATGGCAAACAAAAAGATAATTGCTGGATCAGGAAGCTTATTCCCTACCCGCTCAACAAAATTTAAAAATCGCGCAACTATGCCCGTTGGCATTGTCGCATCATTATTGTTATTCATTTCACTTGTTCCCTAGAATTTAGACTACGCTACTTTAGCGTATCTAAGGAATGAGGTAAATTTTAACTGAATAAACAAGTTCTTTTTTAGGCACAAAAAAACGCGGCTCAGTGGCCGCGCTATTATTAATGAATAAAAAAAGCTTATGCGAGTGCTTTTACTTCATCCCATATTCTTACTACGAGTGCTTTATCGTCTTCATTAAGTTCGCCGTTGCGATAAGCTTTTACTAAGCTTTTTTCAACCGTGTCGTTTAGTTCGGCAACTTCTAGATTTAATTCTTCAACTTGTGCATAACCTACGGCTAAATCAAAGTGGCCGCGTAAATAACCGCCGGCAAATAACTCGTCATCGGTGGCTTTTATCACTAAATCATCAAAATATTGCTGCGCAGCATCTATGTAATTTACTAAACTCATGTGTTACTTCTCCTCTGGGTGCAGCCCATCTTGATGACCTACTGCATACATAATATGGTCGTTAAACCCACTGGTTACACGTATATAACCGCTTAATTCATCATCTAATTTGCTATCACCGGTATCACAAATCAGCGGTCGGCCATTTAAAGCCTGTAATTTTGTTTTAGTAGCCACAACAATAATATTATCGCGGCCTATCGCTTTAATTAACGCAGGACTGAGTTGTTGATTTCCTCGACCAAAAATATGCCCTTGGCCGCCAATTAGAGTGATCACTAACTTTGTTTCACGTTCTTTGGTAAGTTCAAGAAGTTGCTGGGCTGTTAGGTCTTGCCCTACTAAAGCTTGATCTTCAACTAAATCAACACCGAGTAAGGTGTTTTCAAGCCCCATCTCTTCCATCACTGCGCCAACGGTAGAGCCACTACCCATGACATAGAGGCTATCGGCATCCATTTCACTAACAACATAAGCAGCTATATCTGCTAGCACCAGCTCGTCAGTTTCTTTACCGCCATTTTTAACCGCTTGTACATAGCGCACTTCACTTGGCACTTGCATTTCACCATAACGTTTTGCTTTTACTGTTCCTTGGCGAAAAGCCACTTCATCAATGTCCATCACATCAGCATCGCTTAATGTTACCAGCTCACCTTTTACCAGCATTTCAACTACACGGCCTGCGGCTTTTGGGGTAATGGCATACACGCCGGAATGAATTTTACATCCAGCAGGAATGCCCAATACGGGTACCGAGTCTTCTACAGCATGGCAAATGTTGCGCGCTGTTCCGTCGCCACCAGCAAATAAGATTAAATCAACACCTTGTTGCTGTAATAAACGAGCTGCAGCTTCGGTATCGTCACTGGTTGTGGGTGAGTTACTTTGATATACCACTTGCGTATTAAAGCCCAGCGCTTTTGCTGTTTGCTCCCCCATTTCATCATTAACAGTATAAATAGTAATGTTTGATTGATGAGGTATAAGCACTTCAAGTGCAGCTTTAGTGCGGCTATTTGACTTAGGCTCTGCGCCTAATGCAATGGCTTTAGCAGCGGTCTCTTCGCCATCACTGCCCTTTAGCGCCACACTACCACCGAGTCCTGCGACTGGATTTACAATCAACCCTAACTTAAACTGCATCTTTTAGCTCCTCGGGAGAATGCCATGAAAACTGCGCAGCATGTAATGGCCACGTGGTGTTATAAAATTTACACAGTGCTTTTAATAATAAGGTTGTTCTTGGATTAAACCCGTTTTGCAACAACTCTAATAACTTTGCATGAACACGCGATTGAAACGCAAATCGACAAGTTTGCTCTCCATTTAAATTATCTACCGATACGTTAAAATCAAACCCAGCAGCCACACTCAATGCCCACTCTATTGCTTGAGGTTTTACCTCTACTGATTCAAACTCCGCTTGCTGTGTAGCATCGCGCCCATCAGGGCAATACCAATAACCATAATCTTCACTTAAACGGCGTTGCGAGCCTGCCACTAACCAATGGGCTATTTCATGCAATGCACTGGCATAAAAACCATGGGCAAACACAATTTGATGATACGGGGTTATATCATTTGCGGGAATGTAAATAGGCTCATGCTCACCTTTTACCAAACGCGTGTTATAGCTTTGGTAAAAAGTGTGTTCGAAAATAGAAATTAGATCAGCTACTTGGTGCATAAATACTTCGTATACTCGTTTGAACCCGGTGCTTTAAAGACAGATGGAATTAGTATAAAGCACACTAAAAACGAAGCGAATTGTACGTACTTTTATCTACAAAGTAAAAAATTAGCGATGCATTAATTAAGGCTTCCTTACCATACTTTATTTACTGAACGCTTAATTACGCTTACCATATGCCAACCAAAAACCTGAATTGACTCACTCTTATGGTTAAACAACACAGCTTTTTATCGTGGCTATTTATCTCTTTTACTTTTTTAACACTGTTGGCTACTTCTGCCAGCAGTTATGCAAAAAGCATAAGTATTAACGTATTTGCTATTCCTTCTAAGCCTATCGTTGAGCTAGTCGCTAAAACCAGCGATGAATTGGCTACGCACCAAATTACTACGTTTTACCAACAAGGGTTACCCGTACATGCCACCTTGTATTTAACGGATTACCCACCTGAAGCACAAAACGAAATTAAGCAAGTGGTAGAGCGTATTGTAAAAGATCATCAGTCGTTTGAGATAAAAGCCAATGGATTTAGTGTGTCACCAAGTAATTGGGCATTTATAAAATTAGAAAAATCATATCAGTTACAACGCTTAGCCGACGAGGTGACCCTTAAGCTTGAGCCGCTTCGCGATCATCAAGCGCTAGTGCCAAGTTGGGTAAAGCATTACCCTAATAAACTCGTGGCTTTTGAACGTTATGGCAGCCCAAATGTATTTCAGAATTTTCAGCCGCATTTAACCCTACTTGCAAATGAGCAAAACCCTGCATTGGATGCGTTTAATAAAGTCATGCAAGCTGAGCCACCGCAAGCAGAAGGGGAAATAATTGGGATTGGAATTGGAGTGTCTGATCAGTTTGGTCAACAAAAAGAAATACTCGCTAAGTACTTTTTTGATGCCAAATAAATAGTTAATAACAGGGCTAATTACACACTTTAAACTAATAATGTTTATGGGTTTGTGGTTAGCTTATCTGTTAAATTTTTTTAAGTATGCGGGTGTTACGCGTATTTGCTTTAAATATAGCATCAAAAATATCTCCAAAAAATGGAATGAGCCCGCCAACAAAATCAATCAACATATTTATAATAATACGGCTTTTTACTCGCTTGCTAACACCTAAGCGCTGCGCTTCAATTAGTACATAGCCAGACAAAATAAGCCCTGCTAAATCACCCATCACAGGTAAAAGCCCAATCAGCGACTCTACACCAAATTTAAATTTAGTAAACGGAATACCAATGCTGCTATCGGTAAAGCGGCTAAACTCTTCGAGCCGTTTTATGGTGGCTTTATATTCAGTTTGTGAGATGGAAGCTTGATTGTTTTTTTGCATAATAACAGCTCTCTTATTTTTAGGTGCGCTGAGCACATTTAAATTATTGAGCGGCAATAAAGATGTATAGCCTGTATATACTAAACGCACTACTTTACACTAAAAGTATCAAAGTTCGAGGCTATATAAAAGCTTACTGTAGATTCATTTTAAATAGTGTACTCTCATCTTTAAAGTCCAATAATATGCAAGGATTGCCTATGAATAAATCTAGCTATAGCCCTCGATTGATTATTTTACCCATTCTTGCTTGTGTCATTATTTTCCCAGCCATTAGTCAAGGAGCAGATATGTTTAGCTGGTTCAGAAAGAAAAAAGAAGTATTTTTAAGCCCTGAAGTCAATGGTGTTGTTACAGACAATGGCACACCAGTTGCCAACTTAGAAATAATACGATCATTAATCTACATAGATGAAAAAGTCCACCGAGATACTGCAAGCACAGATCAAAATGGACGTTTTCACTTTCCCAAAAAAACGATCCTTTCCTCAGTACACAATAAGCTAATAGTTGAAAACCGCGTTTCGCAAGAAATATTTATTGAAAGCGAAAGCACTTTAATTCCATTATGGGTTGCAAACCAATCAGGAATTAAAGAAATCCCCGAGTATAGTGAAAAATTAGCATTCCTAGAGTGTGAATTAACTAATAAACGCGTTGCTTTTGAATTTAAAAAAAATAATAACGAACACTTAAATTATGTAGCATCGAGTATTTGTCGTTGGGAAACAGACTATATGCCATATTGGTTATATGACGGAGATAGAGAGTATAGAATTAATAATGGTGATTTTAATAACTTAACTGAACGTAACATCAAGGAGGATTAACATGGAAAAAGTCCAAGTAATATTACCCCCAAATATAGCTGCCACTATAGCGACCGGAGTTTACGATATAAGAACCTCTTCGTCATTTAAAGAGGAATTAGGACAAAGTTTTGACAGAGATTTTAAAATCACCAACAACCAAATTAAAGGTGTTAGTAGTGGCTTAATCAATCAACTTCTAAATCTGGCTGCTCAAATTACAGGCTCTCTGAAAGGTTAAAAAAGTGGGCATTTCACTTTACATGTGTTTTATTCTCAATTAGAGTTCCATAAAAATACGCAAGGATTGCCTATGAATAAATCTAGCTATAGCCCTCGATTCATTATCTTATTAATTCTTGTTTGTGTGATTATTTTCCCAGCCATTAGTCAAGGAGAAGATATGTTTAGCTGGTTCAAAAAGAAAAAAGAAGTATTTTTAAGCCCTGAAGTCAATGGGATTGTTACAAAAAATGGAATTCCCATTGCGGACTTAGAAATAATACGTGCACTAACCTATATAGACGGGGTAGAACGTTTAGACACAACTATTACAGATGAAGATGGTCACTTCCATTTCCCAAGAAAAACAATATTTTCCTCTATTCCGAATAAATTAATTTCCGAAGACCGCGTACACCAAAAAATTGTTATAGAACAAGATGATAATTCTATCATTGGTTTATGGGGAGCAACTCAGCCTGATATATACGAAATTCCTGAGTACACAGATAAATTAAAATTTCTAAATTGTGAACTAACTAATCCATTAGTAAGATTTGAATTTAAGAATAATATTAATAAACACCTTAATAGAGTTGCGACAAGTATTTGCACATGGGACGAAGATTACATTCCCACATGGATTATGGAGAATGGTCAGGAAAAGTATGAAATTCATAATGGCGATTTGAATAATCTAACAGAACGTTTTACAGGGAAAAAGGTTGAACTATGAATAATAGAATATCACCAAGCACGGCTGCTACTGTCGCTAATAGAGTTTACGATATCAAAAAAAGTTATGATTTCAATGGCGAGTTTCACAACGATTTTGTCAGAAACTTTAAAATCACCAACAACCAAATCAAAGGTGTTAGTGGTGGCTTAATCAATCAACTCCTAAACCGAACTACAGGTTTCGCTTTGACTGCAGAAGGTGCATCACAACAATTTAAAGGCCACCATATTATTGGTATACGTGGCACCGTATTTACCTCCTGCGCCGATTGGCTAACAAACCTAAACGTAGCCATTACCCATGGCCCTAAAAACTTAGAGGTGCACTCTGGTTTTGAGAAAGCCTTTACCAGCATGAAGCCGATGTTTGCAAGTTATGTCAAGCAACATAAACCTAAATGTTTGCACCTTGTTGGTCATAGCTTAGGTGGTGCGATTGCCCAACTATCAGCAATATGGGCAAGTGAGCAAGGTATTCCCACTAATTTATATACCTTTGGTGCGCCAAGGGTTGTGCTAAATCATTCGGTACATTCAGCTGCACACAATGTTGGCCAGTACCGTGTAACGCACGGTGCAGATCCTGTACCATGTGTACCAGCTTGGCCGTTTAGTCATACCTCAAGCGAATACCAAACGGCGATGAATGAGGGATCTTTTTTTAGCCTTGCCGCACACTCCATGGAAAAAAGTGCACCCGGCTATGTCAATACTGTGGCTGCGTTCGATGATTATGAAAGCATGGAAAGTTCACTAAAAACTCTTCACTATAATCATACTGTTTTAAAATATGCTCTGCGCTATAACGTGACATTCTCACTTAGATGGCAGCGAATTATTACCGATGGCTTAATTACTTTTTTAAAGAAAACTGGCCAATACGCCTTTATTTCTGCACAAGCAGGTCTTAGCGTTGGGTTAACTTTTTATGATATTTTAGCACGATGCTTACATGAATCTGTGGTTAAGTTTGTAGAGCTCACAGAAGAGTTAAAGGGTTTAATTGGCCATATGCTTGCTTTTGTAGGTAAAGCGTCATATGAGGTAGTAGAGCTCACAACTCAATTTATCCGTTGGGTGTTAGGTTTAATGATTAAAAAGCTCTATATGGTTGCGAAACAAGCCATTGACCGTATTTAAGTATAGTCAGTTATGTAAATGCGGCATCAAGTATCAGCCGCATTTATTATAATTAAAGGCGCTTAAATAGCGCCTTTAATTGGCCCATGTTCGTGGTGTACATGTGGGTTTTGACCGCGTTGGCGAAGTAAATGATCCATTAAAGTAATGGCCATCATAGCCTCAGCAATCGGAATAGCACGAATGCCTACACAAGGATCGTGACGACCTTTAGTGATCATCTCAACCGCTTCATTTTCGGTGTTAATACTATTACCGGGAATAGTAATACTTGATGTTGGCTTAAGCGCAATTGATGCGATTATATCTTGCCCCGTTGAAATACCTGCAAGCACGCCGCCGGCATGATTTGAGGTAAATCCTTCAGGGGTTAACTCATCACGATGCTCTGAGCCTTTTTGCTGAACCACATCAAAGCCATCACCAATTTCAACGCCTTTAACTGCGTTAATACTCATTAAGGAGTGTGCAAGTTCAGCGTCTAGCCTATCAAATACGGGCTCACCTAAGCCAACAGGTACATTTTTAGCCACTACTTTTACCTTGGCACCCACTGAGTCGCCTTGTTTTTTTAGCTCGCGCATATACTCGTCAAGTGCTTCAAGCTTACTTGCATCAGGGAAGAAGAATAAGTTGTTTTCCACCTCATCCCAATCGTAATTTTCGGCTTTAATTGGCCCTAGTTGGCTCAAACACGCACGTACTTCAATACCATGAAATTGTTTTAAATACTTTTTAGCAATGGCGCCTGCGGCAACCCGAATAGCGGTTTCACGCGCAGATGAGCGGCCACCACCACGGTAATCGCGTAGGCCGTATTTGTGCCAGTAGGTATAATCACCATGACCTGGACGAAATACGTCTTTAATTTTGCCATAATCTTGTGAACGTTGATCGGTATTTTCAATTAATAAACCAATGCTAGTACCGGTGGTTTTACCTTCAAAAACGCCCGCTAAAATTTTAATTTGATCGCTCTCACGGCGCTGCGTGGTATAGCGACTTTGCCCAGGCTTTCGACGGTCTAAATCGTGTTGTATGTCGGCCTCTGTTATCTCAAGGCCTGCGGGCGTACCGTCCACTACGCCGCCTAATGCAACGCCGTGGCTTTCGCCAAAGGTGGACACTTTAAATAACTGCCCTATGCTATTACCTGCCATTAACTTTCCTCATTCCTAATGACTATAGCCGAGGATTAACTCGGCTATTATTTGCCCAGCCATTTGGGATGAATGGCTAGTATTAATTATTACTGTGCAAAGTAGGCATCTAGTTGTTGCTTGCTAATAACAAACACCCCTAATCCGCCTTGTTCAAACTCAATCCATTCAAATGGTGCGCCTGGATACAGCGCATCCATATGTACCATAGAGTTACCTACTTCGACAAATAACAAACCGTTATCTGTTAGATGCTCACTGGCTTGATCTAAAATAGTACGTGTTACATCAAGGCCATCGTGACCCGATGCTAACCCAAGCTCTGGCTCGTGATGGAATTCACGTGGTAAATCAGCCATATCTTCAGCATCAACGTACGGAGGGTTTGCTACGATTAAGTCGTATTTTTGCCCAGGTACACCACTGAATACGTCAGACTGAATCGGTAATACGCGCTCACTTAGTTGGTAATCGGTGATATTGATATTAGCCACTTCAAGGGCTTCATAGGAAATATCAACCGCATCAACTTGCGCATTTTCGAATGCTTGTGCCAATGCAATCGCAAT
The DNA here is from genome assembly GCF_055808145.1 of Pseudoalteromonas sp. KJ63-1. The sequence goes on along the minus strand of NZ_CM147855.1, from coordinate 1,006,117 downwards.
ACAACCCGAGCCCGTACATAAATCTAAAATACGCCCTACTGATTCTGGCTGCTCTAGCCAAGGTGTAAAACGATTAATAATAAGCTCAGCAAAAGGCGAGCGAGGAATTAATACTCGTTCATCCACATAAAATGGCATATTGGCAAACCATGCAATGTTGGTCAGGTATGGAACTGGAGTGAAATCGTTAATGCGCTCGGCAATTAAGCCTGCTAAACGGTTTTTTTCAGTGCTGGTTAAACGGGCATGCATCAGCTCTTTGGGTGCATCAATTGGCAAACTAAGCGCTGGTAATAACAAACTTACCGCTTCATCCCATGCGTTATCGGTGCCATGACCAAAGAAAATACCGCTACTTGCAAATTGACTAGTCGTCCAACGAAGCCAATCATGTAAGGTTGAAAGTTCTGCAACAGCTTCATCCAGGGTTGCTTCTTCTATTAGTAATTCACTCATCAGTCTTATCTGCCTGCTACTTTCAAAAAATAAACTCAATCGGGGCACAACTATGGGCCCCATGATTGCCCTATTGTATACCCAAGCCACCTCTAGGTGCGAGTGACAGTTAGAATTAAAGGTAATTTAAACAAGGCATTGATTGCAAGTGTAATAGTCACTCTGTTGTTCAAATCAATAACGCAGTATAAATCGCTTTTAAACTAACCTTATTGGAGCTGTACTACGCACCGCAAAGCTGCTTGGGTATCACACCTTTTTACTCGATTTTTACCACTTTTTTGTTTAGACTGCCGCTATGAAAAAAGATCCCCACTCTAACAGCCTAATTAGTCCTGATGACATTGACTTGTTTCGTCAAAGTATCAGTGGTGCGCGCGTGTTCAAACAAGACACTCACCGTTTTAGTAATAAACCTAAAGTGTCACAAGCGAAGCAATTTGCCCAGCAAAAAAAGCAACAACAATCAGAATTTTTCTTTTCTGATGAATATGTGCCCGATATAGACACTAACGGTACTGTTAATTATGTGCAACAGGGTCAGGATCGTTTTTTAGCTAAACAACTTCGCCGAGGGGATTTTATACCTGATTTAACCCTAGACCTGCATGGCTTGAATAAAGAAGTGGCCAAAGATGAACTCGCAGGACTTATTCATGAGTGTAAAAAAAGCATTACTACTGTGCCTGCGTTGTACACGGAATTGGCGGCCATATCCTCAGGCATAAAGTGCCGCAATATTTAGTGCAACACCCCGACGTTATTGCTATGCATCAAGCTCCGCTTGAATATGGCGGTAAAGGTGCAGTACTGATATTAATTAATTTACCGCAAAGTGATGAGTTTAGACGCTAGGGTCTGTTGACCTTTGCGGATTAAAATTTGTTCAAGCTAGGGGCGATTTAATCGCGGCGCGAGGTTTGTAACCTAGTGGGCTAAGTCAAAACCGAGCAACAAAGAGTAAATCGCCCCTAGGCAGAACCCAAAGGGCAGCGCCTGTTTGGCATTAATGCTGTGTTATCGCCTATTTATGGGGAATAACCACACCACATAGGCTCTGCCTTGCCTAAATACCAAACAGGCTGCTGCAAATTTAACCTTAAAAGGTCAACAGACCCTAATCAACAAGAGCCTTTTAGTGCATATATTTTCGATTATATTCCCGCTGATATTTATTGTGCTATGTGGCTACATTTCTAGCCGCAGTGGCTTTTTAGAGCGAATTCATATAGAAGGATTAAGTAAGTTTACTTTTTATATTAGTGTGCCGAGCTTTTTATTTTTAAATATGGGCAAAGCAGACTTACAAACTAGTGTCAGCTTAAATGGCTTTTTAAGTTTTTACATTCCGGTTATTTTAATTTACCTCTTTGCCCTAGTTATTGACCGCTACATTCTCTCTAAACAACTTCAATACGAACGCCATAGCGTGTTTGCCCTTGGCAGTAGCTATTCCAATACTGTATTGGTGGGGTTACCTATTATTATTGCCGCATTAGGCGAGCAAATGATGGGCATTATTTTTATGATCATTACCTTTCATAGCGCGTTATTATTCACCCTTACTTTTTTAATTAGTGCAAACAACGCCAGTCATGTGTTTTCCTGGTCAACATTTTCCAAAAATATGCTACTCAATCCAGTGGTGTTAAGTATTAGCACTGGTTTATTGGTTAATTTGGCAGGGGTTACTTTATTTGCTGACTTAACTAGTGGCTTAGCGCTTTTAGCCGAACCCGCTATTGCTTGTGCGTTATTTGTGTTGGGCGCTAACTTAGCTTTTTATAAAATTAGCGATAACTGGCAAGCAACAGCCATTGCCAGCCTATTAAAGTTAGTCATGTTACCTGCCTTGGTGTTATTGCTAGGCACACACGTATTTGCACTTAATGAGTCACTGTTAAAGGTACTGGTATTATTAAGTGCATCGCCGTTGGGCGTTAATGCCTATTTAATTTCATGCCAAATAAAACAACACCAAGATACCCTTGCCAGTGCAGTGGTTTTATCTACAGTATTAAGTGTGCTGAGTTTTAGCATGTGGTTAACAGTGCTGCTGTAATAGCAACATCAATCGATTGTCTATAAAGCGACATAATAAAAAACCTACCTTCCAAGCCCCCTGATTACCTAAAAAAATGCCAATTTAAAGTATACATATAATAATCAAACCGTTAACAATCATATGAATGGTTCTTATGTGCTTCTTAGTTACTGATAACTACAAATACAGTGTCGATACAATAATTTAAAGCTTACTTCTTTGAAATAGGCCTAGTTAGCTGGAGTTGCAAAGGATGCATTACGAAATTTTCGGAGTTATCTATACAAATAAAATTAACCATATGAATGAGTTAAATACATTTTACGAAGAAAACCAAACAGAAGTGCTTGCTAGACTGCCTTTTTTCTTATCTGAACTTGTTGAGCCATTCACAGCAATGGAGTTTTACGAATTTATTGGCAAGCATGGTGGTAAAAAGATTTATCTAGGTAAAGATAAATCAAAGCTAGAAGAGCACTTGGGGATCATCTTGACTGATATTCGCTATACGAAAATTTGTTCTTTAGCTGATTCTTCTGGTTATATTGAAATTCCTAATCGCTGGGGTATTTTTAGTCTGCTGCGGAAAATAGCTTATGAAAACTCTATTAAAAATGGCATGGAAAATGATGAACTCATTAGAGTTTTTGGAGTAAGCCAGCGAACTATATCTACCGTACGAAAAAAGATTGCTATTTCGAAGCGTTCATAGGATCAACTCTTATTAATTTATTTTCTTTTAGTGCCTATAACTATCACTACAAAGTCACTAACAGAGTATAAAGATGATTAAATTTAGATCGCTGATACATGAACTTCATTCGAGTATCAAACAAGCAGCAAACGAGGTTGAAGCCCAAGGTATAAAGCATATCAATAAGTTTTTCGAAATTATTGAAGTGCCTAAAACCAAAGCAACCGATCTTGATGAGGATTCTATTCAAAAGGTTAAATCATTTATAGACAGTGATGATACCGAATCAGCACTTAATATCTTAAAAGAGCATAATGATAATTTAGCTGCAAATAGTGACATAAAACGTGTACTAAAACCAAAAACAATGCTGATGGCCTTTCCAGATAAAGACCATAACGGGCCTAAAATTAGTTATGTAGATGTTCCACTTATTACTCTCACCCCTATTAGCTCTCCAAAAATACAAGAAGTAAGTATTAAAACAAACCTAGAAGTGACTGCTAATGATGAAAATGAATTATTCGTCGCATTTCCAAAGCAAACTCAGCGAAATCTTTTTTCCAAATCGGAACAAAGAAATACGTCTAATGTGGAAATCGAAATCAAACTTCAAGGAGGTGAAACTCCTGAAGGCCTTCAAAAGCTTATTGAGGGTTATGAGCGTTCACTCAGGGCGCAAATTCCTGGGTAAAAATACTTGTAAAAGGATAATATTATGGAAAATGCATTAGTAAGTATGGCACAACAATTTTCAGGTTTACCAATGAAGTCACTCATTGGTGCCCCTTTAAATGCAGCAGCAGATGCCAATGCCAATATGGCAATATCACAAACCCGGTTTCTATTAGAAACCTGTTTCCAACCACTCTCTAAAGACGACAAAACCAGCGGTATACGCAAACCCATTATGGTTAAACTTGAAGTTACTCGACCCGTCATTAATGAGAAAACAGGTAAAGCACTAGAGCCTGCAACTTCTACTCTAAATCTACCTTTACTAACAATTTTACCTCTAAACTCGTTAGCCGTGAAAAATGTTGATGTGAACTTTGAAATGGAGGTAAAGAGCTCATTTTCACATGATACAGAAACATCTAGCAGCCAGAATAAGGAAACCAGCGGGAGCTTTGAAGCTGGGTTTAGTTATATGGGCTTTTCAGCTAAAGTTGAAGGCTCAGTTAAATCGACAAGTCAATCATCCTCGTCCGATAAAGAACATTATGAGAAATCAAATTCTGCAAAATACACCGTGGCAGTTAATGCTGGACAACTTCCCTTGCCTGAAGGTGTAACAACAATTATTCAAGCTTATACGGCTGCAATTCAACCAATCATGATTACTGGTGAGACTCAATCTAAAGAAGCGACTTAGTAACTAAAACTTAGCGCCTTAGTTATTAAGGCGCTTATTTTAAGGAAATGTTATGAACCTTACAAATACGATTAACTGCCCTCACTGTCAGCACTCTACGATTACTATTAACTTAGATGCATTATGTAAGGGTGAACGATTTAGCTGTCAATTATGTAATACAGTAATCTGCTTGGCCTCAGAAGACCGTGAGCATGTTAAATATGCAAATAACAAGCTGCAACAAAACTCAGCGCTGGGACGATGCCAAAGTGACTACGCAAAGTTCAGTTAAACAATAGTATTAATATCAACAGCGCTATTTATAAATGAAATGTACTAATATCAATTTCGTTGAATTAGCGCCTAAACATATCTAACAGGAATTTATTATGAAAGCCTATAAATTAAAAATACTTAAACTAATTATTGTACTTACAGTAAGTTTATTTTCTATTAGCGGTTATGCCGCTTGTATTGTAAGTGAAAAAGCACAATTTCCCACACAGCAAGGAGATGTTAACTTCTGGCAAAAATTAATTCGAAACTCTGAAGATACAGCATTAGCCATGTTTTCTGACAGCGGTAATTGTTATATATCAAAAGGCCCTCACTTTGGAGGAACACCACCACCTAATGGAGATGGTTCAACACTTCATATTACAGTTAAAGATAGCTTTCGTACTTGCCATATTTTTAATCAAAAGGATAAACAACTCAAAACATTAACAACTTGCCGCCCCTAGTTGTATATGGTGTCGATGACGCGACTTTAAATATAACTGTTTGCTATCCAAGCCAAGGAGCATGCTACACATGTCATGTTATTCATCAATATAACGCTCAAAACTTAAGCCTAACAACTGATATCAGCCTGCTATTTAATAAAATAGCAGGCTTTATACGTAGATATAATCGTAATGAAAACAGCCTATAATATTAAATATCGACATTGTTTGAGGAATAAATATTCAAATATTCACTGCGTTGCTGACTATCATCATAACTAATTTGGGCAACTGCACCGGTGTCAAAAATTGGCATGTTACCCGCGCATAGCTGATCAACCAAATAGCTCACCATAGGCATATGAGCAACAACCAGCCAGGTATCGCACTCTGGGTGAAGGGCAATTAACGTTTCTAAATAATCTGCTGCAACCTGAGGGTTCCCTTCAGGAATAATATCGTGACAGGTTTCTTCAAATAAAAAGTGATTACTTTTTTTAACAGCCTCAGCGGTTTGCTGCGCTCTAACATAAGGGCTAACTAACAAGCCACTGGGAGCGTGCATTTTTTGCAACCATAGCCCCATTTTTTCAGCTTGTTGCTGACCCACAGAAGTCAAACTTCTACTGACATCATCAGAGTGCATTGGTGTTGCTTCACCATGACGCATTATCAAGATTGTTTTCATAAAAAATCAACCAATTAAAGAATATAAAACAGTAGCCAATTTGCTCGAATTTCCGCTATATTAATAACTCAAACCTATTTATTTTCTTAAAATAGTTCTTTCATGATGTTCAGGTAAATAGCATCGCATTCCTGAAGTTATCATCTGTTGTTAACAATTATACGTTTAGTTTCAGGAGCATCATTTGAAAATCAGCACCAATGATAACAGAGCTTACCGCACACTAACACTGGACAATGGTCTAAAAGTGCTTTTAGTGCGCGATCAGGACTCAGCAAAAGCGGCAGCCTCTATGGCCGTTAACGCTGGTCACTTTGACGATCCTCTTGATAGACAGGGCTTAGCGCATTTTTTAGAGCATATGTTGTTTTTAGGCACTGATCTGTATCCTGAATCCGGTAGCTTTAATAATTTTGTCTCTCAATCTGGTGGTAACACCAATGCCTGGACTGGCACGGAACATACCTGCTACTTTTTTGATATTAATAACAATCATATTGAATCGGCGTTAGCGCAATTTAGCCGTTTTTTTATAGCGCCCAGCTTGGATCCCGCAGAAACCGAAAAAGAACGAAATGCCATTGAGGCTGAGTTTAAATTAAAGATTAAAGATGATGGCCGACGTATCTATCAAGTACATAAAGAAACTGTTAACCCTGCACACCCATTTGCTAAATTTTCCGTAGGCAACTTACAAACGTTAGCCGATAGACAACGCTGTATTAGTGATGAATTACGCGATTTTTTTAATCAGCATTACCAAGCTCAATGGATGACTCTAGTGATTTGTGCCAATGAATCATTAGATATACTTGAGAAATGGGCTACTCAGTATTTTTGCCAAATTAAAGGCAGAAAAGGTAAATTAAAGCCACCTATAGAAGCGCCACTTTATCGCAGCCAAGACTTAGGTAAGTTGCTTCATATAGAGCCACACAAACACGTACAAAAGCTGATTATTAGCTTTGCCATGCCAAACATAGACGATTTTTACCGTCATAAAACAGTTAGTTTTATTGCCCATTTACTAGGATACGAAGGGCAAGGCTCGCTATATTCAGTACTTAAAGAACAAGGTTGGATCAATGCTCTTTCTGCCGGAGGTGGCATCAACGGTAGTAACTTTAAAGATTTTAATATTAGTATGGCGCTGACCGATGAAGGCATTGAATACTACGAAGAAATTATTGAAATGGTATTTGAATACATTTGCCTAATAAATAACAACATCAGCAAACTGCCTCGCTTGTACCAAGATAAACAAAAACTGCTACAGATCGCATTTGATAACCAAGAAAAATCTCGACTGATTGACTGGGTCAGTAATTTAAGTATTAACATGCAACATTACGATGAAGTTAATTACTTACAGGGCGACTATTTAATGGAAGGCTTTAAAGCCACCACTCATGAAATGGCGATGCAATGGTTAACCCCTCACAATATGCGCTTAGTGCTGATTCATCCGGGCGTAGAGCCTGAACACACATCTGCTTGGTATAACACACCGTATAAAATTGAAAAATTGTCACTGCATTGGCTCGAAGCGTTGGCACAAATTAGTCAGCCACAGGGTGAAATGTTATTACCTACCGCAAATCCTTATTTAGCTAAAGATGTTGTTTTATATCCAATAGAGTCGCATCAAGCTCATCCAACGTTGCTGGTAAAAGAAGCTGGCTTTGACTTTTGGTTTAAACAAGATGCCACCTTCAGAGTGGCCAAAGGGCATTTTTATTTAGCCATGGACTCTGACTTTGCAGTTAAAGATGTAAAGCATATGGCATTGACTCGATTGTTTTCTGATTTGTTTATGGATAGTGTTGGCGAGCAGTTTTATCCAGCTGAGCTCGCGGGCTTAAGTTATCACTTAACATCTCACCAAGGTGGCTTAACCTTGCATACTGCGGGGCTATCTTCAAGCCAACTTGAGCTGGTTGATCAACTAATTGATGCACTATTTAACGTAAAAATTTGTGCTAAACGCTTTGCTGAATATAAAAAGCAACTGGTAAGGCATTGGCGCAATAGTAACCAAAATAAACCTGTTAGTGAGCTCTTTAGTATATTAGGCGCTAAGATAATGCCGTGGAACCCACAGCCTGACGCGTTAGCAAATGCACTTAAAGATACCTGTTTTCATCAGTTTAATGAGTTTAGACAGGCGTTTTTTAATGCGCTTCATGTTGAGTCTTTTTTACATGGCAATTGGCAGCAAAGTGAAGCCTTTGAGTTTCAGAAAAAGGTGGCATTGCACCTTAAAAAGTCAGCCGTTATAGAAGATTTAAAGCGCCCACTCTTTGAAATTACTAAAGTGACTCGTTACGAATTAGAGCTCGCTTGTAGCGATAATGCCATGGTGATTTACTACCAAGCATTAAGCGATGATGTTGATGAAAAAGTAAAAATGATGGCGCTTAATCACTTAATTAATCAAGATTATTTCAATGAACTACGAACCACACAACAATTGGGTTATTTGGTCGGTGCCGGTTATGCGCCCTTTAATACTCGTGCTGGAATTGCTTTTTATATTCAGTCACCTAAATTTGAACCAAGCATGTTACTACACAGGCATAACGTGTTCATCAGTCAGTATTTATCAACCATTGATGAACTAACAGAGCAAGCCTGGCTGCAACAAAAATATGGACTAACAACGCATATTGCCGAAAAAGACAAAAACTTGCGTTTACGTTCACAACGTTTATGGCTTGCTATTGGCAATGGCGATCATCAGTTTAATATGCAGCAACGCCTGCTGGATTCTTTAAACGCATTAACGCTTGAAGATGTAAAAGCCTATGCAGCTGAAATTTTTGATGCAGATCGCCCAAGATATGAGCTTTTAAGCGCTAAATCTGTGAATCAACCGGAGAATCTACCACTTTATTCTCATTCCCTTTGACTCTTGCGCGCGCTTGATTTAGATTGTCTTTTGTAAATAAGAAGTAAGACAATGAAAAAAATAAAAATAATAAAATACATTCTATTGTTGGTCACTTTGGCCACAACCTATTCTGCTAGTGCATTTGAGTCATCGTTTAGCTTGAACTTAAATGCGCTTGTCGTTAGCGTGTGCGCAATAATGACGTTACTGTTAATTTATTTGTTTACAGTTATTCACTCTCTCAAGCGCTCACATTCTCAATTACAGCGATCTGAAAAGCGTTTAAAAAGTACCGTAGAAGGCAGTGGTGACACACTATGGGACTGGAATATAAAAACCGGCAAGGTTATTCGTATTAACGACAAGTACGTACTGAATAACAACAATCTAGTAGAATTCCCACCGAATAAAAGCCTAATACACCCTCGCGATTTAACCCATGTAGATTATCTACTAAAAAAACACTTTGCTGAAGAAAGTACTTTTTTCGAAGCTACTTATCGTATTAAAGATAGTTTTGGTAAATGGCATTGGGTACTCGACCGTGGAAAAATAATCGAAAAAGACGCGAACCTTAGCCCATTGCGAATGACTGGCACGGTAAGAGATATTTCTCAGCTCAAATCAACCGAAGAGCGACTAAACCTATTTGCAAAATGCGTTGAATCATTTACCGATGCACTGGCTATTTATGATAAAGATTTTAAGCTTGTTGATATTAATCCCAGCTTTTTAACTTTGTTCGGCGGTGTACGAGAGCAATACCTTAAAAAAGAATTTCATTTAGCCGGTTACGACAGAGGCTATATAGAGTCCATAAAAGACACCGTTCGAAAGCATGAACATATTCAAGAAGAAGTAAAGCTGCGTAATAGCGACCATGCCCTACTACCATTTGAAATCTCGATAGATGAAATTAAAAACGCGCAAAATCAAATTACCAATTACGTGGTGGTGTATTCTGATTTAACCGAGCGTAAAAAAACGGAGTCTGAGCTCAATAATTTATCCAATCGAGATCGCACCACCAGCTTACCAAACCGTAATTTATTTTTTTCTGACTTAAAAAAATTAGCAAAGGAGCATTCACACCATGCCTTGCTAGTATTTGATTTAGATAACTTTAAAAAGATAAATGACTCATTGGGTCATCAGTTAGGTGACAGCTTACTGGCAAAGCTTGCTATGCGCTTAAATAAGCTTACCCGTGAAAATGATGTGTTTTATCGCCTAGGCGGCGACGAATTTGCGCTGGTTATGTCAAACACCAACGATATTCTCACCATCACCCGCATGGCAAAACAGTTTTTAGCAGCAATAGCCACACCATTTAAAATGGCAGGACATGAACTTGCTATCACATCCAGTGTTGGCATAGTGTTATTCCCCGAAGATGGTAACACCCCTGAAATACTATTAAAGAATGCCGATACCGCCATGTATCATGCGAAAAAGAAAGGTAACAGCTACCTGTTCTTTAATGACAACATGAATCGCCAAGCAGTAAAGCGACTACAAATAGAAAACCTAATGCGCTTTGGCTTAAAAGAAGATCACTTTGAGGTGTATTATCAGCCTAAAATGAATATTCGTACTGGTAAGCTTGCTGGAATGGAAGCGTTAGTGCGTTTTATTACGCCGAAAAAGGGGGTTATTAGCCCTGGGGTCTTTATTCCAATCGCCGAAGAAACAGGGCAAATTATTGAAATTGGTGAAGTGGTTTTAAACAAAGCTTGTCGTGACGTAAAGCAATGGCTAGATGCTGGATTATTTAATGCTCGTGTTGCGGTAAATTTATCAGCAAAACAATTTAGCCTACCCGATTTAACCTCTCGAATAGATGTGATTTTACAAAAAAATGAATTACCCTCTTACTTCTTAGAGCTTGAGATCACCGAAGGCACGGTAATGGACGACCCACAAGAAGCCATTGCTATTATGCGCTCTCTAAGTGCCCGTGGCATTCATTTAGCTATGGATGATTTTGGTACTGGGTATTCGTCGCTGGCGTATTTGAAACAGTTTCCACTGAATACGCTTAAGATAGATAAAGCCTTTATTGATGATATGAAAACCGAACGCGGCCGCAATATGGTGGACTCTATTGTGACTATTGCACATAATTTGGATTTACATGTAGTTGCTGAAGGTGTAGAACAAGCTTCACAAATAAGTATACTGGAAGAGCTTAACTGTGAAACACTACAAGGCTATTACTATTCTAAACCACTCTCAAAAGATGAATTCACTGCATTTTTAAAACAACAGCAAAGCCAATCAAAACTCAGCTTAATTAGAGCGACTAGCTAAGCACGCCATAGACACGTTTTTGCACCAATATTACGTATTAACGCACGTCGATAATGTAGATTAAATAAACACCAGGCTGCAGGCCCCAATAATCCACCCAAAAATAACCAACGCTTAACAGGCATACCCTTTTTAATGGTTTCAATATACATAAGTGTGATAAACACACCACTAAGTAAAATAAATAATACCATGCTCATCTGACTGCTGAAAAATTAAGGCGCATATAATAGCGTTAAACTGGCGAAAATTAAAGCAACGTATTCTTTAGTGGCGGTGCTTATAAATCAGACACAAAAAAGCCGAGCAACTTAAAGCTCGGCTCTCAATTATCAATTCATTACAGCTTACTTGTCAGCACGACCCATAAACTTATGCTCAGCAGTATTTATGCGGATACGATCACCGGTTGAAATATGCTCTGGCACTTGAATTGTTAAGCCAGTTGATAAGCGTGCTGGCTTTGAGCGAGCGCTAGCTGAAGCCCCTTTAATTGAAGGATCAGTTTCTTCAACAACAAGCTCAACACTGGAAGGAAGATCAAGACCTACTGCAGCACCGTCAATTACAATAACGTGCACACCTTGGGTCTCTTCATTAACAAATTGAATTTCTTCCGCTATGGCGTCTTTATTTAAATTGTAAGGCGTGTAATCTTCATTATCCATAAAGACATACTCATCGCCATCAATGTACGACAGCATGGCTTCACGGCGGATTAAATCAGCAAGGTTAAGCATATCGCTGTCTTTAAATGTTTCGTCAACTTTACTACCCGTTACTACATCGTATAAACGCATACGGTATAAACTACCACCAGCACGACCTTGTGGTACTGAGCGTACAATATCTTTTACTACTAATACACGGCCATTAAAGTCAATAGCCGTCCCTTTTTTAACATCACTCGCCTTTGGCATGGGTGAATTCCTATTGTTTTTTTGATTGCGAGAAACATACCACGAACTGAAGAATCTTCAATAGAAACAAAACAACTTAGCGATACTTTTTAAAATATGCGGTTCATCGCCGCTAATAGCAGCGATGAACACACTCAGCACCAACTTAAAAGCGTACTTTTATTCCCGCTGATAACTCACTTACATCATTTTTTGATACTTTATAATAAGTATACTTTAGTAATAATTCAGTCTGCTTATAAACAGAATAACCTACAGCAGCACCTATGTAAGGTTTTGTAGCGTGTTCTTTATACTCTAAGCGAACACCATCCGTGATGCTACTTTGTATTTTATACTGATAACGATATGCACCTAAAAATACCTTTGTGCTTAAAGATTTATCAAGCATATGTCGGTAACCTACTTCAGCTGCCACTCCCTTTGGTAACACCGGTACAAAGCGTGAATAATCTTGATGTAATTTATCTATGTCAGCTTTTACTGTTTGGGCAGTTAAATCGGCTCGACCTTCACCTAAATCAATATATCTTATAGCGACTTCCCAATTGGGTGACAGGTCATAATAAGCGCCAATTGACCAGCTATTATCAGTATCATCAATAGAAACTAAATTAGCCTTTTTGTCCTTGGTTACTAAAGAATGCTTTGCTTTAGACTCACCTAGCGAGGCTTCAAACGACCACGTATTAGCCATTGCACTAGTGCTAATTAAACAACTGGTCGTTACTATTGCAAAGCTCGGAAACATTGATCTTCTACGACTGATAACAAGAACTGAAATCAGTAATAAACCCAATCCCCCCATGCTTCCTCCTGACGACTTATTATTGATAGCAACTGATTCAACAGCGCTAACTGTCACATTGACTTGTGCTGTAGACTTCGCACCTTTGCTATCTTTTATCGTGTAATCAATAATATCAACACCGTCGAAGCCGCTTTTAGGTGTGTATTGTAAAGTGCCGTTAATGTTAATTGACACTGTGCCCTGAGCCGCAACGGCATTGACAACAAATAATTCATCACCATCGATATCTGAGTCATTACGAAGCACATCTATTTCGATCGATGCATTATCAGTGGTTGTTGCCGAATCAAAAACAGCTGTTGGCGCATTATTTATAACTAAGTTAACTCTAACTTGGCTGTTTGATGTGCCCCCTTTACCGTCACTAATGCTATATTCAATAATCGCTACACCAACAAATCCAGTTGGAGGGGTATACAGTAACTGTCCATCGACAATGCTTACATCACCAAAATCAGCCGTCGCACCGCTTAAAGTCAGTGTATCACCGTCCAGATCTGTATCATTTTTTAATACATCAATAGTCGCGGATTCCCCTGCACCAATTGTTATCTCATCCTGATTAGCCTCAGGAAGCTGGTTCGATGTACGAATAGTTGCAACACCGCCTGGATCGACTATCGTTCGGTTCGCTTTGCCATCGTCATCATTAGGACCACCGTCAACAATTTGTAATTGTACACACCATGCACCTTCAGTTAGCCCTTGCGTCCACTCACTACTTCTTGGTGGAGGGCAATAACCAGGCTCACCTGCTGTAGAAAGTAATTGGTTGTCACCAGATGTATCAAAATCAATCCACTGCCCCTCTTTTAACTTTCTGTAAACAGAGTTTTGTGAAATTGGTTTTCTTTGCGGTATTACTATGCTGTAAGTATCTCCAGCATTAGGTAAACCCGTTGCAATAAAGTCAAACAGTCCGCCTGTATTTATCGCTCCTTCATCTTCAGGTAATTCACTATCAAGTAACTGAACGCCGCCCGTTGCATTTTGTGAAATCGTAACCCCTTTTCTCACGCAAACGCCCGGCTCACCTTCAACTAAAAATTTATCACTGTCTTTAACTTGTTCTTGCATGACATTACATTCACTGATCGCATCTAAATAATCAGGAATGCCATCACCGTCACTATCACCGTAGCCTTCTTGTACATCAGGGATAAGATCACCATCAGAGTCTTCTTGTCCTAGCGCCTCAAGTGAGGTTAACACTTCAACGTAAACATCTTTTGATGTTGATAGACTCGGCTCGCCAGAGTCTTGCGCTGTTACCGTTACTTTATAGATACCAGAAGTTAGTGATTGTGTTGAAAAAACAAATTCGTTTTCATTTGCGCTTGTATTAATAAGTTTATTATCCTCTGAAACCCACTTCAGCGTTACGTTATCGTTCGGATTTGCATCCTGAGTAACAGCTTTAATCGTAACGAGATCGTTACCTATGGTAACAAGTGATCTTTGTTGAGAATCTTGTGTAATACTGGTGCTAATAGTAGGTGCTACATTATTTTCTACAATAGTGATTGTGGTTGAAGACTTTGCACCTAAATTCAATGTATCTGCCAGTGTAATTACAACAGTTTCATTGCCTTCACTTTCTGAGTCGGCATAGGTTGTAAAATTAACTTGTCCCTGCAAGCCACTGTTAATAACCAACTCTGACGACACTAAGTCATGATCAGAGCTATCAGCAGTACCCGATACTTCATAGGCAATGGTCACTGGATAACTTGGTGCTTCACCATTTAAAAACACATTAAAGCTATGTGTTTTATTCTCAGCTATTTCGCTATTTTTACTAAGCGAAATAAGTGGACTCACGTTTACATTTTGCGTTGCGATTGCTTCAAGTCCGCTGCTGTCTACTGCTTTCCAGTAAACTAAATGCTTGCCTGGCGCATACAACAAACTTGGATTAACTAATGAGACTGCTAATTTATTACCTTCGCTATCCATTGCCGAAGGCACACCTAACTTGACCTTTGTAAACAACCCTTTTGCATTAACATCAATATCAACTGGTGTATCGATAGTTGGCAAATTTTCTGCTTGATTATTTAATCTTAATGTTGCTGTTGTTCTACTCATTTCTTTATCAGGGTCTTCAATCAAATAATTAATTTGAATGGTCCCTTTGGTGCTTGCCTGGGTCTGATAAACCAGCGTTCCCTCTTCAATTTGCACTGTTCCCACGCTAGCGTTAGCACTAACAATTACCAATTCATCGTCATCAACATCGGTATCATTAACTAACACATCAAGTGAGTAGCGATTATCAGCGTTGCTATTTAATGAATAGCTATCTGGATTAGCAATTGGCGCATCATTAATGGAAGCCACCGTAAAATTCACTGTAGCAATAGCAGATTTTTCCTTTGTATCATCTGCAAGATAATTAAAACTATCAGGGCCAAAATAGTCTGCATTAGGTGTATAAGTGAATGTATTGGCTTGCTTGGTTAATGTACCAAATTGAGGCTGCGACACAGCGCTAATTGTTAGTGTGTCTAAGTCTGCATCTGTAATATCAGGGGAAAAGCTGATATTAGAATCTTCATCAAGCTCTAAACTTAAGTTAGGTGCAATCGGAGCACTATTTGTTGATACCACTTCCAAGTTAAAAGGTGACAGGCTTGCCTGCTCGCTACCATTACTAACAGCGATAGTAATGTTTGGATAAAGCCCTACATTTGCCTTAGTGGGCGTACCCAATAAATTACCTGTTGCAGTATTGAAACTAGCCCAACTAGGCTTGTTAGCAATGCTAAACGTCAGTGCTTTATTTTGTGGGTCTGTTGCCGAAGGGGTAAAGTTATAAAGCTCATCTTGATTTACTTTTGTAGCTGCTGTGCCACTGATCTCAGGGGTAGTCGGTTTAGGCGCTTCAATTACTGTTATAGTAAATGATTTTTTAAAGGTTTCGGCACTGTCATCTGTTTGCACACAAACCGTATAAGCGCCCAGTGGTAATGCCGCTTTGGTTTCTAACGTGTTGCCATTGATTTGGAAAAAACTATTGCCCGCGCTTGTGGTACAACTACCCGTTGCAGCTGATGTAGATGAAACTAGCGAATAAGTATGGCTGCTCGAATCAGCATCCGTAGTCGTTAATACTCCAACATCAGCACCTGCCCCCACAACTGATTCACTAATCGTAGAGCTTGAAAGGCTGATATCAGTAGGCGCATTATTTTCACCCACTACGATTACTGTAGAAGAGCCAAAACTACCAATTGCTCTATCTGCGCCACCATTAGATGTACCGCCACTGTCTTTTATTGATGTAAGTGTAACAACTCTATTCTCGGTGGTAGGCGAATCACTGGTATTTTTATACTGTAAGAACGGCACATAACTTTGCCATACTGCAGCTGAATCTGTTGCGGTAACCGTTACCGTTGCCGTTGAGCCACTTAACATAACCGTGTAGCTAAAGTTAACGGCTCCCGAATAATTACCCGATGCATTATGCTCTAAGTTGATAAGATCGGTGCCAAATTGAAGAAACTCATGGCCCGTATCTTTTACATTAGTAACTGTTAGTGATATTTGTTCAATATTTTGCCCACTCTCAACCGTGCTAACAGCAGCGGAAGAGAAGATAGCCACTGCTGAGCCATTTTCTGTAAAGGTTGGGTTAGCCCCGATTGCTGATACTGTAGGCGCATCATTAACAGAGGTAATACTGACTGACGCTTGATTAGTACCGGTGCTTTGAACCGCGCCATCATCAAATACATAGTCAAGCACAGTTGCATTTAAAGGCACATCTGAGTTGTTGGCATAGGTAATAGCTTGCGCAACAGAATCTACGATTGCAGAAGTGGCATTACTATTAAATGTTAGCGTTAAAGTGCCTGCCGAGTTTGTGGTAACAGTCCCTATATTATTAGCATTGTAACTAAATGTACTTCCCTCAGTTAATGTACTGAGTAGTCCCGAATGAGCAAATATATCGTCGGCACTTGCGCCATCGCGCCGGCGAATAGTCAAGCTAGCATTGTTGTAATCCCCTGCGTTGCTGTTAAGTGCATCAAGCTCAGCATCTGCAATTGTCATATCGCTATCTATTATCACTGCACTGCCATTTTCGATAAATGTAGCACCGCCATTAAGCGAACTAAATGTGGGTGCTGAGTTCGGTGAAATAAAAGTAATGATAGTATCAGGGCCACTATCAGCAACCGTAAAGGTAAGGTCGTTGCCTGGTGCGTTTGTAAGAGCAAGAGTTAGCTCAGAAATGTTAAAATCAGTGGCGTTGGTATCTACTTCTAATGTACTTGTGCCATTAAAACGTACGTTACTGGCTGAAAGCCCTGTAATACCAGCAATAGTAATACGATCGCCTGCGGCTAAATCGGTAATTGTATCGCCTGATAATTGAGATGAGCTACCTACAAAATTATCATTACCTGCGTTACCTGTTAACGTATCTGTACCAGCGCCTGGGCGTAAAGTATCGGCTCCAGAGCCACCTTTAAGTACATCATCACCACTAAAATCTGATGAGGTCATTGTTAAAATGTCAGCGCTAAATGCACTTGCATCTAGCGTCACTGCAGCTGTAATAGCACTGCCACTAGCATTAGAAAAAGACACAACGCCAGCATCAGTATTAAAATTATCGGTTAAGGTGATAGTCGTGTTGCTGTTAGTGCCGATTGCCAGATTTTCAATACCCGATACCGTGGTGCTGGAAAAATTAAAAATACCACCATCCATAAGTTTTAGCGTATCAGCGCCAGCAGAGCCTGTAATGGTTGTATTAAAATCATTAATATTATTAACATCAATTGCTACTGTTGCAGCAGAGGCTAAGCTTAATGTACCAATATTAAAGAAGCCCCCTCCTGTGACATCCGCGCCATCAGATACGTTAACAATATCACTTGCTGTTGCGTCGCCTGTAAGGGTACCAGTGTATGCACTAGTGCCTATTGCAAACGTAACAACATCAGTAGCTGAAGTAGCATCCACATTGGTGTTACTGCTTGAAACTGTAATGATTCTAGTATTAGTGCTGTCATCACCCACGCTATAGCTTTCAACACCTGCTAAAGTAGTAAAATCGCCATCTCCGCTAATGGTAATAGACTCTGAGCCTGGAGCCGTGATTGTGCCTGAAAATCCTTGGTGCTGGCTGGTCGTCATGTTAACTGAAGCACCAGATGCCAAGGTTAGGTTATTTATATTATTTATGGTCCCAGCTGATATATTTGCACCATTACTTAAACTCAGTGTATCTGCAACAGTATTGTCACCGGTAATGATTCCAGTAAATGTAAGTGAACCTAAATCAAACGTAATTGCATCAGTCGCAGAGGTTGCAGTTACAGAGTGGCTAGCATTAGTGACAGTAACCGAGCGCGTATTCGTACTATCGTCATTTAAGGTATAACTTTCTATTGCCGAAACAGTACTTACATTACCATCTCCTGAAACAGAAATTGTCTCAGTGCCACTGCCTGAAACTGTGCCAGAAAAACTCGCAAGCTGAGATGCGCCTAGGGTGACTGTGCCACCAGCAGCAACCGATAAATCTTCAAACCCGCTGACTGTCGCACCTGATATATTACCACCGTTGGTAACAACCAAGGTATCGGTACCAATTCCGCCCGCTAAGATACCCGTCGCACTCAGTGCATTCACATTAACCGTGTCGTCACCACCACTACCGGTTAGATTCTGTGATGCATTGCCTAACGTAAATGTATTCGCTGCACTCAACACATACGTTTCAACCGAACTATTACCAGTTAGGCCATCGGTCGCGGTGCTTATGGTAATTGAATCAGTGCCACTTGCTGTTATCGAAGGAAAGCTGTCGTGCTGCGCCTCAGTCATCGTCACTGAAGCACCACTATTTAATGCTAAAGACTCAAATGCACTTACCGTGGCATTACTAATATCAGCACCGGTGCTCATTTGCAGTACATCGGTATCGCCGCCGCCAGCAAGCGTACCTGTCACGCTCAATCCAGCAATATTAATAGTATCAGCATTGCTACTACCGGTAACATTTTGCGCGGTCCCAGCTAAAGTAATATTAAAAGCAGCATTTAAAACATACGTTTCTATGTCTGCATCTGCAATTACGCTGCTATCACCATCTGCACTTGCCAAAGTAAATGTATTTGTTCCAGCGCCATTTATCGTTGTAAACGCATCGTGTTGCGACTCGCTGAGCGTTAATGAGCCGTCATTATAAGTAGAGAGCGTTTCAAAGGAGGTTAAACTGGTAAATTGTGTGAGATCACTACCATCTATAACAATAATCTCATCTGTACCGTCGCCACCTTGGGCTGTAGACCCAACAATATGACTGGCTGAAGATATGGTTAAAGTCTCATTGTCACTGCTGAAACTAATGGCTGGGTTTAAGTTTGTACCATCCAAGGTGCTAAAACCCGCCGCTGTAGAACTAGCTGCTGTAAGGTTAGCCACTGAAATTGTCGCGGTACGGCTAATACTGTTTTCAGTGCCATCATTAATGACAACTGACACTGTACGCGAAGTTGTGCTGGGTGTTGCACTGGTATTGTTATACGTGATTGCTTTAAGGAAAGTGGTAACTTCAGCCGTTGTTGCAGTTGCACCTGTAATAGAAATTGTGTCTTGTAAACTAATATCTGATGCACCACTTACACCCCCAAGTGCATTTTGCGCACTGGCAGATACATTAAGACCTTCTGAGGCGCCATCTTGATCATTTGTTAATGCAACGGTTATTGTTGTTATTGAGTCGCCATCACTATCACCGGCTTCAGCATCGGGTGCAATCACGGTAGCAGGGCTGCCTTCAGTAAACGCCGAAAAACTCCCTGTACCTGGAATCCCACCATTTAAATCAACAACAGGCGCTGAATTAACAGGAGTTGAAGACAAGTTAGTGATGGCAAGGTTGTCAATTTTTAACCAGCTAAGAGTAGAGTTATCAGAATAAGCTATTTTTAACCATTTTATTTCTGTAAATAACGCACCAGAAGCATTTATAGTCTCGCTGCTACCGCTAGGTAAAGTCCCGCTATCCGCTACGCCTCCTTTATCCGTTGTTAGCCGTATGACTCTATTACTAGCACTTGAGTTATAAACATATAAACTAGATAAATCAAACGTTTCGTTATTTGTAAAATATATTTTACTGTATGTCTGAGTTGATGAGCTTGTAGATATATAAACATAGCCCGCTGAAAAATTATATAAATCTTGACCCCCACCAGCCCCAGACTTAACTTTTATGCTGTAACTAGTACTCGGTATTACATAACTTTTATTATTAGCGTATCCCGTAGGTAAATTATCAAAATTCAATGTACCATCAAACGCTAACACCTCGGAAAAGTCAATCAAGGCTCGCTCTGAAAATGGCCTATCAGCAAAATCGACATCCCCTTTAACTATTTCTAAATCCCAATCTCCGCCTTTATGACTATTACCGGTTAAATCGTCAGAAGCGGCTACATCAAGCTCCGTTGACTGACTAAAGAGTGTTAAAAATTGATCGCCTTGCAGACCCTTACCAAGGTCACAGCCATAAAAAAACACATCCCCACCAGGTTTTACAGCCTCCTTAAATACCGCCATAAATTGTGGGTTACTTTCAATAACCTCAGTATTTATTTGGCTGTTACCAAGTTGTAGCTCTCCACTGCGCCCATGAGAAAATATACTCACGCTCTCTAACTGTTGGTAACGACCAAGCAACTCTTCGAGCTGATTTATACCTGATTCATCAGCATTGAGTTCAACAATCTCTGTCTCTGCATTTAGGTCTCTATAAAATACAGCTTTATCAGGTACTTCAGCATCGATAATGACTAAGTGCTTAGTATCACGTGTTACTGTCAATGTAAGATCATCTGCATTTGCCTCAAATGACTTAATACTTACCTGCGGAGCTAGGTTGAAATTAGCTTCTGATTGTGTTGGTGCTTTTACACTAGGCGCAAGCCCTGTGGCTTGAGTAAGCCCTAAAACCGAACCAATAAAAATCGAAATTGGCGATAAAGAGAAGTGAAGCATTGGGTAAATCCTTTAAGATATTTATGGAGAACCTGTTTTTAATACCATTATTGGTAAATTAAGGTGTTTTTTGTGTTATCAAACTTGCCTTACTGCCTTGTGGTTCTAACCAAAAAGCCATATCACTATATTTTTTAAATAGTTCAGGAGGTAGCACAGTTTTACGACCGGTAAACTCCACTTTACTTTTAACTTGATGTAAGCCATCTGCGCCCAAATTTTTATCAAACTCACTGGCATTGTATGTCACGTTATCAAAATCATGCGCAAAGCTCGGTAAACCTAAAAACTGATAGATCAGAGCCACACTCTTTTCCGGTTTACTTACGAGCAAGTCGTAATCAAGCAATAGTAACTGTTCCGAAAATTCACCATAAAAACCCTCTTTTAGCGCAGCCCAAGCACTGCCAAAAGGCCCTTGATTAGACGCAATGTGCTCACAGCGGGTATACACGTTTTGTCGTGCTGCGGGGGAATAAATACGGCTAAATTCAAGACTGTTTTGCCTATAAACACGTTCAAAACTGTCCATTATCCAGGCTGGATTTCTGACTAAACAAATTACTTTAAAATTATTACCAAATAAGGAATTTAAGATATTAAGCTTTGCAGTCCACAGTCTATTGGTATCAAAAATAATGGGTTTTTCAATATTTTGGTAATACCCAGACCAAACCCCATGACATATATTCAAGCGCTGCGCTGAACTAATGCTACTAGCAAACTCACTCCCAGCTCCCATTTGCTCAAGTAAACTAGTAACAAAACCAGCTACAGGGGTTGACATATCGGCATGAAAATCGGGGTTTTGCCGTAATATACCAGCCAATAATGTTGAGCCAGTCCTCGGTAAACCAGCGATAAAATGATAATGACGCGACATAAATAGTTAACTCCGACTCGGATAAATCCCTTGCATGGAGATGATATGATACATAGCAACAAATGGTGACTGAGAATAAAACGGTTGGCCATCACCATTTAAATTAACGATACCTGTTAAACTATTAGCGGGCAGATTTAGAGCAATGTTATCTTGCGCTGGAACATCAAATGTATCAACTGTCACATTACCAATACTGATCAATGAACTTGGTGCCGTAGATTGATATATTTTTTCTTGTTTATCAGGCCCACCACCAGCAATAACCTTAGCAAGTACTGCACCTGCTGTTGGTTCTCCACTATTAGCATTTTGTGTTGTTGCAATGTTTGCAGATCCCGTTACTCCACTTATCGTCTGCCCAGGAATACTGACAGAAACTGACTGTGCAGAGCTTGGCAATGTAACCGTACTTTGCATCGATGGCAAATTATTATGTGTAAGATAACTAAGTTCACTTCCGCCATACTGGCCCCAACCACGACTGGACAAGCCAGCCCCACTACCAACACCTATCGGTGTACGTCCTCTAATATCTGGTAACCCCATTGACGTACGACCGTCACCACCGTACGTAGAACCAATAAGTGAAAAAAGGGCGGTATTTTGAGCAATAGACAACATCTGTCCTGCACATATAGCCCAACCTTTAGGGGCAAAATTTCCTGCAAAAATCTCTACATTGCCTAATAATGGGTCTGCGCTCATAACGTATTTCCTTTTAAAATAATTTATATAATTACAATTGCATACCAGCTGTAATATTAGCTAAAGATGCAAAACGATAGCCTGAAATACACCCAAACTGACATGAAACAATATCTAATGCCACTGAGCCTTGTTTAGTCTGCACAACTAACCCTTGTGACTTGTCAATACTTAAGACCGTACCAGCTGGCTCTGTGCATGACGCTTGATCAACAAAGGATGCTTGTAGCACATTAAAATCACCAAATTGACCTGATAAAATAAAGCCCCCATAAAGCGGATTACCCGCTCTTGCCGCCGCGACTAAATCAACCGCGCTATACTGTTCAAAAGACAATGTTAAATTATCGTAGTTGAGGGCTGTCGTGACCTTGATTTGTTCAATGTCGCTATCTGATTGCCAATGCAAATTATCAAATTGTTCGAAGAAAATACTCAACACTTGTGGGATTGCAGATGCAACGCGAATAGCAAGGCTTTGATAAGTATCAAATGGGTGAATGGCTATACCCTGCTGTAACGAAAATTGTAGGGGGTGTTCGCAGCTTAAGCGATAAATAGTTAGTAACAAATTATCTTGATGCTCTCTAATTTGCCAGTAAAGTGGATCAGTACCTTGATAATCTGATAACTTTGCAGGGTAAATTCCATAAGCATTACCATGAAAAGAATCAATAATCGTTTGACTTTGAGTTCCCGCATTAAAACAGCTCAAGGCCATTGATACTTGCCAATCATCGAGTTGTGCAAGCAACGTATCATCATTATTCCATACTGAAAATTGTATTTTTTGTGATGCGCAATGTGCTTGCAATTGACCAATTTCGCTTTGCATGTTATTTGTTTGCGTTGGCACTAATACTACAGCGACTAACAACTGGCGCAGTATCAACATATCAATCGTAGGTATAGATAAACAACTTGAAGTAAATAACACTACCTTGCTAATTTGCTCCATAGTGTACCTCTTCGTCAACTTTCGTCGGCAAAAAACCTGTCAAACCGGTAAGCTTATAATAAAAATCTATTTTATCTTTTTTTGTAAGTAATAAATCATCTACTGCGGGGGCGTTTGGTACAAAATCAATACATACTGAAAACATAGGCAATGGATGCGTAATGCCTGACTGATATTGCTGTAACCAATGCCCATTATACGTCATTACTTCAGCGTAAAGGACAAGCGTTAGTTCACTTACATCAGTAGCTGTTTGAGGAATAGAAACTGTGTTACAGCGTACAACTTGTTGTTCTCCAAGAGCAATTATATCTAGCGTGAGCAAACTATGACGATCAAGAGTTAATATATTTCCCAGCTCAATTCTTTTATTCAACGTATCTTGATTTAATATCAGATTCGCAGCATCGCTTTGCGGTTGCAGCCACTGTTCAACATATTCTCGTTGGCAATTAACTAATGCAGCATTAACCATGATTTTACACGGTAACATTACTCCATGATGGCTTAGTTGAGAGGCAAAGTTTCTGCATATACTCAAATGAGCTTCTTTAGAAAAACCATGCTGAAATGCCTCAGCAATAAAAATATCAAACGCTTTGTTACCTTTAAACAAAGCAGCATCAGCCTCGTAAATGCCATCGATATAGTCATTAAGTTGCAACTCATTAACTAACACCTTGAGAGATTTGATCGCTCCTGGTTGAATATCGACTAAAGAAATGCGTACTTCTTGTGGTGAAATAATTTTTTGCTGATCCATATACAGTAACATAGGTAATAATAACGGGGCGAATGGACCACAAGCTGGGTAGACAATATTTATTTGCGAATCCCGTTGTTGTAAATCATTAATAAGCTCAAAAATCCCTTTGTAGAAACGGGTGTTGCGATGTACATCTTTTATTGTTGTTGTGCAGTTTAAAACCGACATCACTAGGCCATGTTGATTAATATACTGTTTTGTCATTTCAACTTCATGCAATTGAGCTTGCCTAAGGACTTTCATTGCTTCTTCGTAAGCGTCAACAAAAAGTTTTTCAATTAACACAGTATCGTCTCTTTCAGTCAGTGCTTGATCTGCGATTGCTAAAAAAGACTGCTTTAGAGTCAACGCTGTAACTGGTTGCTGTTTAAACAAACTAATTTGATCGCGCAGTGCTTGATTAAGTAACCCAGTTACAACTGGCTCTTCACTAATACATGCGGCTGACTTAGACAATTGATGGTTTAGCACCACACACTCCTTATAATTTATAATATATATATTTTTTAGCGTACAATGATGTAGCAATTAAACTGTGAAGCCATCCATTTTATCAATATTATTGGTTGCGCAACTTGATCATGTATGGCCTCAAAAGCTTTAACTAATTAAGGTGTTCAACTTGGGCGTTGCTCAACGCCAAAGTCATCGCATCAATAAAACTATTTTGCAAAAGTAGGGGTTGTTGTCTGATTGTTAATTTTGCTTTTGAAAAAGATTCAAGCCAGGTAGGAATCGAGTGCTTTGATAGCTCATCAACTTGGGGAACCGCGTATTGTAAACTCCCTGTGGATTGTGCATTTAATCCCTGCATACTTAAACATTCCTTTGAGCTTTTATTGTAATACAAAAATTCTATAGTAAATTAATGTTGTATTTACAAAATAGAATAGTCCGCAAAGCGTAGAACGCAACTTTTTAATTCTTGTATTTTTTAGTAATTACTAACTTGAAAAGTCTATCAACTTATTTTTAACAATAAGTTATGTATAATTTTGGCATAAGTTAAAAATAAAAAATATTACACTCTATTACACGGCATTCTTTTTTATTCATAGCGAGTCTTAGCTACTTATTTTAATGGAGTCATATTTATATATTGTACAATTCGAGGTGTACTCCCCTTATTTGAACAACTACCGTGCGGTAATGTATGTCGCCATACAATTAAGCTACCTGCTTTTGCTGCTAATGGAGTACTGTGGCATTTATCGAAATTAAAAGAATGTGGATTGGTATTTTTAGGTAGGTTAGCAAGCCAGTTGTCTATTTTTTTATGAAAGCCAGATACACAACTGAATTCACCTTGTTCAGCGACAACGTCAGTAAGGTATAGTAATCCTTGCGTTGCAAATCTGAGCGGTTTATCAAAGTTTATATCCCAGTGAAGATTTGGCCCAGGAAACTGCCAACTTTCTGTCTGTGGTGGATTAAAACTAAGCCTATCAGTGCTTGCTGTTAAATTTTTTTCACCCCACAATTGCTCAAATACATCTCGCACCTGAGGCTGGTTCCGAATAACCTGCATGGTTATATCATTAAAAATTTGTACCATAATTCCCTGTTTAAGTTCATGATTTCGATACCATGAAACAGGATTGTGTTTATCCATGTTCAAACGTTCATAAACCATGTTACAAACGTCTTCACATAGCGTTTTTTCCACTAGCTCAGGAATAATAACGTAACCATTATCATCCCAGCTTTGCCACTGCAGTGGCGTTAAAATAAAGTAACGAGGCGTCTCTACTGATACTGTTTCATTGTTTATGTCTGTTTCCTCAAAAAATGAAACAATGTTTTTATTAAGCTGATTTCTTTTTGCGTTTGAAATAGCTCTACCATGCGATTTTTCTACCCAATTTTCAAATTCGGAAAAACTATCACTCGCAAAAATAGACTCTATAGTCGGTGTGAGCCCTAAGCCTAAAATGTCCATTATCATGACATCTAGCGACCATTCGTCTTCTATTATTGTTTTATCCGCACAGCCTTGTTTTTGTAACTGTACTTTGTGCCACATTCGCTTTAATTGAAATAGACCTAAGCCTCCAGTTTCTTTATAACAAGGAAGTGTACTCGGCGCTATTGTGTCCGAAGGTGGTACTTTTGCTATCAGCTCATTTTGCATAACAACTCCTTTTCCTTGCTTGATTTCAGACAACTAAAACACCTTAAATTGATTTATTAACGCTGACTAAACTTAATTAGAATAGAGTGCTATATTATTGCAAGCAACAATTGTTGTAGATAAATACATGGAGCGATATGGATACTGAGTTGCTGAACAGATACCGTAATGCGGTTACACATTTGCTAAATGAGCCAGGTGATGCTGGGTTGATGAAGCCTTTTATCAACGATTTAAAAAATTACTTAGGGAATATTACGTCTATATCAACTGATTTAGATATGAATGACTGGAATGATGAAAATACATCCCAAGGCGTTGCGATTTCTCCCGTACAAGCAGCTAAATGCATTGAAGAAACTCTTCGTACACAAATCTTTATGCAAGGTGTTAAGCTCGCTATCGAAGAACGTTTAAAAGCAACGACTGATGATATTCACGTTCTTTATGCCGGTACAGGCCCTTATGGTACGTTACTTATTCCTTATTTAAGTGTTGCCACAAACCCGCGCATAAAAGTCACTCTCATTGACATTCATCCACAAAACATCAGTGCAATTAAAAAGCTAGTAAAGCACTTTTCAATCACCCAAAACATTGTTGCAATCACGTGTGATGATGCAACGCGTTGGCAAGCAACAGACTCCCAGCAATTTGACATTATTATTTCTGAAACCATGACGGCTCTTTTAAAGCGAGAACCCCAAGTTTTTATTTTTGCTCATTTATGTCAATACCTGAGTGATTCTGGCACCTTGATCCCACAAAAAATTTCTTTAAAGGCATGGCTAACACCTTTTAATTCTTTAATGCAGACAGAAGATAAACCGAGCACTGACATACTCTTAAAAGAGTTTTATTGCTTAAATATCGACGAAGCTAAGCGTTTAAATACGGGAGATACATCAACCTTTAAAGGCAGTGTGCTGATCCCAAATGGCGTTGAAACTAATTACAGACTAAAACTAACAACCAATATTCAAGTATACAAACACCTTAAATTGACCGAAAACCAATGTAGTTTGAATATACCGCTGACATTTTTACCTCATGATGCGCAGCTTCGTGGCGGTGAAGCTATTCATTATGAATATATAATGCCCAAATGCGCAGACTTTATATTTAAATTCCCCATAAAAAATATAATTAAAACAGAGACTAAATTAGCTAAATTTACAGATCTTAATAATTTAGGTTTACCAGGCGTAAAGCGTATGTTTGAGCGTGCACAGGCAGCTAAATGCGGTCACTCCTTCAGCATAGCCGACGATGAATGGGCACAATGGACCAATCTATTGGATTCATTAGCCTTGCCATATCATGAAACATCAGTCGCACTTTATCAAAGCCAACGTATAGAAGAATTTGAAGCTTGGCTAAGCACTAACAGCAACCTCACATTATCATGATTATTAACGCTCAAGTTAACACAGATAAACAGCTTAAAGACGTTGAAAAAATTTTAACCTTTCTTACTCATATTGGAATTAAGCACCGGTATCAAACCTTAGATGAAAAAACTTTTTTACCCGGCCTTAAGCTAGAAAAAGACGTTTTATTGCTTGATTTTGTCAATGGGTTCTATCCTGGTGATATCCTCCATGAGGCTGGGCATATTGCTGTCTGTGAGCCAATTTTTAGGCCCCTATTAGATGCTGACTTTTATAAGAATGGCTTACTTGCGGGCAGAGAGAAGCAAGCTATGCACGCAGAAGAAATGGCAGCGACAGCTTGGGCTGTTGCTGCAGCGACTCACTTGTCATTACCACTAAGTATTATTTTTCACGATGACTCATACAAAGGCGCTAATAATTCACTAAAGCATGCTTTTGAAAATGGGAAAGGCTTTGGGTTTCCATTATTACAAGCATGGCAAATGACTTGCCCAAATAAAGGTTACCCTGCAATGGTTAAGTGGATCAGAGATTGTCGCTGGATAGAAACGCTTCCAAATATATAGTTTGCAAAAAGCGGATGAACTTTGTTTAAAATAAAAGGACAATTTAATTTATGAAAATATCCTCAAATAAACATGACTTTTTCCTAAAAAACGGTTTTGTTCACTTTAAAAATGCACTTTCGATAACATTACTTAAAAAATTACAACGTTTTTCAGATAAATTAGAAGCATCAGCACTAAAGAATTTTCACAATGGACAAGTCAATAATCAATGTTGTATCTCAACAGACTCTGGTGTGCCTCGCCTTTTTCGTTATAACGACCTACTATTCGAGTCACCTGAGTTAATAATTGAACTATTAGCTAGCCCACCACTCATCGAAGTTTATAAAGAATTGGTAGGAGATGGCGCGGTTCTTTTACAATCAGATATTGTTTTTAAATACTCACCTCCCCACCCGCATATTACTTGGCATCAGGATGCTCCTCATTCTAGGCAATATCCTTATTTAAATATTGGTATATACCTTGATGACGCTCTTTTAGAAGATGGTTGTTTACGCTACGTGCCAAATACTCAGCATAAAATTTTAGATATTTACGCACTTTCCAATCAATACGGATGGGATATTCCAAATGTAGTACAACAACCCGCTAAAGCAGGTGACATCATAGTTCATGACATAATGGTTTTACATAGCTCAGGGGCAAAGCGCAGCCAAGGTGCCAGAAGAACTCTTTACGTTGAATTTAGGCCAGTTTTAGGGATTACCGAAAGTGGAAAACAAACTAATGAGTGGGCCGAACTGAGAAAACAATGGATGGCACATGTAATTAAAGCGGCAGATCCAGGCAGTATTCCGCAAGCTTGGCATGAATTTTACGGCGAACCTAAATATGATTTAAGTACTTTAGTTAAGCTCATTAAAGCCAAGCCTGAAGCCCCCATCCCTTCGATTCATGCCCATAAAAATGTAGTTCATCCAAATTACCCTACTCCCAAGGATTTACGCTAATATCACATATAATTTGAAAATATTCATTTTCTCATTAGGGTCTGTTGACCTTTCAGGACTAAAATTAAACAATCTCTTAAAGGAATATACGTGCTTGATAAACACTTTACGCCAGAACAACGTGAATTGATATGCGCTGATCTAGTTCATTTACGCTTATTAGCTGATTTAAAACTTGCACCATCAATTCCTTACTTTGCAGAAAAACCTTACCCTAATGGCCGCTGTAGAGAAATACGCGATGAGGTATTTGCACTACTGCAAACAGAATTACCCACCACTAAAAAACCTGGGCTCAGTTTATTAAAAAATCTAATTTTACAAGGTAACTCTTTACAAAAAGCCTGGGGCTCACTGCGAGATGAATACTTTCAAAACGCATTGATACTTGGTCCGTGGTATATTGATGTTGCTAACGACACCGTAAATGCCAATAAACCTAGAATAGAGATTTTATCCTTAGCTACCTCAAACTTTACATCAATAAAGGATTTTGATCAGTTTGTAAAAATAGCTCGTAGCTATTGGAAAGTTGACGTGTATAGAAATGATGTATGCCCAGCGCTTGCGCCTTATATGCCACTTTTATGTGTGGGCACCAGTGGTACTAGTTGGCTTGGGGCTGCAAACGACGATATGCTCAATGTCGCTATTAATAGCAATTTTGAGGAATCTAAACGTATTTTAGACTCTTTGCCCTGCGCGCCAGTTAAAGTCAAAGAGCGCTGGAAAAAAGTATTGAGCAATTTCGACCATAATGATTTTTTATTAAGTGTCGGAGAGCCTGTTTCGTATTGCACTACGTATAGTAAACACTCGTACCAAACAGACCTGAAAAAACGTGATGCTGCTGTTACTGCATACTTGTCTTTGCCTAAATCTGTTTAGCCAGTGCTCAACAAAAAAACTTTATTCACATTTCCAGTTCCAACATAGGTACTGGTTTAACTAACTTCCAATATATCAGTCTATAAATTAAGAAATTATAAGCTCAAATAATATTTCATGCCACAAAGCTAATGAAAAAATGCTATGGTTAAGTTATCGATTATGACCTCAAGGAATGGCTCATGAACCAACAAACTGTACATACGTATTTAATGAACAAACCGTTAGTTAAACTAACGCAACCTTTTGCTAAAGATGTTGATGTGTATAAAGTAAACCATAAAATGTTCGCCACCCTTGCACTGAGCAATGAGGGCGAAACCGATGAAAACGGCGAACCTATTTGGTGGCTAAACTTAAAGTGCGATCCTGATGAAGCGCAGTCATTACGTGACATTTTCCCTTCGGTTATTCCAGGTTATCATATGAATAAACGTCTTTGGAATACTGTGATTTTAGACGGCTCAATACCACAAGGTGAAATTGAGCGTATGATTGATAATTCATTTAATTTGGTTGTGGACAACATGCCAGATAAAGACAAACAGGCTATTGCCGATTTGCTATAACACTTACAGCAGACATAAAAAAAGCCGCTAATGCGGCTTTTTTACTTTAAAATTAAATAGTTAATCTTGTTGTTCTGCTTTACTATAAAACTTATCGCCTTTCTCAGCCATTTCTAGCAAAGTCTCGCAGGGCGCAAAAATCGCATTGCTGTTAGCCAGTGTAGACATATCAGAGCTTATTTTACTCGCGCCTAATTTGTCCATGTAGCTAAACGGGCCACCTAAGAACGGTGGGAAACCAATACCAAAAATAGCACCAATATCACCATCACGCGGGCTTGCGATAATACCATCATCTAAACAACGAGCCGCTTCATTAAGCATTTGTGAAACACAGCGCTTAGCAATCTCATTTTTATTTAAACGTGGGGCCGGTGTCACGCCAAGTAGTTCGTATACCGACTCATCGACCTTCTTGCCTTTCTTGTCGTATTCATAAAAGCCACGACCTGTTTTACGACCAAGACGTTTTGAATCAATCATACGCGAGAAAGCATCGGGACCTTTAAAGCGCTCACCCAATTCTTTTTCAAGAATTGGTGCGATTTTAGAACCAATATCAATACCTACTTCATCAAGCAGTGCCAACGGTCCAACCGGAAAACCAAACTCGACTAAGGCCGCGTCTATTTTTTCAATCGGCTCACCAGCAAGCATTAAGTTCGCCGCTTCATTAAGGTATGGCGCTAAAATACGGTTTACATAAAAACCAGCCATATCTTTTACCACAATTGGCGTTTTACCTTGCTTACGCGCAAAATTAACTACACGAGCAATAGTTTCTTGTGACGTGCCTTCGTGAGGAATAATTTCTACCAGTGGCATTTTCTCTACTGGTGAGAAATAATGTAAACCAATTACATTTTCAGGACGTTTTGCTTTTGCTGCAATTTGCGAAATAGGTAATGACGAGGTATTACTTGCGAAAATAGTATTCGCTTGGCACTGCTGCTCAACATCAGCAACCATACCTTGCTTAAGCTCTAAATCTTCAAATACCGCTTCTATCACTAAATCTATGTGTTTAAAGCCGCTGTAATCCGTGGTGCCCGTAATGCGGTTCATGGTTAACTGCATATCGGCTTTTGACATAATGCGGCGCTTAAGGCGTTTATCTAAGATTTTGTAAGTGTAGTTCATGGCATTACTTATGCCCTGCTCTGCCACATCTTTGATACGTACCGGTAATTTAGCTTTAACCGCGCTCACGTGGGCAATACCTGCGCCCATTAATCCGCCACCTAACACAGCAGTTTTGCTAATCGCAGGAGCGTCATCGTTGCGCCACTCTTTTTTCATTTCAGTGGTTGCAAAGAAAATACCGCGCAGCGCCTTAGACTCATCACTCATCACTAAAGTGGCAAAGCCTTCTGCTTCGGTTTTATACGCTTTCATTTCATCAAGCTCTACGCTTGCACGAACCGCTTTAATAATCGCAAGCGGCGCTGGGTAATGGCCACCGGTTTTTTTAAGAACGTTTTCTTTGGCTTTTTTAAAGATAAAGTTACGACCAAACGGGTTTGATTCTAATAACTTGCTGATCTTATCAAGTTTAGGCTCTTTAGCTTGTGGCTTTTTCTTCGCCGCAAACTCTTTGGCCACTTTTAGCAGTACGCTTTGTGGAACACAATCATCCAATACACCGGCTTTTTTTGCTTGTTTTGGACGAATTTGCTTACCAGTTAGCATCCACTCAAGGGCTTTTTGAATACCCACAATTTTAGTTAAGCGTTGTGTACCACCACCGCCAGGTAATAAACCTAGTTGTACTTCTGGTAAACCAATTTTAGTTAAATCGCTATCAGTACCAACGCGATAATCACATGCTAAAGCAAACTCTAAACCACCACCTAAAGCAGCGCCATGAATAGCACTAACCGTGGTATACGGTAGTTTTTTCATATCAAAAAATGCTTGATGGCATAATTCACTGATAGCTAATGCATCTTCGCGTTTTTCAACGTTGTCTAGCATTTTCACATCAGCACCGGCAATGAAGTTATCACTTTTGCCACTAATAAATACCATACCTTTCACTGCATGCTCTTTAGCCTGTGCTAATAATGCTTTTAAATCATCAGCAAAGCTGTCACGCAGAGTATTCATTTTTTCACCCGGCACATCAATGGTTACCACGGCTATTTTGTTATCATCAACCGTTAAATTAAATACTGAATCTGTCATTACGCACTCTCCAATACAAAGGCTGCACCTAAACCACCCGCAGCACAGGCAGTCGTTAACGCTAAACCACCGCCACGACGCTTAAGCTCGTATAAGCTTTGTGTAATTAAACGCGCGCCGGTTGCCGCAAATGGGTGACCATAAGCGAGTGAACCGCCGTTAACGTTAAACTTATCCATGTTAATTTCACCTATGGCTTTATTACGCCCTAAGTGCTCTTGTGCAAATTTATCTGAAGCAAACATTTTCATATTCGCTAAGGTTTGCGATGCAAACGCTTCATGCATTTCTATAAGATCTAAATCAGCTAACGTAATACCTGCTCTATCAAGCGCGATTGGCGTTGAGTGAGCTGGCCCCATTAACATGTCTTTTTCTACGCCAATGGCTGAAAACGCAAAACTGCGTACGTAGCCTAAAATTTCGTAACCCAATGCTTTTGCTTTGCTTTCGCTCATCATTAACACTGCAGCTGCGCCATCGGTTAATGGGGTTGCATTAGCGGCAGTCACAGAGCCGTGCTGACGGTCAAATACGGGTTTAAGCTTGGCATAACCTTCAACCGTTGAGTTTTTACGAATATTGTTATCTTCTTCAATAAAGCTTTTATATGGCGGTAAATGCGCCGTCATTACTTCATCTTTTAACTTGCCATCGGCCCAAGCTTGAGTTGCTAATGAGTGAGAACGGTGTGCTAAAGCATCTTGATCTTCACGGCTAATATTATGGGTTTTAGCCATTTGCTCAGCTGTTTGTCCCATTGATAAACCCGTTGAGTACTCAGCAACCGCTGGCGGTACTGGCAATAAATCTTTTAAACGTAGTTTTGAGAATATTTTTAAACGCTGACCAAGCGTACGGGCTTTGTTTAAATCGACTAAACTGCCGGCTAATTTTTTACTTACACCAATTGGCAATACAGACGATGAATCGGCACCACCAGCAATACCCACGTTTACAGAGCCTGCCATAATAGATTCGGCAACATTTGCAATTGCTTGAAAGCTAGTTGCACACGCACGTGACACTGAGTACGCGTCAACGCCCACTGGCATACCTGTACCTAATACGATTTCACGTGCAATATTTGGCGCTTCTGGCATTTGTACTACTTGACCAAAAACTAGTTGATCGATTTCTGACTTGTCGAAATTTAATCGCTCAAGCATTTCATTAACTACTAACTTACCCATATCCAATGCTGGTACATGGTGAAACGCAGTTGCTTGCTTAGCAAAAGGAGTACGTAGGCCGCTTACAATGGCAATACGGTCGCCTTTTGGTGTTTTAAGTATGTTTTGCTCAGACATTTATTATTCTCTCCCGCTGACAGGTCAGACCTGTATATTTTCCTCGATTCTAAACAACCCGTGTGATAAAGCCAATAGATAAACGTAAATTAATCATAAAGCGCCATTGTAAATCACTACATACATTGTATGAGAGTAATACAATAGGCTTTTTTAGCTGGTTTTACAAAGTTTTGTGTTAGGCTAAAAAGCGTTAAAAAATAACGAACTATTTTCAAAATATCAGTCTAACTCTTGAGTTATCCACTTATAAACCTTATAACTAGCTCAGTATTTGTTACCTAACCACTTTAGGTATTATTTAAGCTGACGAGGACAGTACACTTATTATGGCAGCTAACGCATTTTCAAACTTAAAAACGTATTTAGACACCCAAATTATTGGCCAGCCAGCGCTCACTCAAGCACTTTTAATTGCTATATTAGCTGATGGTCATTTACTTGTTGAAGGCCCTCCAGGGCTTGCAAAAACGCGAGCGGTTAATGCTTTAGCAAAAGGTATTGAAGGCTCGTTTCAGCGTGTTCAGTTTACCCCAGATTTATTACCTGCCGATGTAACCGGTACTGATATTTATCGTCAACAAACCAGTGAGTTTGTGTTTGAAAAAGGCCCTTTATTTCATAACCTCATATTAGCGGATGAAATAAACCGAGCACCAGCGAAAGTACAATCAGCTTTATTAGAAGCAATGGCTGAGCGCCAAGTTACTGTGGGCAAAAATACGTACCCACTTAGTGACCTGTTTTTAGTGATGGCAACGCAAAACCCGCTTGAGCAAGAAGGGACCTACCCACTGCCTGAAGCGCAATTAGACCGCTTTTTATTACATTTAAGTATTAATTATCCGGGGGCTGAGCACGAACTTGATATTTTACGCCTAACCCGTGGTGAAGCACTTAATGATGAAGTTCCAGTGCTTGAGCAAATTTCGCAAGCAGAGTTGTTTGCCGCTAGAAAAGCGATTTTGGGTCTGTATTTAGCAGAGCCACTAGAGCAATACTTAGTTCAGTTGATTATCGCTACTCGAGAAGGCGCAAACTTAGATGAGCAACTTGGCCGCTGGATTGAATACGGCGCCAGCCCACGTGCCACGATTGCCTTGGATAAATGTGCCCGAGCTCATGCGTGGTTAAGTGGTCGTGATTTTGTATCGCCTGACGATATTCAAGCTGTGGTACATAATGTATTACGCCATCGTATTATTTTAAGTTACGAAGCACAGGCCGATGGTATTACAAAAGATCAGGTTATTAGCCGTATTGTTGAACTAGTTGCTGTACCTTAAGTTATGCAAACACACTTTGATTCTCAGGCATGGCTTAAATTAAGTCATAGCCATGGTGTTAATTTATCGCTCAAAGAGCTGATGTATTATAAAGCAAAAGCGCAACTGCTTGAGCTGGCACCTAACGTTAGAATAAAAAATACCTTAGCGGGGCAATATCTGGCGCCGCATAAAGGCCGTGGCATGGAGTTTGCCGAAGTGCGCCATTACCAACACGGTGATGACATACGCTCTATTGATTGGCGGGTCACGGCTCGTACAGGTGAAACTCACACCAAACTTTTTCAAGAAGAAAAAGAACGTCCGGTATTTGTATTTACCGACTTTTCAAATTCCATGTTATTTGGCTCTCAATTATTATTAAAGTCGGTGCAAGCTGCACATATTAGTGCCTTGGTTGCATGGTCCGCTTGCCAACGTGGCGATAGAATTGGCGGTATTGTGTTTAATCAGCACTCGCATTTAGAGCTTAAACCCAGCGCCCGTGAAAAGGCCGTGTTAAAGCTGTGTCATAATTTGTGCGACGCCCATCAGCAGGCACTTGAAAATATTGATAAACCCGCCAGCAATAACTTTAGTGACAACCTTAAGCGTTTAAATCACTTAGCCAAACCCGGTAGTTTGGTTTATATCGTATCCGATTTTAACGCCTTAGATGACGCCAGCTTTAAACAACTCGAATTACTTGCGCGGCACTGTGAGTTAATAGGCTGCCATATTAGCGACCCCTTCGAGCATAAGTTACCTGCTTTTCAACAAGCGGTTACGGTAAGTGCTAATAATCAGCAGTTTGCCCTCCCTTTGATGGATAACAGTTTTAGAGAACGATTTGCCAAAAATGCCGAGCAAGCATTTAGCGCGCGTATTAATCGTTTAACAAAATCTGGGCTTAACCTATTATCATTCGATGCAGCCACTGCGCTGGAACTGCAATTAGTGAGAAGATAAATCATGCAAACCTCTCCACTTGATGGCCTTCACGATATTATTGCTCCCTCTCACGTTGACTGGTGGCCGTTAGCCCCTGCTTGGTGGGTAGTTATTAGCATTGCACTGTGCTTAGTGTGTGGCTTAATTATAATTATGTACAAAAACTATCAATTTAAAAAACCAAAACGTAATGCGATTAAATTAGCTAATCAACAACAATCAGCGCAGCAATTGCATATTATTTTAAAGCGTTTAGTGATCACCTATTACGATCCACGCTTAGCAGCGCAATCCACAGCTAACTGGTGTAAAACCCTAAGTCAACTTGCTGCAATTGGTTTTAATGAAGATGAAATTTCAAGCCTATATAGCACAGCACAAACACCACCGGCACTCAGTGATAAGTTTCGCCAAGCTATTAAACAATTTAAGCTAAAGGAGCCACTGCATGTTTGAATTTAGCTGGCCATGGCTGTTTTTATTACTGCCGCTTCCTTTAACGTTACTGCTATTAAAACCCGCAGCAAGTAATGCAACGACACGTTTACGCATACCCAGCTTTGCATCGCATAATTTAAATAATCAACATATAGAGCCCAGTGCACGTAAGTTAAATATTATTGAATGGTTGCTGTGGCTATTATTAGTAACCGCATCAGCGAACCCTACCTGGTTAGATGAGCCTATATCGCTGCCTAATGAAGGTCGCGACATTATGCTCGCTGTGGATTTATCGGGCTCAATGACAGAACAAGACATGGCTTACAATGGCCAATATGTTGACCGTTTAACCATGGTTAAAGCGGTGCTAAGCGATTTTATAGAGCAGCGTCAAGGCGACAGACTCGGGCTTATATTGTTTGGTGATACCGCGTTTTTGCAAACGCCCCTTACCCGTGATGTAAAAACCGTCAGCAAAATGCTTACTGAAGCACAAATTGGCCTTGTAGGTCGTGCCACGGCAATTGGTGACGCTTTGGGCTTATCTGTTAAACGCTTTGCTAGTAAAAAAGAAAGTAATCGCATTGTGGTGTTACTAACAGATGGACAAAACACCGCAGGAAACCTTGATCCCGAAGATGCGCTATTACTGGCTCGTGAAGAAGGTATAAAAGTGTACACCATCGGAGTCGGCTCAGATAACCCACGTGGCTTTAGTTTATTTAATATGGGCTCTGGGGGGAGTAATTTAGATGAGAGCTTACTGAAAAATATTGCCGAGCAAACAGGGGGGCTGTATTTTAGAGCTAAAGATGTAGCAGGCCTTCAACAAATCTACGCAGAGCTTGATAAGCTTGAACCAATTAGTGCCGATGAACAAACCTTTCGCCCACAAACGGCCTTGTTTTATTATCCGTTATTACTGGCCATTCTGTTGATCAGTGTTACCGCATTGATAAAAACAGTGCGTGCAATGAAGGAGCCAAGCTAATGGATTTTGAGTTTATTCGCCCCGCTATTTTATGGCTGCTACTCCCTGCCCTAGGGTTATTTTTTATTGCCATGCTTAAAAAGAAAAAAGCCCAATCAGCGCCACTTATTGCACCACATTTAGCACAATTTGTTATGAGTGAAGCAAACAATCAAGCTCGTCAGCCGCTGTGGCTAGTTGCGTTATTTTGCAGTTTAGCCATTATATTTAGTGCAGGCCCGAGTTTTGAAGAAAAACAAGTCCCTGTATTTCAAAGTAAAAGTGCGCGCGTTATTGTAATGGATATGTCGTACTCTATGTATAGCACCGACATTGCTCCTAATCGATTAATGCAATCTCGCTTTAAAGCCCTCGATATGATTGAGTTATTTAAAGAAGGTGATACTGCATTAGTAGCCTACGCAGGCACTGCCTATACCATTTCTCCACTGACCAATGATGCAACTACCCTCGCCAACCTTATTCCTAGCTTAAGCCCTGAAATTATGCCTGATAAAGGCTCAAACGTGCTGGCAGGTTTAGACATGGCACAAGAGCTGCTCACTCAAGCAGGCTACCTAGATGGTGATATTATTTTGATCACCGATGGTATTGAACAACAACAGCAAAGTGATATAAGTGGTTTTACTAACAGTAGCCAGTATCGACTAAATATTTACGGTATTGGCACTGAGCAAGGCGCACCAATAAAGTTACCTGAAGGCGGGTTTTTAAAAGATAATTATGGCCAAATTGTAGTGCCTACACTCAATGGTTCTTTACTCAAAGGACTAGCAAAGAATAGTGGCGGCCAATACGCTAATTATCAGCCTAGCAATAACGATATTGCCATTTTTTCACCGCAAGCAAACAGTGAAATACTAAAAAGTGAAAAACCCAATTTAGCCTTGTGGCGAATCGATGCTGGCATTTATGGCTTGCTTATTTTACTGCCCTTAGCTCTATACTTATTTAGGCGCTCTGCGTTTATTGGTGCGGTGCTATTGCTAAGCTTTATACCTCAGCAAAATGCTCATGCAGTAGAGTTACCAACGCTATTTAAAAATACCGATCAGCGTGCATTAGAAGCCTACAACAACCAAGAGTATCAACAAGCAGCACAAGCGAAGTCCAATGCTCTCAAAGGCGCTGCACTGTATCAGCAAGGTCAGTTTGAAAGCGCTCTGAACGAATTCAGCCAAGATAAATCAGCCACTGGTTATTACAATTATGGTAATGCACTGGCTAAAGCCGGACAATTAGAGGCTGCTATAAACGCTTACAAACAAGCGCAATCACAACAACCTGATTTTACCCAAGCAGCCGATAACCAAGCGTTAGTTGAGCAGTTACTTAAGCAACAGCAACAGCAACAGCAAGACCAGGAAAACCAACAAGGTAATGATTCGCAAAATCAAGATGAGCAAAGTCAAGATGGTGCAGATAAATCAAAACAAGATCAGCAAAAAAATGGCGATAAAAATAGCGAAGATGACAGCCAAAACAGTGAAGAGCAGCAATCGAGTGACCCCTCGGAGCAATCAAAAGATCCACAAAGCCAATCTGGCGAGCAGTCAGATGAACAAAATCAGCCTGACATGCAAGCTCAATCACAAAACCAACAAGACGAGAACAAAGACGACGATAGTAAGCCTCAGCAAGACGAGCAACAGAGTCAACCCAATAAAATGAATGAGCCACCGCCATCAGATGAGCAGAAGCAGCAAGCACAACAACAAGCTATGCAAGCACAGGCAGCTGAACTCACTAATGAAGAAAAAGAGAAAGCACAGCAACTAAATCAGTTACTAAGAAAAGTGCCCGACGATCCCGCTATTTTATTAAGAAACAAAATGCAATTAGAAGCCCAAAAAAGACAATATCAACGCCGTCCAACAGGAGTAGAAAAATCATGGTAATGCGATTATTTTGCTGTTTATTGCTATTAACTGCCATGCCATTAATGGCCGCCACTTCATTAGAAGCAAGCGTTGATAAAAACCCGGTACTGGCGGGTGAGTTTTTTATGCTCAATATTAGCGTTGATGATTCAATCAAAGGGCAACAACCCGATACTTCAGCGCTGTTAAAAGATTTTGTCGTTGGTCCTATGAGCTTAAGTAGCCGCACCAACATTATTAACGGCAGCATTAAAAAACAAACATCGTGGTCTGTTAAGTTAATGACTCGCAAAGCCGGTGAATACACAATTCCTTCTTTTAGTGTTGCAGGGCTCAGCTCTGAACCAATTAGCTTATCGGTTAAAGAGCGAAGCAGCGATGCAGGTAAAAATGATGATATATTTTTAAAAACCTCGCTTACAAATAACAGCTTATTTGTGCAAGAGGCTGGCGTTTACACCATTAAACTTTACTTAGCTAAAGAGCTACTTGATGGCAGCTTAAGCACACCAAGCATGGAAGATGCTCAACTCACCCAACTAGGTAAACAAAGTGAAGATTATGAACTGGTTAATGGTAAACGTTATTTAGTGATCACCCGTAATTATTTAATTCAGCCGCAAAAAAGTGGTGCATACACCATTGAAGCACCGGTTTTTCAAGGGCGTGTTCAACAAAACTATCGCCAACTAGAGGTGTCGGCACTTGGCGATGAACAACAGATTGAAATCAAACCTATCCCTGAGAATTATCAAGGTGATTGGTTACCCAGTGAATTAGTAAGTCTAACCGAGCAATGGCAACCAGACGATAATACCGTTGAAGCCGGCACGCCAATAACACGCACTATTATGCTTACCGCCTTAGGGGTGACTAAAGAGCAACTGCCCGAAATTGATATGCCTACTATTGATGGTATTCGCAGCTATCCGGATGAAAAAGAAACTAATAATGCAGTGCGCGATGGTCGAGTGGTATCACAGCAAAGCGCCTCATTTGCGCTACTTCCACAAACCCCAGGTACCTATACACTGCCTGAAATTACTCTGCCTTGGTATAACACCAAAATGAACCGAATTAGTTACGCAACTTTACCAGAGCGTACAATTACGGTAACACCAAGCACCACAGCGCCAGCAAACTCGCTGAACCCTCCCGTTGAAAGTAATTTAAACAATACGGATGCAGAGCCAAAGCAACAATCGCTCAGCGTGCAACGCCACACTAGCACGCCTCTATGGCTTATTATTGTAGCCGTATTAGGTTACATATTATGGATTGTGACCCTGATTCTTTACTTTATGAAACGCTCAGTTAAAGAAGCGCAACAAACGGCGCAAGCAAATCATAGAGGCAATCAGCAAGCAGAATTAAAAACACTGCAAATACTTGCTAAAAGCCGTGATAATAAAGCATTTTACGATGCACTTAATCTATACGCGCTAACTCGAACAGATAAAAAGGTAGGAGCTCTCACCCATTTATGCGCTATGATAAACAACTCGCAGTTCACTGCGCAGGTAAATAATTTACAAGCACAGTTGTACGGTAACCAATCGGCTAGCACTGATTTAGAAGCGATTGTTAGTTTATTAAAAAAACATCAATCGCACACAGCTAAGTCGTCATCTGCGTTAAAAGAGCTATATTCTTAATAAGAATCTTAGTTACTTTTTTGGCCTATAATAATTTTAATTAAAAAGTGCTTATGTTTGGAAATAAAAAATCGAATGATCGGGTCTTAATAAATATGGCTGAAAAACAACAACGCTACGAAGCCTTGGTCCATGTTTATCACAAGGAACTTTATCGCTTTGCTTACTGGTTATGTAACGACCCGACTATTGCGGATGACTTAGTGCAAGAAACCTTTTTACGTGCATGGCGCTCGCTTGATTCGTTACTCGACCAAAAAGCAGCTAAGCCATGGTTGTTGACCATATTGAGGCGAGAGAATGCCAGACGTTTTGAACGCAAGCAATTTGATTACAGCGATGTAGATAACGACACACTAGTAGATCAAACCAGCCATAGCTTAGATACGGAAATGGAACAAACCGTTATCCAGCGACAAATTTCTTTATTGGCTGATGAATACAAAGAGCCGCTGTTGTTACAGGTGGTAATGGGCTGCACCGGAGATGAAATTGCAGACATTCTTAACTTAAATAAAAATACGGTCATGACACGTTTATTTCGAGCAAAAAATCAACTTAAAGAGGCATTAAGCCGTGATGATGAACAACTTAAAGGAGCATCAAAATAATGGATGAACTTGAGTTTCGTCGCCGCACAATTGCGCAGCCCAATGAGCTGGACAAAGAGCTACAGGAATTTGCAAACAGCAGTGCCGACAGACAACAATTTTTAAATGAAAGCAAATCATTCGATAAACAACTCGACAATGCGCTTGAAATCCCTGTGCCTGATAACCTTGCTGAACGAATTATTTTAAATACCTCGTTAAAAGAAAAAGCCAGAACAGATGAGCTTGAGCAAAAGGATAACGTGATTAGTGCACGCTCATGGTTTAAGTTTGACCGAGTACATTTGGCTTTAGCGGCTTCATTTGTGATTGCAGTCAGTGCGTTTATGTTTAGCGAAGAGCAAAACATTAATCAAACGGCTGGTGAGCATGCACTAGCTCATGTTTACCATGAAATTTATGCATTAAATAAGACTCAACCAATTAGCATACAAACTGTTAATGAAAAGCTGGCTTTACTTGGCGGTCAAATTAGTGATTTGCCAGGTAAAGTCACTTACGTTACCTTTTGCGATTTTCAAGGTGAGAGAGGCTTACATTTAGTGTTTGAGTCTGACTTTGGGCCTATGACCGTGTTTATTGTGCCAAGCGATAACCAAATTTTTGAAATTGGCTCAGATGATTTTAATGACTCTCGCTATGCTGGCCATATAAATCGTGGCAAACAGGCTGATACCGTGCTAATTGCAAGCCTTGGCTCACCAGTTGATATGTATAATGAACGTATTTCAGGGGCTATTCGCTGGCTTTAAGCCATTATAGAAACAATAAAAAACCGCAACGAGTGAAGTGACCCCATAAAGTTGGACTCATTTCTAAGCGGCTGCCAAGGCCTGATTTCGATACTGTATCGGACTCAGGCCTTTTAGTTTCAGTTTAATACGCTCATTGTTGTAATAGTGGATATATTCTTTAATGTTTTCAATAAGATCATTCACGTCTTTAAACGTTTCGTTGTGGTACATCTCACTCTTCAATATGCCGAAGAAGTTCTCAGCAACCGCATTATCTAAACAATTTCCTTTTCTAGACATACTTTGTTGCAATCCTTTTTCCTTAAGGTGATTTTGATATTGTTTGTTTTGATATTGTTTGTTTTGATATTGTTTGTTTTGATATTGCCACCCTTGATCTGAGTGTACAACTGGCTTTTCATTTGGCTTCAACCTAGCAGTTGCTGTTTTAAGCATGTCAGTTACCAAAGGGAGTGCAACGGATTTTCTGACTTCGTAACTGATTACCTCTTGGTTGAATAGGTCAATCATAGGCGATAGATATACCTTCTCATTATCCACTTTAAACTCCGTCACATCCGTCACCCATTTTTGATTTGGCTTCTGCGCAGTAAACTCGCGGTTAAGCGTATTTTCTGCGATTTTACCCACTTCACCTTTATAGGATTTATAGCGCTTAGGCCTTACTTTTGACTTGAGTCCTAACTCATTCATCAACCGTTGAACGCGCTTATGATTAACAAATACTCCCATTGCTCTCAGGGCACTCGTAATTCTGCGATAGCCATATCGCCCTTTATGCGCGTGATAAATATCACGTATTTTTACCAGTAAATCATTGCTTGCACAGGGTTGCTTACAAGTAGTGCGATGATAATAGTAAACACTCTTTGGCAGCCCTGTCGCCTTTAAAAGGTGTCGTAAGCTATGCTTTGCCTTGAACTCTTCGACGACTATCGTTTTGTCTTTGCTTTTTTCTTTCTGGCTTGAGCCAAGGCTTCTAACTTTTTTAGCACATCATTCTCAGCTCGTAAGTATGCTAGTTCTTCTCGTAACTCCTCCTCAGTCATTTGCTCTACTAGTTTTGATGAAGAAGAATTATTTGTCATGAATGGCTTACCTTTTCTCTGTGGTTTAAGACGTGATATACCATCACGAGCATAAAGCTTTTGCCATTGAAAAAGAATGCCTGGGGACGATAAATCGAAGAAAGCACTGGTATAACCGAGTGACCTACTGTTTGCTGTCATCGTTTTTAACACTTCAGCCTTAAATGCTAGAGAATAAGGTTTGTGAACAGACCTGAAGCTTTCAGCGCCATGAATTCGATAAATAGCGGTCCAATATCGGACCTGCCTATCTGTAACATTAAATCTGTTACTTACCGCCGAAGAGCTTTCAGACAAAGCGAGTTCAGCTATTTTGAGCTTGAAAGCTCGGTGATGTTTGGACATAAAAAGACCCCCAGTAATTGGAATGTCCAACTATTGGGGGTCACTTCAGAGTGTGCGGTTTTTTTATTGCTTAAAAGCTAAAGCTTCTTACTGATTACTTACAAACATCAGCAACAGCGTTAGCAAAATAATTGATATTTGCTTGGCTAATGCCTGCTACGTTAACACGACTAGAACCAACAATATAAATACCGTATTCTTTTTGCAAGCGCTCGATTTGCTCTTTATTAATACCTAAGAAAGAGAACATACCGTGTTGGCGGTCAATAAACGAGAAGTCCTGAGCAATATCTTTTGCTGCCAGACTGTCTTTAATTAAACTACGTAAACTATTAATACGGTTACGCATTTCATCAAGTTCACTGTGCCATAGCTGCGTTAATTCTGTGCTGCTTAAAATAGTGTTTACAATGTCTGCACCGTGCGCTGGCGGCATAGAATAAATGCTACGTACCACACTCAGTAAT
The DNA here is from genome assembly GCF_055808145.1 of Pseudoalteromonas sp. KJ63-1. The sequence continues at coordinate 961,438 of NZ_CM147855.1, read as the reverse complement.
ACTGAATTTGAAATATCAGCTGTAGTACTGTCTTTGGCAATAATTGAACAAGCACCAATACGCTCACGGTATAAGCCAAAGTTTTTAGAACATGAAGAACAAATGATCAACTCTTCAACCGCATTAGCTAAAATACGTAGACCATTAGCATCTTCTTCCAAAGAAGAACCAAAGCCTTGATATGCAATATCAATTAACGGTGTAAAGCCCACATCTTTTGCAAGTTCAGCAATCGTGTTCCATTGTGTCTCGTTTAAATCCATACCGCTTGGGTTATGACAACACGCATGTAATAACACCACATCGCCTTTAGGCACCTGTGTTAAGGTTTCAACCATTTCATCAAACAATAAATCTTTGTTTTCGTAATCGTAGTATGGGTATTCTTTTACCGTTAAGCCTGCAGCTTCAAATAAGCTAATGTGGTTTGCCCACGTCGGGTTGGTTACCCATACAGTTGCGCCTGGATTACAACGTACAATGAATTCTGCAGCAACACGTAGTGCACCAGTACCGCCAGGAGCTTGTGCTGTGCGTACGCGATTAGCTAATAATGCAGGGTGTTCACCTAGTAGAAGATTTTCCATTTGTTGACAGTAATCTAAATTACCAGCAAGACCAATGTAAGATTTGCTCATTTCATTTTCTAAACGAAATGCTTCTGCTTTTTTTACTGACTTTAATACTGGGGTATTCCCCTGCTCGTCTTTATATACACCAACCCCTAAGTCAATCTTATTTGGGTTAGTATCTTGCTTGTAGGCCGCCATAAGGCCAAGAATAGGGTCTGTTGGTAATGGTTTTAATACTGAGAACATTGGCTATCTCTTCGTTATTTAGGGGTTAGCTGTTGCGATAAGCTTAACATAAAAACTCACTAGATTGACTAGTGTTATTTACACTAAAAAGTGAGGAATTTTAATGCAGCACGCAATTAATAACGCGAGCGTCGCTTTATCAAAAAAATCAGTGCTGAAGGCTTCACCATCAACAATACCTATACACTGATGTTGTGCATTAAATAGCGGTAAACAGGCTTCTGCTTTTACTTTCGGATCGCAGGTGTAATATTCACCGCCTGCCGCTAAATACTGCTCAACATTATTAATAACGCGCCCTTTACCACTAAGCGCTACCTGAACGTTATTGCTGGCAGTTGCAAATTCGGCGGTAAGCGGAAACAAAGGGCGACTAGGCGCACCAAAATAAGCCAGCTTTAATAACTGCTCACCTTCATTGGTGGGGGTATTCTGATAAATGCCGTACCAATCAAGCTGAGTGTTTTCAATAACGTAGTCAACAATCAACTGAAGTTGCGCTAATTTTTCAATTGTTTGCTTACTTTGGCTAACATAATCGCTTAGTTTAAACGGCTCATCCTGTAAGTAACCAAATAAACTACATGCCCCACCTTCACCTAGCTCAGGAATTTGATACTCCCAACGCACGGCTGGTGCAGCATTACTATTTAGGTATTGCTCAAGCTTTTCTAGCTCAGCATTAATTAACTGTTGCTCAATATTAAGCTGAGCATGCTCTAAGTAAGAATTAACCATTTGGACGTCCAAACATCTACAATGCCAAAATAGTAGCATGGATATTTTTCTAGTGCTAGCCAATTTAAAACGCTTTTTAAAAAATACTTAAACGCATTATTAATAAGCCTAATGAGGTCAATATTGTTAAACCTATAATGTTATAAAATGAATCGAGGCGTAAAAATTACGTCTTTGCGTCGCAAATTTGTTATTATTTGCCGCATTATTATATTCAATCTTAAGTAGGTTAATTATGAGTGATAATCACTTAGTGTATTCAACAGCAACAGGGCGAATTGACCAGCCAAAGCCAGAAAAAGAACTGGATGTAAAATTATTTAAAGATGGGTCTATTCGCATAGAACGTCAAACCAAAGGCCGAAAAGGCAAAGGTGTAATGTTAGTTGTTGGTCTTGATCCACAACAGCATGACTTGAAAAAGTTAGCAAAAACAATAAAAAGTAAGATGGGCCAAGGTGGCGCAGTAAAAGAAGGTGTTATTGAAGTACAAGGTGACGATCGCGACAAGTTAAAAGCGATTTTAGAAGGGTTAAAATTTAAAGTAAAAATTGCGGGTGGTTAACCCGCAATTTTTACTTATTCAATAATTTTTAGCGCTGCTAATTGATCAAATAATGCGGGAATATCATCCTCAGCCACTGGCTTACTAAAATAATACCCTTGCACAATAAAACAATTGTTGTTTTGTAAAAACTCAACTTGCTCTATTGTTTCAACCCCTTCAGCAACCACATCAAGCTTCAGCTTTTGTGCCATAGCGATAATGGCTGCAGTGATCTCCATGTCGTTATCATCCTCAGGTATATCTTTAACAAACGAGCGGTCAATTTTAAGAATATCGACGGGGAAGCGCTTAAGGTAACTCAACGAAGAGTAACCCGTACCAAAATCATCAATAGAAATTGAGATACCCAACTTTTTAAGTTGATGTAACTGCTCAATAGCCGCCTCAACATTCCCCATCAGCATGCTTTCGGTCAATTCAAGATGCAAACTTTCAGCATTAATTTGCGTCTCTATAATTATTTTTTTCAGCATAGGCACTAAGCTCGCGTCTTTAAACTGCCTTGCTGACAGATTGATCGACATATTACTTGCTCTACCTTGTTGCTCTAGTCGCTTCGTAAACTCACAGGCTTGTTGTAGTACCCATTTGCCGAGCTCCACAATTAAACCGGTTGCCTCAGCTATTGGAATAAACTTAGTCGGAGGAATAAACCCTTGCGTAGGATGGAACCAACGAAGTAATGCTTCATAACCCACCACGCTGTTATCGCGACAATCAACCTGTGGCTGATAATGCAGCGTGAGTTGCTTTTCTTTAATCGCATGACGCAACTCATTTTCTAGGAATAATCGTTCATTAGCTGCTGCATTTAAATCTTGGCTATAAAAGTGGAAGGTATTACGCCCTTTGGCTTTTGCTTCATACATAGCTAAATCGGCATGCTTTAATAACTGATCTTCTTCTAGGCTATCAAATGGCGCTAAGGTAATACCAATACTTGCACTAACAATCACTTCATTACTGCCAAGTTTTATCGGCTGATTTAAGGTTTTTTGTATCGTGTCAGCGACTTCAGATGCTTCTTTTTGATGTTCAATACCACTGAGTAGAACAGCAAATTCATCCCCCCTAAGCGGGCTATGGTATCTTCCGCTCGTAAGCGCTGTTTTAAGCGTGTTGCCACTTCAACCAATAGCTGGTCGCCCGCATCATGACCTAAGGTATCGTTAATACGCTTAAACTCATCCAGATCAAAATAAAATAAAGCAAACGAGTAACGCCCTCTTTCAGCAAGCGCCATAGACTTTCTAAGTTGCATCCTAAAGAATGTACGATTAGCCAGCCCAGTTAGTGTGTCAAAATAAGCGAGCTGCTCCATTTTTCGCTGACTTTCTTTCACAAACGAAATATCTTGTGCTGATGCAACGTAACTAGTAATTTTACCACCATCTTCTCGAATAGGTGACACACTGAGCGATACCCATATTGGCGGCTTATTTAACGCTTCTATAAGCGTATCTCCTCGCCAGTAATTACGATTACGCAAATCAATGTCAATATCCTCTACCAACATGGTCATCTCATTGGCAATAATCGTCAGTAATGGCTGGCGCAAGAAGTCATTCTCGACAAAATCAGTCATCTCCAACATTTTTGGATTAACGTATTCAATGACAAAATTTTCATCGGTGATCACCACGCCCGTACCCGAGAACGCAACTGCTTTAGATAAGCGGTTTGCTGCTTTCTCCGCGATTTCTTTCTCTATTATACGCTGATTTAAGCCATCAATGAGTTTACGTATTTCAATGGTCATGTCTTTAAATGAGCCATTAAGCGTGCCAATTTCATCTTTGTTTTCTTTTGGAAACTCAATTTCTAGATGACCTTTACCAAAGTTAGTAACTGCATAAACCAACGAATGTAAGCGTCTTAATACCAATTGGTAAAGTGCTTGGTGTAATAGTAAAGCAACTAAAATGGCATACAGAATAAATAAGCCAAAAAACTTAAGTTTTAAATCTTTCAATGCCGATAACGTTGAGGAACGTTTTTGATATACACCCACATACCAGTTTACGCCTTCCACTTTGTGAATATTGATAATATAGTCTTCATCATTTAGTGAAAATGAATCGGCATATTCTGGTAACTGTATTTGTCCAGCGCTATCAATTACGCGCTTTAGTTCTGGGGAAATAAAGTCTTCTGGTAGCAGCTTTTTACCTGTCTCACCGTATTTTGTATAACTATCAGAACCTAAGTTTGGGTGCGCTAATAATTGCCCTTGCTCATCAAATACTACAAGGTGTTTTTCTTTTCCGCCTACGGGTAATTGCGATATTAAGGAGTCGAGTGACATATCGCTGCCTGTAACGCCTAAAAACTCATCATCGTTATAAATAGGGACAATTAAACTCACAACCCATTTGTTCCATACGTTATCGTAGTAAACCCTAGACCACTGCGGATCACGTTGTGGATTGGTTAACGACTTAGCGTAATTAAAGCTTTCACTTTGATTAAACGTATAATCTCCGGGAACATTAAGTGCCCAGTTTGGTGGTGCAACACGAATAAAGTTATCTTCAGTTATAAGGTAAAAATTATAAAAATCTTGAATTAACGTAGGTGAAATAACTTTCCAAAGCGATTCAGAATCAGCAATTAGCTGTTTATAAAAAGGAGAGTATGCAGCTTGGGGAATAAACGCGGCTGATAGTCCATCCGCTGATGCACTGCGCACAGAGCCATCATTGGTGAGCTGCATTGTCTGTGTAGTATTATTTTTAAAAGACAGTTGGCCCTCAAATAGCTGCTCGCTAACAACAATATTAGCTTGCTCTGCTATTTTAACTTTGGTCGCTATCAAGTTGTTAAACTGGTTTATTAATAATTCATTTGATTGCTTTAATACCTCATGCTCTTCAAAAACAAGCTGTTTTTCTTCTGACTTGAGCATTAATGCAGCCGCGCAAATACCTGCCACTAAACAGATGGCAGAGATCAACAATGATAACTTTACACTGAGTGAGTTTATGCCAAATCGAGATGGAGGGCGTCGATACACAAAAAGCCAACCTTATTTATAATTATTATTTTCGTAAGTAATAGAAATATACCAGAACTTAAATCAGAATTATAAATTATTTATAAACTTTTAAAAAACAACGCCTTTTGTACATATATTAGGTAAAAAATCCACATCAGGTAAGTGCTTGTTGACATTGGGAGTGACACTTCATACATTAAGGGTATGAATATAAATTACTCACACACTTTTTTTCTTTTTTTAGCTTCTTTATATAGAAGAGGCTTCCCTGTTTGTGAGATAAAATCAATCGAATAGTAAAGCCTCCCAACTGGGAGGCTTTTTTATTTTCACTGCAAAATCAGTGATATTTTTGGAATGAGGAAAACCAAATGAGCAACGATGTACTTGATACTCTCAGGCACGATATAAATGAAATCGACTCCGACCTACTCGTTTTACTAGCAAAGCGACGCCGCATTAGTCATGGCGTAGTTGAATATAAAATTGCAAATAATAAACCCATTCGTGATGAGGCCCGTGAACTGGCTTTGCTCGAAAAACTTATTGGCTATGGCAAATCGTTAGGGCTTGACGCTTACTACGTTAACAACGTGTTTCAAACGATATTAGAAGACTCCGTATTGCATCAACAAGCCATGCTTCAAAAGAATTTAAACCCTGACGCACTCAGTGAAACCCATCGCGTAACGTATTTAGGCGGTCAAGGCTCTTATAGTCAGCTTGCATGTCATAAATATTTTAGCCGTCGCCCGGGTAAATTAGTTGAAATTGGTTGTACCTCATTTGAAGAAATCACTGGTAAAGTAGAAAAAGGTCAAGCCGACTTTGGCTTACTGCCAATTGAAAATACCAGTTCGGGTAGTATTAATGAAGTATTTGATTTGCTGCAGCATGCACAAGTCTCTATTGTCGGTGAAGTTACTCATAGCGTTGAACATTGCTTATTAGCAGCTCCAGGAACTGAGATAAGCCAATTAACTAAGGTATTTGCGCACCCACAACCCTTTGCCCAGTGTAGTCGTTTTTTACAGGGTCTTGGTGAACTTCAACATGAAACCTGTGATTCGACCTCAAGTGCATTAAAGTCAGCTCTTGACACACCAAACAGTGCAGCTATCGGCTCAGCGCAAGCTGGTAAAAATGTAGGCCTTGAAGTGATCAAGGCGAATCTTGCCAATCAAAAAGAAAATCATAGCCGCTTCATTGTTGTTGCACGCAAACCACTGCAAGTATCAACTCAAATACCTACTAAAACCAGTTTAATTATGTCAACCAAACAACAAGCCGGTTCGCTTGCCGATGCGTTAATGATTTTTAAACAGCATAATATTAATTTAGTGAAACTAGAGTCTCGGCCCACTCCTGGCAATCCGTGGGAAGAAGTGTTCTATGTAGACTTGGAGGCTAACTTAATCGATAACCAAGTGAAGCATGCATTGGAGGAGCTCAAACAGCACACTCAATACGTGCGCGTTCTCGGTTGTTACCAAAGCGAGTCTTTACAAGCTGTGAGCGTAGAAAGCTAACAAAATATTAAAAAAGGGCCTAGCGGCCCTTTTCTTTTCACGGAGCTATTCTTTTTAATCAAGTACTTTCGCATCATTCGCTTTATTTAATAAACTACGGCTTTGGGTTAAAAAGTGCGCCGTTGAATCTGAGAAATAAGATTTTGCATCAGCAAAAGCATCAATTAATGCGGGCTTATCCCCTGCTTTTAGCTTTTCAAGCGTTTGCGAAAACAAAGACTGATACTGCGCTAATAAGCTTTCGACATTGTCAAATTGTGCTAACATAATATCGGTGTATAGCTCTGGCGATTGCGCAAATAAACGGCCAACCATCATTAGCTCTAATTGATAAATAGGTGATGAGCAACTTCTTAACTCGGCAAGTGTATGCCCCTGTTTTGCTAAAAACTGACCGTACACAAAGGTCGTTAAATGGCGCATAACCTGAATAATTTGCATTGCTTCATCATGCTTTTTAGCATCTAGCTCAACTAACTGACAACCCCATATTTGTAGCTGCTTTAATAACCCTTGCGCCACCTCATGACTGCGCCCTTCGCATACCACCACAGTTTGTTTCACCCAATGAGAAATATCAGGGCCAAACATGGGATGTAAGCCAACAACAGGTCCGCTATGTACTTTTTTAAGTACCGTTAATGGGGCTTGTTTAACTGATGTAATATCAACCAGCAAACAATCATCATCAAGTTTCGGTAGTGCATTAACAACTGTTTCAAGGGCATTTATTGGTACACTGATCATCACCAGTTTTGCACCTTTTAGAATATCGACTGCCTGCGATTGCTGCGCTTTATCTAAAATTTTGACTTCGTATCCCGAGCGCTGAAATTGTTTTGCAAATAACTGCCCCATGGCCCCTTCACCGCCAACAATAACAATTGGCGATAATCGTGGATCGGCACAAGCTAATTTGGCTTGTTGATTTTGATAAGCTTCACGCATCATGCGTCTGAGAATGTCTTCAACTAAATCAGGATTCACACCTTGATTAATAGCCTCTTGGCGTCGCGCAGCTAATAAATTGGCTTCTCTATCGGGTGCATGTAATGGCGCGCCAGTTTGTTGTTTTATTGCGCCTATTTGTTGAGTAATGCCATTGCGTTTTGCAAGTAAGGCAACCAGTTGCGCATCGCATTCATCTATGTCTGTTCTTAGCTGCGCTAAATCACTTATCTCTGCCACGTTCTCATTCCATCCCAAAAAAGCAAAATCGTAAATTAATAATTACAAAAAAAGTAAACTAATCAATACGATAAATACTAACAGGATACGTTGGGGGTTAAAAGGCAAATTATGGAAAAGATCGCCACCTGTCTATCAACTAAGACCAAGGTGGAGTGGAGTGGAGTGGAGTGTAGTGTAGTGGGGTAAGGCAGTAAGTAACCTAAACGCTAGATAATAAATCTATCTCAAGCAGCTATTTCAGCGCTAACTACATTGAATTTACGTAGGTTCAGGTTAAGTAGAGGATCTTAAAAAGTGGCAAAAGCCACTTTTATTAAGTAACCGGCGAGCGGTTAAGGAGAACTATTAGTATTCTAATGCCATAGCCGCAAGCGACATAATACTGTCGAATGATTCTGCGCCAGCGATAAATAAGCCATTGTGACAAAACATAGCATCATCGATACCAGTTACCGCTTGAAATTCATCGTCTGATAATCCTGCCCATGGTGCAGGTAATGACTTTCTATCTTCAAAAGAGCCTAATTCTGCAGGCACTGTTTGCACTATCCACTTGCCAGAATGAGATGGGTAAACGACAAATAATGCCTCATCAGATAAACTATGTACGGTTTTTTTCCACGGAGTATAGCGCTCTAATACGATTAATCGAGGATCATCAGCTTGTTTTATTGCTTGAGCAACAATCTTTTTAGCATTTAAACCACCTCGGGCAGAAGCTACAAAACGAATCAGTAAAGTGTGTGCAAATTCAACCGCTTGATCAAAAGCAGCATCAAAATCACTTTCCTCTTCCCATGTTGGGTTAAACATAGAAATTGTTTGGCTTAAGCTAATGCCTGTAGCAACCCCTTCAACATGACCACAATCAATGGCATCAATAGTTGATACAAGCCCTGCATCCACCGCATTCGCCACATCTTGGTTATCATCACATATTGCTAAGCCATATTTTTTCCACACCAAGCCAAATGACGAAAAAGGAATACCATTTTCACGAGCGCCAGCACCGCCACGCTGATGATGATCAAATCGGTCAGTTTGTGGGTCATATTGACCGCCAACATCAATAACCACATCGGCGTCATTAATAATCGCATTATCGCGTGTGCGGATCAGGGTAAAAGAAGGGAAAATAATTTTAAGCGCAGCGATACTAAAAACATCATCTGCGTGAAAATTGCCGTTGTGTGTAACTATCGTTTTATCATTCATTTTTGTACATCATTTTTTGCAAGAAGTAAGAAGATATTGTGATTTGAAGATGTGTATTGGTTTTTAAATATAGCGCTAAAAAATCGCAATAGCATTAAAACCAAAACGGGTTGCAACCCAAAGGTTGCAACCCGTTTTTTTGCGTTGATAAACAGCGCGTATTAGTTAAGTTTTTCTCTAATACGTGCAGATTTACCAGAACGCTCACGTAGATAGTAAAGCTTAGCACGACGAACTGCACCGCGACGCTTAACTGTTACGCTATCGATAAGAGGGCTATGCGTTTGGAATACACGCTCAACACCTTCACCGTTCGAAATTTTACGAACTGTGAATGCTGAGTGAAGACCACGATTACGCTTAGCGATTACAACACCTTCAAAGGCCTGTAGACGCTCTTTAGCACCTTCTTTTACTTTTACCTGTACAACCACTGTATCACCAGGGCCAAATGCAGGTACGTCTGTTTTAAGCTGCTCTTCTTCAAGCGCTTTAATAATATTTTGGTTTACTTTTGCCATTATGTTTCTCACTTTCCTAGGTGTAACTGTCTTCTAGCCACAAGCTTTTTGGTACTCTTGCTGAAATTCTGCGAGTAATACCGCTTGCTCCTCAGTCAGAGCTAGGTTATGCAACAAGTCAGGACGTCGTAACCAAGTTCTGCCTAATGACTGCTTAAGCCGCCATTTTGCTATCGCTTGGTGATTACCACTGAGTAATACAGCAGGAACCTGTTTGTCGTCCAATGTTTCTGGTCGTGTATAGTGAGGACAATCTAGCAAGCCATCCGAAAATGAGTCTTGCTCTGCTGATTGATTGTGTCCTAACACGCCTGGCACTAATCGCGCTACTGCATCAATTAGTGTCATGGCTGGTAGTTCACCACCACTCAAAATAAAATCACCAATTGACCATTCTTCGTCAACGTATGACTCTATTATTCTCTCATCTACACCTTCATATCGACCGGCAATCAAAATCAGTTTTTCAGAGTTAGCTAATTCGCTAGCTCCTTGCTGATCAAGTTTGCGCCCTTGTGGGGACATATAAATTACTTTAGCACCATCGCCTGCCGCTTTTTTAGCATCAAGGATGGCTTTTTCTAATGGTTTAACCATCATTAACATACCGGGTCCGCCCCCGTAAGGACGATCATCTACGGTTCTATGCTTGTCTAAAGCGTAGTCTCGTGGGTTCCAGCAGTTAAAATCGATTAGTCCATTTTTTACTGCGCGACCAGTAACCCCTTGTTGGGTAATAGCATCAAACATGTCCGGAAAAAGGCTTATCACCCCAACCCATAATGAACTAGTTTGAGTCATTAAAACCCAGGATCCCAGTCTACGGTAATTTCTTTCACGTCGTATTTAACCTCTTTTATAACTGAGTCAGTTAAAAAAGGAATTAAACGCTCCGATTGACCAAATGCATCTTTACTGTTTGCTTTAACAACCAGTACGTCATTTGAGCCTGTCTCCATCAAGTCATCAACAATGCCAAGATTATAACCTTTATCAGTCATAACCGACATGCCAATGAGATCTCGCCAATAAAACTCACCTTGCGGGAGTTCTGGTAATTGCGTTGCATCCATTGAGATTTCTGCATGGGTATAAGCCATTGCTTCGTCTCTGTCGTTTACTTGCGCAAATTTAGCGATAAAGCCTTTGTTGTGGCGACGCCAGTCGACCACTTCTAAGGACTGCCATTTACCTTGTTGCCCTATCAACCACGGGCTGAAATCGAAGATCCCTGCGGGATCATCAGTAAATGAATGTACCTTAAGCCAGCCCTTTATACCATAAGGGGCGCCGAGCTTTCCTACGACAATTATTGATGAGGTGTTCTCTTGACTCATGGTTACACTTACGCCTATTAAGCCGCTTTACGAGCGTCTTTAACTAATTTAGCTACACGATCTGAAAGACCTGCGCCCTGACCTACCCAGTGTTCTACACGAGATAAATCTAAGCGAAGTTTTTCTTCCTGACCCGAAGCGATTGGGTTAAAGAAACCAACTTTCTCGATGAAGCGACCGTCACGCGAGAAACGGCTATCCGCAACCACAATTTGATAGAAAGGGCGTTTTTTAGCGCCACCACGTTGCAAACGAATAGTTACCATACCGTCCTCTAAATAGATTGACTGTTTTCATTAATAAGATTTACTCCCCAGTATGGGGAGCCGGTGAATTGTACGAGTTTTTAGCAACAATGCAAGTAAGAAGTGATGCAAAAAGGCAGTTTAGTAGATTAAACCGTGATCCAAGAAGAAAAAGTATGTGAACAAGCTATTCTGTGCATAGTTTATTCAACAATAAAGAGGCACTTTGCCTCTTTATTGATTACTTTTTGTCTCATATTGGAGATGTTAAAGCTTAAATTCTTAAAATTTCGGGCCACCGCCACCCATCATTCCCGGTGGTAACATCCCTTTCATGCCACGCATCATTTTTTGCATGCCACCTTTACCTTTCATTTTTTTCATCATTTTTTGCATTTGGGTAAACTGCTTAAGCAGCTTATTGATCTCTTGTACTTGAGTACCCGACCCAGCTGCAATGCGCTTTTTACGCGAACCTTTAATGATTTCAGGGCGTGCACGCTCTTTTTTCGTCATAGAGCTAATAATCGCTTCCATTTGAATAAAGGTTTTATCACCCATTTGGCCTTTTACTGCATCTGGGATGTTTTGCATGCCTGGCAGTTTATCAAGCATCGACATCATGCCGCCCATATTTTTCATCTGCTTTAATTGATCAGCAAAATCATCCAGTGTAAAACCATCACCTTTAAATACTTTTTTCGCTACTTTTTCTGCCTGCTCTTTATCTACTTTCATCTCGACTTCTTCGATTAATGAAAGTACATCACCCATGCCTAAAATACGTGAGGCGATACGATCAGGGTGGAAAGGTTCAAGTGCATCAGTACGCTCACCAACACCCATAAACTTAATAGGTTTCCCGGTAATATGACGAATAGATAACGCAGCACCACCACGGGCATCACCGTCTGTTTTAGTTAAAATCACACCGGTAAGCGGTAGAGCTTCATCAAATGCTTTTGCAGTGTTTGCAGCATCTTGACCTGTCATTGCATCAACAACGAATAAAGTCTCGATTGGGTTAATTGCACCATGAAGCGCTTTGATTTCATCCATCATGTCATTATCAACATGCAAGCGACCTGCAGTATCGACTAATACCACATCAATAAATTTCTTTTTCGCGTGAGAAATAGCAGCTTGTGCTATATCAACTGGCTTTTGTGAAATGTCACTTGGGAAAAATTCTACATCTACTTCTATTGCTAATGTTTCTAACTGCTTAATTGCCGCAGGACGGTATACATCGGCACTCACTACCAGCACAGATTTTTTCTTGCGCTCTTTTAAAAACTTAGCCAGTTTACCCACACTGGTTGTTTTACCAGCACCTTGAAGACCCGCCATCATCACAACAGCCGGAGGTTGCGCGTTAAGGCTTAGCTCTTCATTAGCTTCACCCATGGCCTTTTCAAGTTCTTCACGAACAATTTTTATAAATACTTGGCCAGGACTTAAGCTTTTAGTAACTTCAATACCCACTGCGCGTTCTTTAACTTGTTTTACAAACTCGCGAACAACAGGCAACGCCACATCGGCTTCTAAAAATGCCATTCGTACTTCACGAAGTGTATCTTTAATGTTGTCTTCAGTTAGGCGGCCACGGCCACTAATATTTTTTAGGGTTTTACCTAATCGTTCTTGGAGGTTCTCAAACATGTAACGGTTCCGAAAAGACGTTGAAATCAACTCTATTAATAAGGTCGATGTTATTAAAATTCAATTAGAAATAGTATACCGTAAATGGTGGCATACAATACAGTGCTGAAATGCTGCTTATTGAGTTTCTTTTTACAGGGTCTATGCATTTGCTTTGCTATAAAATACAATGGCCACATAACGAACACGAATTATTTGACTTCAATTAAGTGGCCAAAGCAAAATGCTGATTATTAGTTTAACTATTATTGCCAGTTTATTTTATGTGTTAGCAACGTCTCACGTGCTTTCGCGGTTGTTTCATCATCAGGGCCCGAGCCAAAAAGTTACTATTATACTCAGTACTGTCGCTATTTTGGCGCACATGCTGCTTTTAGTAAATTCGGTATTTAGAGCTGATGGACAAGATTTAAGCATTGTTAATGTGGCATTACTGACATGTTGGATTATCGTGCTGTGTGTTACTACCGTTTCTTTGAAGTTTCCCGCGACCTTGCTACTACCTGTAGTTTATGGTTTTGCTGCGCTATTAACAATTTCTAGCTTATTTATCCCTCATCATGTTCTATTACAAAGTATTAATGTAGAGCTGGCACTAGTTGCGCATATATCACTGTCATTATTAGCCTACTGCATTTTAATTATTGCCACTTTGTATGGCGTACAGTTTTACTTTATTGATAAGCGCTTAAAACGAAAAGACCTAGCGATAGTTCACAGTCACTTACCGCCGCTAATGGTAGTGGAGCGCCAACTTTACCAGTTATTAAACTTAGGCACCGTATTATTAAGTGTGGCGCTTATTACCGGATTTGTATTTCTAGATGGCATGTTTGCCAAAGAGTTTATTCACAAAACAATCCTATCCTTAGTTGCTTGGGCCATTTTCACTACAATTGCGGTTGGCCATGTAAAACGTGGTTGGCGAGGAAAAGTAGTGGTAGTAAGTATAATGATCGCTGCTTTTACACTCACACTCGCTTATTTTGGTAGCCGTTTTATACAAGAAGTGGTCCTGAATAAGTTTTAACTTGACTCTGAAAGCTCACTCTAGCTTAATACGCATTGGTTTATAAAAAAAGGATCCATCGTTGGACGACATATCGACAAGTACCCTGTTTATCATATTAGGCTTATTGGTGCTTTTTTCTGCTTACTTCTCCGGGTCAGAAACCGGAATCATGTCAATCAACCGTATTCGTTTGCGACACCTCGCTAAAGAGAACCATCGTGCTGCGAAACGCGTTAGTAAATTACTGAGTCGACCAGATAGGTTGATAGGTCTGATACTCATTGGTAATAACCTGGTTAATATTGCTGCAGCTCAGGTAGCCACCATTATTGGTATACGCTTGTATGGCGATTTAGGTATTGCCATAGCGACAGGTGCATTAACACTTGTTGTACTAATTTTCGCTGAAGTAACGCCAAAAACATTGGCTGCCCTCTATCCTGAGCGAGTCGCTTTTCCCAGCTCTGTGATACTCAAAGGTTTGTTAAAAATACTCTTCCCGTTTGTGGTTGTTGTTAACTGGATGACCAACGGCATATTACGCTTATTTGGTATTAGTGCTGCACAAATAGATGAGCACAGCATGAGTAAAGAAGAATTAAAAACCGTGCTTAATGAATCAGGGGCTTTGATCCCGGCGCGCCATCAAAGTATGCTGACCTCAATTTTAGATTTAGAACAGGTTACCGTTGAAGATATTATGATACCCCGCAATGAAATTGTGGCGATTGATATCAACGATGACTGGAAAATAATTAGTAAACAGCTGACTCATGCTCAACATACTCGCGTACTTTTATATCGCGACAATATAGATGATGCAGTGGGATTTATTCACTCTCGTGATGCATTGCGTCTTCTTACTAAAGAGCAATTCGATAAACCTTCGCTACTGCGCGCTGTACGTGAAATTTACTTTATTCCTGAGGGAACGTCGCTTAACACCCAACTACTGAAGTTCCAATTATCAAAAGAACGAATTGGTATTGTTGTTGATGAATATGGCGATATCCAAGGCTTAGTTACTCTAGAAGATATTCTTGAAGAGGTTGTGGGCGATTTCACCACTACTCAAACTCGTACACCGAGTGAAGAAGTAACCACACAAAATGATGGCTCTTATATTGTTGATGGTGGTGCTAACGTGCGCGACTTAAATAAAGAAATGGGTTGGGAATTCCCATTAGATGGCCCTAAAACGCTAAGTGGCCTCATTGTTGAGTACTTAGAAGACATCCCTGATGCTAACTTAAGCATTCGTATTGCAGGTTATCCGGTTGAGGTACTTGAAGTGAAAGAAAACATGATTAAACAAGTTAAAATTCAGCCCAATAAACGTAAAAAATAAACCAACAAAAAAGGAGCCAAATGGCTCCTTTTTTATTAATCTGGGTTTAGATTAGTTAAAAGAATAAACGCTCTAACCAACCTTTGTCTAAATCATCCTCACAGCGTCTTAGCTGTGCTCCATAACGGCTTGCACGATGTTTTACTTTATTGGCAACGCTCATTAACCACTTTTTCTTACGATAAGTGCCTCGCTTATAACCGCCCCACCCTTCGTGATAATTTAAATACTGTGCGTAAGCATCCCATTTAGAAACACCATTAACTTTGTGAGTTTTATAAACAAACCACGCCATAAAATCGATCGCATCTTCAAATTCATCTCTATCAGCACCACTATTACCTGTTTCACGAATATAATCAGACCAAGTTGGAGTTTTAGCTTGAGAATAACCATAGGCATCACTTGCGCGGCCGGTTGGAATTATCCATAAAAAGTATTCCATAGGCGGTGCAGCATCATGACGAAAAGAACTTTCTTGATACATCATGCTCATTAATACGTGTTTGGGAGAGCCCCACTTATCTTGCGCGTCTTTAGCATCAAAATACCAGTCAGATTTCTCTTCAAAGATTTTACAAATATCTTCGGGTTGCTTAGGTGGCGCAGTGGCACACCCCGCTAAAGTAAGCACTAGAGATAAAGTAATAATATTTTTTTTCATTTTTTAAGATCTCACTGAACTTTTTAAAAAAGCGTGGGTCTGAATCTATGAATGCAGCAGTACAGCATTGTTTCATCCCTAAAGAATATTTACGCAGCTACTATGAGCTGCGTTTTTTTTGCCTACTACTTACTAGGGTCTGTTGACCTTTCAAGGTTGAATTTGCAGCAGTTTGTTTGGTATTTAGGCAAGGCAAAGCCTATGTAGTGTGGTTATTCCCCATAAATAGGCTATAACGCAGCATCAATGCCAAACAGGCGCTGCCCTTCGGGTTATGCCTAGGAACAATTTACTCTTTGTTGCTCGGTTTTTACTTAGCCCACTAGGTTACAAACCTCGCGCCGCGATTAAACCGCTCCTAGTTTGAACAAATTGTAACCAACAAAGGTCAACAGACCCTGAAATAAGTATCTAAAAATGCAGTAAATGATTGATTATCAGCTTGCTCAATTGCTTTTTGAGCTTGGTAAGACTCTGTCGCTTGTTGCGCTAACCACGACTTTGAGAATTCAGTATAACTGGCTATATCATGGCTTTGTTTATACTTTTGAGCAAGTGAGAGTGCATAATGACCATTATCTAGCCCTGATGCTTTTAATTGCTCAACATAACGTCCTGAATAAGTTAATGTAGGATTTTGCACCCACGTTGCCATGCGCTTAATGGTGTTTGAGTAATAATCAACCCCGTACGCGCCATCCATCCACTTAGCAACATCAACGAGCTGATTAAATATTTCATCGCCCCATGATTCAAGACTGCGCTGCTCGTTATTAAAATTAAGCATTAGGCCTTTTTCTCGGCCTTGGTTTACCACTGTATCAAGGTTTTCAGTGCTTCGCGCTTGCTCTTGCCAGTCCATAGGCGCTGAGTCTTTTAATAAACAATAGGTTAAAAATACATCTAAGAAGTGTATTTGCTCTAAATCAATGCCAACTTCACTAAATGGGTTAACATCCAATGCACGAATTTCAATATATTCTATACCCGCTCTTAGTAGAGCATCAGTGGGTGTTTCGCCATTTTTAGCATTGCGCTTGGGGCGAATTGGCGAGTAAAACTCGTTCTCTATTTGTAGAATATTTTTATTTAATTGCTTTGGCTCTGCACTGGTGTAGTCGTCAATACTGCCATAAATATCTGAAGGCGTATTTATGGCTTTTTTAAGCCCTGCTACATATTCATCTAATGAGTTATACATTACGCGTAATGATGACTGTGCACTGTTGGTATAACCTAGATTACCTAATCGAAGCGCCGTGCCAACTTCTAAATATAAAGTACCTTTACCTAGCTTTTTAAACGGTAAATCACTTTTACGCCCTTGCAAAAATGAACTACACAATGCCGGTGACGCACCAAACATATAACTAATTAACCACAACTCGCGTTTAAAATTGCGAATTAATGCTAAGTACCCATCAGATATAAAATCTTCAAACTTCGCGCTACTTTGCTTTAATGAGTATAGTGACTGCCATAACGTTTCTGGAAAAGAAATATTAAAGTGCACGCCGGCAATCGCTTGCATCATACTGCCGTAACGGTTCTTTAAACCTTCACGATATAAGGTTTTCATTTTACCAACGTTAGAATCGCCAAATTGTGCTAATACAATATCGTCTTGATGATTTATAAAACACGGCATACTAATTGGCCACAACAGTTCATCGCCCATATGTTCTAGGGTGAACTTTTGTAAATCTTTTAGCTGTTGTAACGTTTGCGTTGATGACTCACTAACCGGTGTAATAAACTCAAGTAAAGACTCAGAAAAGTCAGTCGTGATATGTCCGTTGGTAAGTGCACAGCCAACCCCTTCTGGGTGAACTTGCTTAGAAATAGAACCATCAGGTTTAATTCTTAGTGATTCTCTCTCAATACCGCGCATAATACCTTTAATAGCATGCTGATTATCTGCATTAGATAGTGCGTTGAGCGTGTTCTTTAAATTATAAGTTGCCAAAAAAAGTTTCCTCGAGCCAAGTGGCTTAATCATAAGGTTATGGGGTCTAATTACCTTTACTCAAGATTAAATGAAGAAAAAACTATATGAATTTATTAGATATAGTTTTTAATGAATTTTAAACACGCTTTGTTTCACGCTATAAAAGATAATCTTGCCATTGCCACCAGCAATATACAATTTCTTTTACATATTATTTGCCACAATCCTCTCCTACCAACAACGTATTATTCCCCCCAATGCGAAAGGGTGAATCTCTTGTTAAAAGTTTGTCATAATTAAAAAATTCAATTACCCTTAAAATTGATAAAGATCATAAAAACATCAAAAAAAATGCCTTACTACCGCTATTTAAAACTTATCACTAACGTACATTAGTTTTAGTAATTACAATAGCCACCCCAATAAAGGATGATAAAGGATTACTATGCGTCGTAATCAAAGCTTGATAGATGAAGAAGTCACTTTTGAAGAGCAGCAAGAGTTAGTTTCAACAACCGATCTTCGAGGTGTTATTACCTATGCTAATCATGAGTTTTGCAGTATTGCTGGCTATGAAATGGATGAACTCATTAATAAAAACCACAATATAGTTCGCCACCCTGATATGCCTAAAGCGGCATTTAAAGAAATGTGGGACACCTTAAAGCAAGGCCATTCGTGGCGAGGGGCTGTAAAAAACTTATGTAAAGACGGCCGTTACTATTGGGTCGATGCATTTGTAACACCTATTTTCGAACATGGCCAATTGATTGGTTATCAGTCTGTGCGTGTAAAACTCTCGCAACGCGCAAAACGCAGAGCGCAGAAACTGTATGCCAAAATTAACGCAAATAAGTCACTATTTAGCTGGCGTGAGCACACCTCACTCAGACAGAGCTTGAGCATAGCCGGTGTTTTAGTTTGGTTAGCTAGTGTCGCTATTTGGGGGTCAATCGCAATTGCAGCGGTTAACTTGGTGGTGTGTATTATCATTTTAGCTTTAAATTATGATGAGCTAATAGCAACACCTGCGACCCTAAAACAGCAAAAAAGCCAGGCAGATTCAGTATCTCGCTATGTATTTAGTGGCTCACACCCTCACAGTATTAGTGATTACCGAGAGCAAATGCTTTGTGCCAAGTTAAAAACGGTACTAGGGCGTGTTAAAGACTCAACCTTGAGTTTTAATACTATTGCTCAAGGCTTAGATCAGCAATCGACGCTAACCGAGCAAGGAATTTCTTCTCAGGGAACTCAGCTTGAGCAAATAGCCACTGCGATGTCACAAATGAGCACCACCATTGGTGAAATTTCTAATAATACCAATAATACCGCAGATAAAGTGGGGATCACTTATCAAAGCTGCTCTGATATAAAAAGTCATATTGCCGATAACAGCAAAATGGTATCTGACTTAGCCATGCAAGTTGAGCAAGCGGCAACCACAGCCACAGGACTTGCCTCTGAGGCCGATAAAATTGGTCAGGTAATGAGTGAAATAGAAGGCATTGCAGAGCAAACCAATTTGTTAGCACTTAACGCAGCAATTGAAGCTGCCCGTGCTGGTGAGCATGGTCGAGGTTTTGCGGTGGTCGCTGATGAAGTACGCGCACTGTCTTCACGTACTCAAAACGCCACAGCTCAAATTCACAGCTCAATTAAAGAGATTCAAGATACTTTGTTTAGCTGGTCTAAAATCATGCAGAGCACGAAACAACAAGCCGATGACTGTGTGAACACCACAGGGCAAACACAACAAGAGCTGGATAGTATTTTTACTCAAATTAGTGAAATTTCACAACTTGCTACCGATATTTCAGCCGCCGCAGAGCAACAACAGGTGGTAAGTAGAGATATTGGCAGCAATGTTGAAAAAATTAAAGGCTTAGGAGATGACAATTTACAGCTCAGTTATAGCGTAGCGCATGGCGCTGCTAAATTGGTGGAAGGCTCACGAAAAGTAAATGATTTACTGCTTACCTTTAAAGTTTAATCCACCCACTTGAATCAAAAACAAAAAAGCCGCTGTTTTCAGCGGCTTTTTACTGTGCTCAGATTATCGGCTAGTAAACTCTAAGCCCTCACTACTTGCATCAATAACAATGATGCAGCCTGGTTGAAAATCATTATTAAGCAGCTTTTGTGCTAACGGATTTTCAATGGTTTGTTGTATTGCACGCTTAAGTGGGCGAGCGCCATAAACCGGGTCAAAACCACTAGCAGCAATCCGCTCAAGCGCAGCATCTGTCAATTCAAGTAAATAACCCATCTCAGTTAATCGTTCACGCAATTTACTTAACTGTATATCTGCGATTTCTTTAATATGGCTATGTGCAAGCGAGTGGAACACTACTGTTTCATCAATACGGTTAATAAACTCGGGTCTGAATTCATTATGCAGTACACCCATCACTTTGTTTTTCAGCTCGTCATAGTCATTACTCCCAGATTGCTCTTGGATAATGTCTGAACCTAAGTTAGAGGTCATAATGATAACCGTATTTTTAAAATCAACAGTACGGCCTTGACCATCTGTTAAACGACCATCATCAAGAACTTGTAATAAAATATTAAACACATCAGGATGCGCTTTTTCTATTTCATCAAGCAAAATAACCGAATAAGGTTTACGACGAACAGCTTCTGTTAAATAACCGCCTTCTTCGTAACCTACATAACCTGGAGGCGCACCGACTAAACGCGCCACTGAGTGTTTTTCCATAAACTCAGACATATCTATACGCACCATGGCACTTTCGGTATCAAACATATAACCTGCTAGTGCTTTGGTAAGCTCTGTTTTACCAACCCCTGTCGGTCCTAAAAATAAGAACGAGCCAATTGGACGATTCGGATCAGCAAGCCCTGCACGAGAACGACGAATGGCATTAGCCACCGCAACTACCGCTTCATCTTGCCCTATCACTTTATTGTGTAATTGCGCTTCCATTTGCAATAGTTTTTCACGCTCACCTTGAAGCATACGTGCCACCGGAATACCGGTCCACCGTGATAGAATTTCGGCAATTTCGTCCTCGCCCACTTGGTTTTTAAGTAAGCTCATTTCTTGCATTTCGGCTTGTGATGCTAAATCAAGCTTACGCTCAAGCTCGGGGATACGACCATATTGAAGTTCTGACATACGCTGTAAATCGCTTGCTCTGCGGGCTACTTCTAAATCAAGTCGTGCTTGTTCAAGCTCGGCTTTAATAACTTGGGTCCCTTGCAAAGAGGCTTTTTCGGCATTCCATACTTCATCAAGTTCACGGTATTGCACTTCAAGCTCAGTGATCAGCTCAACCATTTCTGCACGGCGCTTTTGACTCGCCTCGTCTTTCTCTTTAGCCAGGGCGTTATCTTCAATTTTTAATTGAATGATACGGCGCTCTAACTTATCTAAGGCTTCAGGTTTTGAATCAATTTGCAGTCGAATGGAAGAGCCCGCTTCGTCAATTAAATCTATTGCTTTATCAGGTAATTGGCGATCACTAATATAGCGATGTGATAACTGCGCTGCAGCAACAATTGCCGGATCGGTGATTTCCACTGAGTGATGTAATTCGTAACGCTCTTTTAGACCACGTAATATAGCGATAGTATCTTCAACCGATGGCTCTTCAATTAATACTTTTTGGAAACGGCGCTCAAGTGCAGCATCTTTTTCAATGTATTTACGATATTCATCTAAGGTCGTTGCGCCTACGCAATGAAGTTCACCACGTGCTAGTGCAGGTTTTAACATGTTACCCGCATCCATAGCGCCATCACTTTTACCTGCGCCAACAATGGTATGAATTTCATCAATAAACAAAATCACTTGGCCTTCTTCTTTGGCCAATTCATTTAAAACTGATTTTAAACGCTCTTCAAACTCACCGCGGTATTTGGCTCCCGCAACTAATGCACCCAAATCCAGCGAGAGTACACGTTTATTTTTTAAACCCTCTGGTACTTCACCATTAATAATACGTTGCGCAAGCCCTTCGGCAATCGCGGTTTTACCCACCCCAGGCTCACCAATTAACACAGGATTGTTTTTGGTGCGACGTTGTAATACTTGGATGGTGCGACGAATTTCATCATCACGGCCGATTACAGGATCAAGCTTACCTTGCTCTGCCCGCTCAGTTAAATCAATAGTGTACTTTTCAAGTGCTTGACGAGTTTCTTCAGCATTAGGATCATCAACTTTTTGACCACCGCGAATTGCTTCTATGGCAGTTTCAGCTTTGTTAGCGGTGATATTAAGTGCTTTAAATACACTGCCAAGCGGCCCTTTATCTTCACATGCAACTAATACAAACAGTTCGCTTGAGATATATTTATCTTTGCGTTTTTGGGCATACTTGTCACACAGATTAATAAGTGAAACCATGTTGTTTGACAATTGCACATCGCCACCAACACCTTCCACTTTAAATAACTTTTCTATCTCTTGAGATAGTTTGGTATTGAGCTCGTCAATGCTAATGCCCATTTGTGCAAACAAAGCGCGCACACTTGAGCCGCTTTGCTTTAATAAAGCATACATAAGGTGAACGGGTTCAATAAATTGGTGGTCGCGACCTAGCGCTAATGATTGCGCATCTGAAAGCGCAGACTGAAATTTACTTGTAAATCTATCTAAACGCATGGGGGTTTACCTATAAAAAAACGAATTACTTTATAAATGGGTATGTTAACGGATTTGTTCAAGGTATTGAGGGAAAAATAATCACTTAATGGTAATTTACTTGCGCCAAATCAAACTTGCCATACGACCGGTTAGGCCGTCACGTCGATAAGAAAAAAACTGATTATTTTGAGAGAACGTGCAGTATTCACCACCGCTAATATTCACAACACCCCGTTGATTTAGCAAAATGTGCGCAATGTGATAAATATCAGCTAAATATTTCTCGCTATTTTGAAGTTTAAACGCATCATGCAAAGCTGGATTATTGGCTGTAAATATTGCAACAACCTCTTGACCGACTTCAAATCGGTTAGCTCCTATTGCAGGACCTAACCACGCATGTAAATTCGCTGGCTCATATTTAAAACAACTAACTGTATTATTAATAATTCCTTGCACTAATCCTCGCCAACCGGCGTGAATTGCAGCCACTTCTTGGCCATCGCTTGAGGTAAGTAAAATAGGTAAACAGTCAGCGGTCATTATAGCTAAAGGTTGATTGCTTAACTGCGTATAAAGCGCATCTCCCGTCAGAGTTTGATTAGCGTCAAACGCTTCATCCACTCTAATTACATCAGCGCTATGAACCTGATTTAACCAAACAGCAGGGTTAGGCAGGTGGGTATTTACATGCGCTCGATTTTTTATAACATCTTGGCGGTTATCACCTACATGTAGCCCTAAATTCAAACTATCAAATGGAGGCTTTGATACGCCTCCATCCCGTGTAGTACTCAATGTGCCTACACCCTGAATAGGTTGCCATGTAGCTGATAAGCCGGACATAATTAACTAGCTATGTCTGGATTTGCTTTTGTATCTTCGCGCAGTGCTTGTGTCATCTGGACCATATCATCAGGGATAGGTGCTTGCCAGGTCATCATTTCACCGGTAATTGGATGAGCAATGCTTAATTTAACAGCATGCAGCGCTTGACGCTTAAAGCTACGCAGTAACTCAAACAGCTCAGGGGTTGCTCCTTTTGGTGGACGAGGACGGCCGCCATAAGACTGATCGCCAATTAGTGGGTGGTTTAAGTACGCCATATGCACGCGAATTTGGTGTGTACGTCCGGTCTCAAGGCGTAAACGCAAACGAGTATGAGCTCGGAACTTTTCTGCCACACGGTAATGCGTAATCGCTGGTTTACCCATTTCATGAACAGCCATGTGCGTACGTTGAGTTGGATGACGGCCAATCGCTTTTTCAACCATACCACCGGCAGTCATAGTACCATTACATAACGCTTCATATTCACGTGTGAAATTTTCGCGCTTTTGTAAGGCTTTCACCAGGTGAGTTTGTGCCTGAATCGTTTTCGCAACAACCATTAAACCGGTTGTGTCTTTATCAAGACGATGAACTATACCCGCGCGTGGCACGTTAATAATGTCTGGAAAATGATGAAGTAACGCATTTAACACAGTACCGTCAGGATTGCCTGCGCCCGGATGAACCACTAATCCCATTGGTTTATTGATAACTAAAATATCATCGTCTTCATAAACGATGTTTAATTTGATATCTTGTGCTTCGTATTCACGAGGTGCTTCTATTGTTGTTTCAACAGCCACAACTTCACCACCGAGTAATTTTTCACGCGGGGTGTTGAAAATTTCGCCGTCAACGGTGATTTTATCATCTAAAATCCACGTTTTTATCCGTGATCGTGAATAATCAGGGAACAATTGTGCTAATACTTGGTCTAGACGTTTACCACCTAAGTCTGTTGGGACCTCGGCTTGGAGAGATATTTGCTCTGACATTAGTAACTTTACCCAATTTACCAGTGCAAGCTTTGCTTGACTGGGTTAGAATCGCTTTTAATAAAAGCATAACATAATACGCATAGTTTACTCGGTTTTACCCACTTGGCCTAGCCGAAGACATCGAAGGTAACAAATAAAATGATAAATAAAATAGGGAAACGTGCATTCGCCATTGTTTTTTCAGTTTCAGTGCTTAGTTTAGGGGCTTGTTCGTCTGCACCTGACCAAGAAGACATTCAACGAGTACCAAACAGATCAGCACAAGCGCTATACGAAGATGCAAAACAAACGCTTGATTCTGGTTTATACGCACGTGCAATTGAACTGTTAGCGGCAATTGATTCTCGCTACCCGTTTGGCCCGTTTTCAAAGCAAGTACAAATGGATTTAGTGTACGCACATTACCAATCAGGTAATACAGAGCAGGCACTTGCTACCATTGACCGTTTTATTCGCTTAAACCCAAACCACAAAGATCTAGATTACATGTACTACATGCGTGGCTTGGTTAATATTAAAGCGGATAAAAATGCTTTCCAAGAGTACTTTGGTGTAGATAGAGCCGACAGAGACGCTAAACGTACCCGTGTAGCTTATACCGACCTATCAACCTTAGTTAAACGTTTTCCAGAAAGTGACTATGCGCCAGAAGCAAAACGTCGTTTAGTGTGGCTATTAAATCGCATGGCACGTTATGAGCTAAAAGTTGCGACTTACTACTACGAACGTGAAGCCTATTTAGCAGCTGCGAATCGCGGTAAGTTTGTGGTAGAGCACTACTCACAAAGCAGCTACTTAGATGCGGCACTAGCCATGATGGAAAAAAGCTACGATAAGCTTGGATTAACTGAATTAAGTGACAATGCAGCGCAAACGCGCAAATTTAACAGTAGAAATAAATAATACGAAAAAGGCGCTACTTTCAAATAAAAGTAGCGCCTTTTTTACTCAAGACTACGGTTATATCGCGTCTTCATCTTCTTCTGCAGTACGAATACGAACAACACGCTCCACCTCAGTGACAAATATTTTACCATCACCAATTTTGCCTGTTTGTGCGGTTTTAACAATCACATCAATAGCGCGTTCAACATCTTCATCACCAAGCACAATATCTAACTTTACTTTTGGTAAGAAATCAACCATATACTCTGCGCCACGGTATAGCTCGGTGTGACCTTTTTGACGCCCAAACCCTTTGACTTCACTTACTGTCATACCCGTAATGCCAACATCAGATAGTGCTTCGCGCACATCGTCGAGCTTAAACGGTTTAATGATTGCTTCTATTTTTTTCATATTAGTTACTTTTGAAAGCCTCAGTTGCCTCGATTTTAGACAATCATGAGGTTCATAGCAAACAAAGTGATTGAATAGCACAGGTGAAAAATAATCATGGTATGATTATTTTAATAAAAATAACTATACTAGGGTCTGTTGACCTTTCAACATCACCGAGTTAATGAGATTTATATGAAAACCAAGCATACAGGATTTACTCTATTAGAGTTAATGGTTACCGTTGCTATTGTTGCGATAATAGCAAGTATTGCAATATGGAATAGTAGCGATATGCTGGAAGAAAACCGAGGCGAAAACTTTTTATTGGAGCTAAAGCGTAATATTAGTTTTGCGCGATCACAAGCAGCTAGTACTGATGAAATCGTGGTTATTTGTGCAGCTCAGCATTCGGAGGTTAAAAATAATGATGATAGTATGCAATGTCGAGCAAGGTGGGATCGTAATAAAGTTATTATTACCTTTATTGATGCAGATAATGATGGTCAATATAATTCTTCATCTGACAGCTTAATTCGCGCTATGGAAAAAATTAACCTTAATGATAAGGTAACATTCACAGCTGGAGATAGACGAATACGGTTTAACACGAGCGGTCGTATTACCACTAAACCTGGAAATTTTATTTTTTGTCCTAATGGTACTAATGAAAACAATAAAGGGTTAACACTGTCTCAATCAGGGACTGCTTTTTATATAGGTGATACAACTCAAACTTGCAGCTAAAAGCTATTTCATACTTTGTCGTTTTTTGATTATTTACTAAACTAATATAATGGACTGTTAAATGTAAGGCTTCAGGGATGAAGTTAATTATAAGTGTTCACAAAAACGATGGCGTTACATTAGTAGAATTACTAGTAACCATTTTAGTTATTGCAATACTGAGTCAACTCTCTTTGTGGTTTGCTCCTGACTTCTTGGCGCTCAATCGCGCAGATAATCAGGTTAGTCTATTACACCGAAATATTAATTTAGCACGTCTTTATGCTATAGAGCATGGCAACTACGTAACACTGTGCGTTTTGAAAGATAAACAATGTTTAGATGGTGAGTGGCACACGGGTGTGTCACTTTTTACCGATCATGACAAGTCAACATCTTTGGATAATGACGAACGTCTTATTAGTACCTTTGAACATACCCATCCCTCTGATAGCTTAGAATACCCCCGAACTGCAATAACTTTTAGACCCGACGGCTCTTTAAATGGCTTTCAAAATGGTACTTTTATCTATTGCCCTAATAGTGAAAAAGCAAACCTTGAAGGGCTTGCTCTATCTATAAGTCAAACAGGTCGCATAAGAATAAAGTCCACAAATAGATGCAAAAATAACTAACCTGAATTCTAGTTAGGGGGTTTACAGTGTAAAAAGCCGGGTTTCGCGTCAATAGCTGGACTATTGCAAGTAAATTCAACGCAATTAGCGCTAAAAATAGCTGCTTGAGATAGGTATACAATTCAGAGTAAGATTAATTAGCATCATCTACCCCAGCAATAGGTTATATCTGATTTACCTTTGCTGCCTTTAGCCCCTTTTAAGCCTAAATCATTAATAGACAATTCAGTACAATCAGCATCCCCTTTAACAGCTCCAGCGATGGGTTTCGCTGTAATTGTAAATTCATTACTATTAACCACATTTATTGCTAACTCAAAATGCCCGTTTTCAGTTTTACTTTGAATACCTAAGTCACTAAACGAAGTTGAATAAACTCGGTTATCTACAAAGTATTGCTCTTGCTTATTTGCCGCATCTAACAGCGCAGATGCAGCTTCTGCGCGTGATGCTCTTTTTACATACTCACTGTAATTCGGCAGTGCAATTGCGGCAATGATGCCAACAATCGCTACTGTGATCATTAACTCAATTAATGTGAATCCTTGTTGTGTCTTATTCATATACAGCCCTTAATTGTTTATCTCGTCGTTTTCTTCACGCTTATAAATATATGTTTGCTGCGTTTTAAAGCCAAAACCAATGGGCTCCTTATCATTAACCAGCTGAATTTTACCATCAACCACTTTTAAACCAGGTCCTGTAACTTCTACCGGTTTAAGAGGATTTTCGGCTTGCTCACCTTTTATCCCAGGGCCAATCAAGAAAAACTGACTTTCTTCGATAACGTCTTCTTCTGGATTATCATCACACTTTCCATCACCATTCGAATCGGTACAAGAGTTAGTTGCACCGAAATAAAGCTGTGGTGTATCGGGCACATCGTAACTGGTTACAAATTTGAGCTGATCATACACCTTTGTACCGTAATGCAAATGAAACGCATAAAGCGCACCACCGCCTCCGCTTAAAGAACATTGATTCTCTACAACGGCATCAGATGCTGGCGTGAAAGAGGTAAAATAAGCAACTCCGCCAACAACGGTAGCAGCGGCCAATGATTTTTCACCTTTAGCTAATTCGTAGCGCCACCCTTTCTTTTTTGCCAACTCAGCTTCAACAAGATTAAAACCATCTATGTCACCTAGAGTATTACCAAACGGATCATCGTTCATAATCATTAAGTCAGAGGGTTTAATTGCCGCAGGCGCATTGGTTTTAAATGAGCGTGTCAGCGTATTTTCATCACGGATCATAAACAGTTGATCTTGCTCATTTGTATTCGTTGGTTTTGAACGATTACCGCTGCCGATAACAACAGCATCATAAGGAGTATCTAAACGGGTAATAACTTTATCACCATTGATGATCGTCTCCGTTACTTTACTAAATAAAGTACGCGCAATCAAAGGTTTATAAAAGAAGCGCCTATCTTGAGTATTTTGATTGCTACCAAGCTCTGCAAGTTTGAAATGACTAAACTCGCTGCTATCTTCTCCTGGCATATCAATTCGCCAAATATTACCACCGGTATCTGAGGCATAAATTCGGTCAATATAGCCGTCATAATCTGAATCAAGCGTAGTTAAATCAGCGGCAATACTATGTTTACCTTTAAAGCCATTACTATCCGGGGTTAACGCCCATACTAAACTGCCAGTTTTTGCTTCAACTATATAAATGCCCCGACCGCGTGAATCCTCTGCTCTTATAGCCGCATCTTTATTTGTATCGTAACCTGCACCAAATACGAGTAAAGGTTTATTACCAAAAGCTTTAATATAAGCTATTTGCGGTTTTGACCATGTTTGTGCTAATTCCGTAAAGTCGCCTTTTCCGCCTTCAATTGGTTTGCTCCAAAGGCGCTTTGGCTGGTTCGGATTTGTAATATCTAAGCCGTAGTAATTCTTACCACCACGACGCATACCAGCAAAAGCCCAAACAGCATCTCCTTTACTAGCATCTATAATACCGTCATTTAAACCATCGCTATTTAAACTCTTATTACTAAAGTAAACACTGATAGGGCCATCCATGCCATATACCTTGCTATCTGCTTGTTTATTTCTTAGTGGTTTAATAATGTCGAATAATGCTGAAGGTATAAACGCCCAGCTTTCACTTACAGTCTCGCCGGCATCTTTAAACATATGTAAAAACCCAGCATTTGTCCCTATAAGAATTCGTATATCATCATTGCCATAGTCGATAGCAATAGGCTTGGAATGTAACGGGTCGCCAAAAATATCAGAGCGTTGATCTTGCGAAGAGCCATCTTTATCCTCATCATCAACGTCGACTCCTCTAGCCCAATTAACATCTTGGCTTGATAAAGCTAGCGGATTATCAACAATACCGCTAAGAATGTCGCTGACAACCGAAGTATCAAAACTAACAATAGAGCCTTGATTTTCAGTGAATAAATTACGAGCTAGTGGATCTACCGTGCTTAGATAATGGTTTACGCCACCTTGTGCAACCGCATTACCATCAGCAGGTTGGCCCGCAGGTAGCCAAAATGTTTTTGCATCTTTTGAAATTAAACCGTCGCTATTAAGAGCAAGCTTGTTAGTTGCATCAACAATCTGACTGCCTGAAACTTTTAACTTTTTGAGGTTACCACGCCAGCGCGCCCCTGTTTCAGGATAAAACATTGCGAAATAAATAGCGTCTCGACTGCGAGTTTGGTCTACATTATTACTGGCCACTGATGGCGATGAAAAGCTATCGTTTACTTCACGAATACGAGAAATCGTATTTTTAAGTGCGTCTGACAGTTGTGCTGCAGTATTGGCATGTAAATATTGCCCGCCGCCATAGTCTGCAGTCTCAGTAAGTAAGTTTTTACCTGAGTTACTCATACCTGTACCAAAGCCAATAGGAAATACACGACCAATATCTAGTACATTATTGGTTTTGCTATACAAATCAACCTTTACATCATCTGTACCATGGATAATTTTTGCCAGCGCTGCCAAATAACTATTGCTGACAACAGGCGCATTTTCAGAAAAATAGTCATCGTGAAGGTTAAATATGTCATTATTTCTATTAGCGTCGTTGGTAGGATCTCCATCTGTCATTAAAATAATGTTGATACTATTGTCACAGCGTAATGGCTCCCCCGCTACTGGGGCAAAGGGTGATTTATAAACTCCTGATGACTCTGCGGTAAAATCTCGATCATTAGTGTTATCGCCATAGTAAACATCTTGGCCTGTTATATATAAATACGCTTCCCATAATGTTTCAGTTAATGGGGTTGCCCCACTAGCAGGTAACTCATCAATCTTATTGAGCAACGTTGACTTGTCAGCACCTACTCTGGCGAGTACATAACCGCCACTACTGCCATTAAAACGCATTAAACCAAATTCAATATCATCGTTATCGTTCACTAATTGCGTAATCGCATTTTGTGCAACTCGTAAACGACTGTCTTGACAGATAGCTTGCGCATAACCATTTACAGATTTATAACACTGCTGGTATGCACTATAGCTGTCTTTACTTTCGAAGCATTCACTTTCGTAAAAGCCGTTCCTATTTCTTTTGTAACATCTTTCTCCATCGTTTACATCCCAAGCCATACTTCCAGATGTATCAAAAATCATAATTACGCGTGGCTTTTCATCTGTCTCCACATTGTGGTTAACATACAACTCTATATCTTCAGCATGAGCTGACATGCCAATTAATATTGCAAATATAGGCATGAGCATTCTGTTGAGTGTAAGTTTCATCTTAAAACCCCTTACTTATGCTAGCCATCTCTTGGGCTACGCCGGTAACAATTGTTAGTTGGTGTTTACTTTTAGAGCCGTAGTCTATGGTTGTAGAAACTTGCACCATGTTGCATGAAATGCCAGCAGTAAAATTAAAACGACGAGGGCATTCTAAATCAAGTACACCATTGTTTAAGTTAATCATATTGCTTTTCATATCATCACGTTCAGCCATAACAACACCGTTATCTGATACTTCTTCAGGGGTTAAAAAGAACTGATTAGCAGCCCCTTTACTAACCTCATCAGCTATGACACGTTGTACTTCACCAATTAGTTGATTTTCTGCAACTTCACGCTCTTGGGCTGCATTAGTAATTTTAATATCAATACTACTACTACTCATTAAAGTAACCGCAATTCCTGTCACTGCTATGACCATAATAAGTGCAGTAATAAGTACAACGCCCTGTTGTTTCTTTTTCATATGAATTAAATACGCCATAAATTTGCTCCCACATTATTTAAACGAATAGTCGTAGTGAAAACGGTTCGCCTGAAATTATCTGAAAAAGTGAGAGAGCGACTATTAGCATCTTCCCCTAATACGTACGTTTGGTTCTTAATTTTAAGGCCTGGATCTGGCTGCAATGCTCTGATCAATAAAAAAACTTGTACTGTTAAAATACCTTTACGGTTTTCCCAATCGCTGGCATTCATATCATTGATGCTTTTATAGGTATCAACGCGACTATCGCTGGTAGTATCTAAACCAAAAATAAAACGCATATTTTCCACGCCTTCCATTATAGTTTCAGTGTTTATAGACCCGCCTACTAAACGCTTTCGCATTAGTGCGGGTACAGTAAGGTTCTTATTATTTACCGTATAAGTTTGCTCTGAAATATAATAGCTGTGATGGCTATACGGCCATACCGTCGCATTGATATTTACGCTAGTAGGGTCAACAATACCTCGCTCAAAGCGTGCATTTTCTTGTTCAGCAATAAAATAATTCTCATCGCTTTGCGTTTCGTTAACACCTGCGGCATCAACGTCTAGTTGATTACCTTGTAAAAACTTAACCTGTAAAATATCAGTCCCTTTAATTGGGTTTTTTACACAGTTGAGCTCATTCGAACTTGCCGCAGTTTTAGCGTATAAAGATCTAAAGTTACTACTACTCGTTAAATCTGGAAAACTGCCATTGTTAGCTCCTTCAAAGCAGTCATTGGTAGGGTTTGACAGTGATGATGTGTTTGCAGCGGTAAATGAATCATCATAAAATGTTCCCCAAAAACTAACTTGCTCAATATCTCGTTGCATAATATTTATAGCTAAGCGGCCTGACTCTTGTAACTCGCCTATAGTCATTGTGTCTTTGGTGGTTACTTTCATACCGATATAAGTAAACATTACCCCACCCAAAATTAATCCCCCTATAAATAGAGATATCATCATTTCAATGAGTGTAAATCCTGTTTGCTTCATTTTAGCTCCTAACGTATACGTAGCTATTAAGCACGACTAAGCGACGCTTTTTATCTGCGACGCCACAACTAATTTTACCTGTCGCCTCGCTTGCTTTAAATTCTTGGCGGCCCTGCCAAGAAACAATAACCTCAAGGTTATATGCTTTCCCTCCAGAACCCGCCACCACTTCAGGGTTAATACACACAGTTGCACCATCGAGTGATCCGGTATTCTCTCGGGCTCGAATAGCACGTTTCCATTGCTCGATATCTAAACTAGCTATTTGCGCGTTGCTACATGAGCTTGTAAAACATGTTTTAGACGATTTCTTCGTGGTTTCACTGGTAAACTCTACATCGTAAAGGGTCGCGAGTTGCGAAGTATCATTAGCTCGAATACGTTGAATAATATCATTACCAAGCGCAACAGCAGCAGCACGTTGCATTGAATCAAAGCTTGCTTGCTTTGCTTTTGCTTGCAGGGCTACAGCGCCTAATAAACCAAAGCTGAGAATAATAAACGCAATTAGGACTTCAATAAGCGTAAAACCTTTTTGCAATTTAAACGTACTCAAATACATAGTAAAACCAAATAATAATTACTTGATAATAAGTGTATGCAATTACAGATTAGATTCAACTAGAACCATGACTAACGGTTAATTATGTTGATAAGCGGTTAATAGGTAGGCGTATTAAAGTTCACTTTTTACGCTTTTGAGTGCTCGACGACTGACAGCTAACAAAGCAGTACAGCCATCAAGTTCAATAACATGTTGATGGTTTTGAAGCGTATGTAGGGCAATAATTTTGTTTTTATTCACCAAAGTATGTCGATGAATTCTTAATAAATGATGCGGGTATTGCATTTCAAGATGCTTTAAACTGTCCTCAATTAAAGCTTCCCCTTGATCAAACACAACCTTGGTATACTTTTCCTCTGCGTTAAAATAAAAAATACTCTCTATTTCAACACTTCTGATAGTGCCAGCCAGTTGATACGTTACTTTTTCTGTTTGTTGCTGTTGCAGATGTACTCTGTTTAGACGTCCTAGCTGTTGTAATGCATGTTGCAAACTTTTTACTGATATAGGTTTTACCAAATACCCTGCTGCATTTAGTTGCAGTGCATCAAGTGCATGCTCAGGGTGAGCAGTTATAAAAATAATTGCCGGCGGAACCGCAAAGCTATTGAGTTGATTGGCCACTTCGATGCCATTTAAGCCTGGCATATCAACATCTAAAAACACTAAATCAGGCTGAAGTTTTTTTATTTTTATTAAAGCGTCATTGCCATTACCGGCCTCACCTTGCACTTGAATAGATGTATGGCTCTGACTAAGTAAACGCTTTAAGCGTGCTCTGGCTAAAGGCTCATCATCTACAATCAGTGCATTCATAACATGCGCTCTGTTTGTTTTGGGATAACCACTTTAACTCTAAATTCATTTTCTTTGTTAGTTATTGTCAGTTGCGCCTGATCTTTATAATAAATACTTAAACGAGAACGGATATTATCAATTGCCATACCGTTATGCTCTCTTGTATTAGCGGCTTCAATAGGTACAGGGTTAGTCACAATCAAGGTTAAATAATGTGTTGTAACATGCAGCTCAATACTAATGGTAGCACCACTTTGGCTGGGCTCTACACCATGGCATACTGCGTTCTCTACCAAAGGTTGTAATGTAAGGTATGGAATATAGAGCGCAGGGAGATTTTCTGGTAATGACCACTCAACCTGTAAGCGCTCAGCAAAACGCCATGATTCAAGAGCAATATATTGTTTAGTTAATACTATTTCATCACTGAGCAATACACTTTGCCCTGACCGCATTGCAGCCTGCGAAAGCGCCGCTAATGCTAAAATAGCATGCTCTGCAGCCTCAACGTCATGATGCGTTAATTCTGCTGCCGTATTCAAACTATTATATAAAAAATGGGGTCTGATCCGCGCCTGCAAGGCATCAAGCTCTGCACGAGAGAGTGCTTTGGCTTGCTGTTCTTTTTCAAAATGAATAAGCAAAAATTGTACAAAAAGTAAGGTAAGCAAAAATACAATAATGCAATTACGTAACACAAAAAACGTAAGTTGTTTTTCGTTTTCTATATCAAAAGCAATATGAGAAAAAGCCAGACTAAATAAAGCAGTGCTCAAACTATATACAGCAATAAAAAAACTAAGCTGAATAAACTGAGGCTGTTTTGCAAGAAATCGGCGACAAATATATATAAAAGAGGTGCTTACTAATACGGTTACATGGAGAAATAAACTAATCTCTCCCAAATGCAGCCATATGTCACCGCCAGCATTAGGAGCAAAAGCTAAAATAATAGCCACGACTTGGGTTACTATGAGGGATGCAAGTACACCACGCTCATTAAAAAGGGCCGAAAAAAGTAGTGCATCTGGTGTCAGTTGCTTACTCATTCGACCCTCCTTTTATCTATTAATAGACTAACGCAGCTCTACTGGCACAGCAAAAACAATGTTTTCTTCTTCACCAGGGTTTTCTGTTACTTGTTTGCCACCAAGCTCTTTTAAGCGTGTAATGACTTGCTGAACTAATACTTCAGGAGCTGAGGCACCGGCAGTCACACCCACAGTGTTAATACCATCAAACCATGATGCTTCAACATTACTAGCATCATCTATTAAGTAGGCTTGCGTACCCATTTTATCAGCAAGTTCCCGTAAACGATTAGAGTTAGAACTATTTTTAGCACCCACAACTAATAACACATTCACTTTATCAGCTAAATCACGAACCGCATCTTGGCGGTTTTGTGTTGCATAGCAAATATCATCTTTACGTGGACCATCAATTGTAGGAAATTTACTACGTAAAGCATCAATCACATCGGCAGTGTCATCTACTGATAGAGTTGTTTGGCTGCAGTAAAAAAGATTATCCGCATTTTTTACATCAAGCTTTAATACATCATCGACTGTTTCAACAAGATAAATACCACCTTGCTGGTTATCGTATTGCCCCATGGTCCCCTCAACTTCCGGGTGTCCATGGTGACCAATTAAAATGCATTCAATGCCTTTTCTACTAGCACGGGTTACTTCCATATGCACTTTAGTCACTAATGGGCAGGTTGCATCGAATACTTTTAACTCTCTACGCTTAGCTTCTGCACGAACAGCTTGAGATACACCATGAGCACTGAAAATAACAATACTATCGTCAGGAACCTGATCAAGTTCTTCAACAAATACAGCGCCGCGATTTTTTAAACCATCAACCACATAACGGTTATGCACCACTTCGTGACGCACATAGATTGGTTTTTCAAAAATATCTAATGCGCGCTCAACAATACTAATTGCGCGGTCAACACCAGCGCAAAAGCCTCGTGGATTAGCTAATAATATTTCCATTAGCCTTGCACCTCAATAATATCAACCTCAAACGTTAAACGCTGACCCGCTAATGGGTGATTAAAATCGATAGTAACTGACTCACCTTGCACTTCACGAACCAAACCCGGAAGCTCAGTACCATCAGGTTGAGTGAACGCAATAATCGCACCTACTTTAGCCGGTGTTTCTGCACCAAACTTACTACGATCTACATAATAAATATTATCTGGATTTGGTTGACCAAAGGCATCTTCAGGCTCAAGTTCAAATGTTTTGCTTTCACCCGCAGTTAGGCCAAGCAAACATTTTTCAAAGTTAGCGGTTAAACTTCCATCACCCATAGTGAGCTTGGCAGGTTTGTTATGCACTTTTGTTGAGTCAGCGGCAGAGCCATCTTCTAGTTTAATAGAAAAATGAAAAATAACGTCTGAGTTTTCACCAATTACAGCTTGGCTCATGCTTTATGCTCCTTTGGTTCTTCGCCTGTAAAGGCGTCAAATAGTAATAACGCAGCGCCTATACAAATAGCACAATCTGCAATATTAAATACGGGGAAATGTGAGTCTTCGTAAAACACATGTAAAAAGTCAATAACGTAACCATAAGCAACACGGTCGTATAAGTTACCAATAGCACCCGCTAACACTAACGAGTATGCACCACACAATACTTTATTAGACGCAGGAAGGCGCTTTAACCACCATACCAACAAACAACTAATTGCGATTGCTATTACACTTAAAAACCAACGTTGCCAGCCACCCGCTTCGCTTAAAAAGCTGTAAGCTGCACCGTAGTTATGTACATAAGTGATACTAAAAACAGGCAATAGATTAATTGACTCACCATAGGCCATGGTGTTTACAACCAGTGTTTTACTGGCAAAGTCTATTACTAATAGTAATAGACTCAACCAAAGCCACACTAAACCACTTTTTTGGGTTAGTTTGCTCACTAAAAACAACTCCTAAGCGAATTGACGCTTTTCACCTTCACCGTCAACGTTACTTACACAACGACCACAGATTTCAGGGTGCGCAGGCTCAACGCCTACATCTTCACTGTAATGCCAACAGCGCTCACACTTTTTAGCATCTGTTGCTGATACGCTAATGTATAAACCTTCAATTTCGGTTGCTTGTGAATCTGCAGGCTGGCTATCTACCTCAGTAACATTTACAGCTGAAGTGAGTAACACAAAGCGAAGTTCATCACCTAGTGCAGCCAGTTTTGCAGCAAGTTCTTTACTTGCAAACAGGTTAACCGTTGCTTGCAACGTAGCGCCAATCACTTCTTCTTTACGTGCAGCTTCTAGAAGACGGTTCACTTCGTCACGCACATTTAAAATAGCTTGCCAATCTTCATTACTAAACTTGGTCGTAGTTGGTGCCTGTAAGCCCTCATACCAAGTTGAAGTAAATACATAGTCACTGCGCTCACCTGGAAGTGCTTCCCAAATTTCTTGTGCTGTAAAGCTCATGATTGGTGCCATCCAACGCGTCATCGCTTCAGCAATGTGGTACAGCGCGGTTTGACAAGAACGACGTGCATGACTGTCGCTTTTTGCCGTGTACTGACGATCTTTTATAACGTCTAAGTAGAACGAACCAAGCTCACCGGTACAGAAGTTCATTAACTTTTGCGTCACTAATAGCATTTGGTAACTATCGTACGCCGCTAAAATATCATCTTGTAACTGTGCAGCACGCCCTACAATCCACTTATCAAGCTCAACCATATCATCCACAGCAACTTGATCTGTTTTTGGATCAAAACCGCTAAGGTTAGCAAGTAAGTAACGGCTAGTGTTACGAATACGACGGTAGCGATCTGCTGAACGTTTGAATATTTCATCTGATACCGTCATTTCTGCCGTGTAATCAGTTGATGCTACCCATAAACGTAAAATATCAGCACCTAGTTTATTCATCACATTTTGTGGTGAAATAACATTGCCTAATGACTTAGACATTTTGCGGCCGTTTTCATCAACCGTAAAGCCATGCGTAAGCACTTGCTTGTAAGGTGCATGACCATTAATTGCCACAGAGGTCATCATTGATGACATAAACCAACCACGGTGTTGATCTGAACCTTCTAGGTATAAATCAGCAGGACCGGTTAAATCATCACGCGCATCAACAACACAAGCATGCGTTACACCTGAGTCAAACCACACGTCCAGTGTGTCTTGAACTTTCATGTATTGCTGTGCGTCTTCTTCGCCTAGTAAAGTAGCTGGATCTAGGTCATACCATGCTTGAATACCTGACTTTTCAACAAGCGCTGCTGCTTGTTCAATCAGCTCTTGAGTATTTGGGTGTAATGCACCCGTGTCTTTATCAACAAACAATGCAATAGGAACACCCCAGGTACGTTGACGTGAAATACACCAATCAGGGCGGCCTTCAACCATGTTGGCAATACGGCTTTCACCCCATTCAGGTAACCACTGAGTATTTTTAATTTCAGCCAGTGAATCTTGACGCAAGTTAGCCTGATCCATGCTAACAAACCATTGTGGTGTGGCACGGAAGATAATAGGCGTTTTATGGCGCCAACAATGTGGGTAACTGTGCGTTAATGCATGGTGATGCATTAGGGCATTATTTTCTTTTAATACCTCAATTACACTCGCATTGGCTTTAAACACATGTTGACCGGCAAATAATTCAGTATCAGGTAAGTACACACCATTTGCGCCAACAGGGTTAGCTACTTCAAGGTTGTACTCAAGACCCGCCACGAAATCTTCTTGACCATGACCTGGTGCAGTATGCACGATACCCGTACCAGAATCTGTTGTTACGTGCTCAGCAACAATAACAGGAACATTAAAGTCATAAAAAGGGTGTGCTACGGTTAAGTTTTCAAGTGCTGCGCCTTTAACATAGCCAAGAATATGGAAATGGTTGAAACCAAAACGATCCATCGCATCTTTAACCAGCTCAGAGCCTATAATAAGGCGTTGCTGAACGCCTTCATCTTCTACTTGTACTAGCGCGTATTCTAAATCAGCATGCACAGCTACCGCACGATTTGCAGGCAAAGTCCATGGTGTCGTAGTCCAAATAACGGTTCCTACGCTACCAGTTCCTGTATGGCCAGCCGCCAAATCAAACGCATTAATTACCGCATCTTGATCTGTAAAAGTAAAACGTACATCAATGGCTGGAGATTGTTTGTCTTGATATTCAACTTCTGCCTCAGCTAATGCTGAACCACAATCTGTACACCAATGCACAGGCTTAGCGCCTTTATGAAGGTGACCATTTTTTATAATGCGGCCTAGTACACGGATGGCATTAGCTTCAAAGTCGAAGTTCATTGTTAGGTAAGGTTTATCCCAATCACCAAAAACGCCTAAACGTTTAAAGTCTACTTTTTGGCCTTCCACTTGCTTTTTAGCATAGGCACGACATTTCTCACGAAACTCTGCCGCAGTTACCTTAACACCGGGTTTACCAACTTTTTTCTCAACCATTAACTCGATTGGTAAACCATGACAGTCCCAACCTGGTACGTATGGCGCATCAAAGTCTGATAAAGTTTTAGACTTAACAATAATATCTTTTAATATTTTATTTACTGAGTGGCCTAAATGGATATCGCCGTTTGCATACGGAGGGCCGTCATGCAAAATGAAAGTTTTTTTACCTTTCTTCGCGCTGCGAATTTGACCGTATAGGTCGTCTTCATACCATGCTTTAAGCATTTTTGGTTCACGTTGTGCCAAATTGCCACGCATTGGAAACATTGTTTCCGGTAAATTCAAAGTATGTTTGTAGTCGCTCATTAATCCTACTTTCCGTTTCTATCGGCTACCTAATTTAAACCAAAACACTGCTTAGCGGCGGCAACATCGGTTGCTATTTGTGCCGTCAGTTGTGTTAATGTCTCGAATTTTTTCTCATTGCGGAGTTTTTCAATTAACTCCACATGCATAAATTGTCCATAAATATCTTGTGCAAAATCAAAAAGGTGAACTTCTAATAAGGCACGAGTTCCATTAAACGTGGGTTTGTTTCCAATGTTAGCCACCCCAAAAACTTGTTTTCCTGCGATCATCACTTGAACCGCAAATACACCATTGACCGGACAAACTTGACGTTTTAGTGCAATATTTGCCGTTCTAAAACCCAGTTCGCGGCCTTTTTTCCAGCCATGAATAACACGTCCAGATATTGCATAATTATGCCCAAGCATAACTTTTGCACTAACTAAGTCACCTTCAGCAAGCGCTTCTCGTATCAAGGTACTACTTACTCTAGCATTTAATTGCCTAAAGCTGGCAGTGCTTTTAACACTCATTCCCACTTGGGTGCCCATAGTTGCCAATAGACTAAAGTTACCTTGGCGCTGTTTACCAAACCTAAAATCATCACCAACCGTTAATGCTTTAACGCCCAGCTTTTTAATTAAAATATCGCTAACAAACTGCTCAGCATGCATGTTTGCAAAAGCCTGATTAAAGCTAATACAAATAACGCGCTCAATTCCTAAGTTACTCAATAAACGAAGTTTATCACGCAGTCGAGTCAACCTAGCTGGAGCGTTATTTTTTGCAAAAAACTCCTGTGGCTGAGGCTCAAATAGCATTACGGTGCTGGGTAAATTATTTTCTTTTGCATCAGCTAAAAGCCCTTTTAATACGGCAGCATGACCCAAATGAACACCATCAAAATTACCAATGGTCAGCACACAACCAAAGTGTTGTGGGCGTATATTGTGTATACCTCTAATTAACTCCATGCCACCTAATGCCTTTTTCAGCGAGCGATAAAATGCGACCTCAGGCCGCAGAATGTCCGATTATAATCTTTTTTTAATTTGATTCAGTAATTGCTACACTTTTTATCGTATTTAGTCTAACACCCATCAAAAACAACATAAAAAAGTAACTAACAATCGCAATAATTAATAACACAACCAACAACATAACTTGTTCGCTAAAGTGCCAACTAACCCAGTCATATTGCATACTGGTAAACCAAACCAATGCGCCCATTATTATACTTGCCAACAAACACTTCAAAGTGAAGTAGCCACTCATACTGGAAAACTGATAAACATTCTCTTTTTTAAGCTGTCGATACAGTAAGTAAGCATTACAACTTGCCGACATTGAGGTTGCCAGTGCCAAACCTAAATAGCCAATAAATGGTGCCAGCATGATATTAAACACCATATTTAGTACCAAAGTAATAATACCAATGCGTACCGGTGTTTTAGTATCTTGGCGAGAATAAAACCCAGGCGCGAGAACTTTAATTAACATAAAACTGACTAATCCCACAGAGTAGGCAACCACCCCTAAGCTTACCGCCTTAACATGGTCAATACCCGCTTCTTTGAAAGCGCCATGATCAAACAGCACAGTAATAATAAGCGGGCTGATAATCATCAATCCTATCATTGCTGGAAGCCCTAAAAAAATCACAAACCTCACTCCCCAATCTAGGGTATGTTGAAAGTCGCTACTTTTTTTACTGCTGTGTAATTTTGATAGCGCAGGTAAAATAACCGTCGCAATACCGATGCCAAATAAACCAAGTGGGAATTCAATCAGTCTATCTGAGTAATACAGCCAAGCGATAGAGCCTGTCATCAATAACGAGGCTATTACTGTATCGAGTAGCAAATTAATTTGACTAATTGATACACCAAATAAGGCTGGAAGCATTAACTTGCGTACTTTTTTCACATTTTCATCTTGCCAACCCCAGCGCGGGCGCGCTAGCATTTTTGCTTTATACAAAAACGGCAGTTGAAATAATAGCTGTACCACGCCTCCTAAAAACACGCCAACGGCTAGTGCATAAGCGCCTACAGAAAATTGGTCGTGTAATAAAATGGCACAACTAATGATGGATACATTGAGTAACACCGGGGTAAAAGCCGCAACGGCAAAACGATTATAAACGTTCATCACAGCGCCACTGAGCGCCACAAGGCTTACAAAAAACAAATAAGGAAACGTAAGTTTTAATAGCGAACTGGCAAGCTCAAACTTTTCTGAATCAGGTCCCCCTTGCCACCAATCAATAAACCAACCAGTACCGAATAAAGCAGCAATAACAGGTGATGCTATTACACCAAAAAGCGTCACTATCAGTAAAATAGTGCCTAAGGTACCGGCGGCTTGGGCAACAAATACTCTGACCTTCTCATCGCCTTGCTGCTGTTTAATTTCACTTAATACCGGTACAAATGCTTGCGCAAAAGCTCCTTCGGCAAATAAACGGCGTAAAAAATTAGGAATACGGTTAGCAAATAAAAATACATCGGCCGCAGCGCCTGCGCCCAACAGATTAGCCACGACGGCATCTCGTACTAGCCCTAAAATACGCGAGATCATTGTCATTGCACTTACAATCATCCCAGAACGAAACAAACCTTTTGACACTATAAATCCATATTAAAAACCAGCAATTAAGTTAATTATGCCATAGTCTTTTTTATAAATCGCTTTAAAGCACTAGGCTGGAACCCCTTGCTTTGTTACAATAGCGCTATTAACTGCTAAAGCGGCAAATTGATGTTCGTTATAAGGAGCAGTTTTTCTTGAATTGTTAAAATTAAATTGACATTCATGATAAAAACAGGCATATTCCACGGCCTTTAATTTAAGCTTTATTTAAGATTGTTAGGAGCAAACCTTGGCTAACATCAAGTCTGCAAAAAAACGCGCTATCACAAGCGAAAAAAACCGTCAGCACAACGCAAGCCGTCGTTCAATGATGCGTACTTACTTCAAAAAAGTAATCGTAGCTATTGAAGCTGGCGATAAAGAAGCTGCACAGCAAGCTTTTTCTGTTGCTACACCTATCCTAGACCGTTACGCAACTAAGGGTCTAATCCACAAAAACAAAGCTGCTCGTCATAAGAGCCGTTTAGCTGCTAAAATTAAAGCGCTATAATTTGTTTTTGCAAGATTAAAAAAACCGGCTTTTGCCGGTTTTTTTTGCCCAAAATAAATACGCTTCTTAAACGTTATCAAGCTCTGGATAAAACTTTTTCAACATCGCCGCAATTTTCTTCGGTGAAAATGGTTTAACCACAAACCCTTTTGCCCCCCTATCTATCGCATCCTTCACATTTTCAACGCCTGAATGAGCCGACACCATCACCACGTTTGTCTCTGGTGATAACTCATTAATTTGCGCAATAAGTTCTTTACCATCGCCATCAGGTAGTTCTATGTCTAAAAATATAATATTAAAATTGGCTGCGCGACACTCGCTAATACACTGCGCGGCCGTTGACGCTTCTTTTACATTCTCTATCCCTAAATGCATTAATGTTTGACTTAGAAAGCTACGCACAGTGCTAACATCGTCAACTATTAAAATAGATAGCTGCGTATTCATATATAATCCTTATAGGCTAAAGCCATGTCTGCGAAGTTGGTGATTTGCTTAAAATACAAATATTTACTTTATTATAGAGGGCTAAGCTAAAAAGGCCAGATTTGCTTTATGTCGAAAACCACAAAAAAAAGTCGCCGCAAAAAAAATAAAGCCGCTACTGTTAAACAAAGATCCAGTAATAAGCTTGCAAACACTGGCTCACAATTAAAACCACACTCAAGTAGCGCAAAGTGTGGCATCAAGTTGACCATGCTTTTTATTTTCACGATATTATTACTTATACTTGTTTTAGTGCCAAAGCCAAGCTTACTTACTTATAAAAAATCGTCTATGGTTAGCCAAAGCGTGTATTGGCCAGGGTTGTTTTCAAGCGAACCAAAACTACAGGACTCCACCCTACACCCTCGGCTGGATAAGGAGCATAGAACACTTTACCTGTGTATTGATTTACAACAACCACAGAGCTGCCAAAAATACCGAATTATTGCTGAAGAGGGAATATTTTCAGTATTGCTCACTTACTTTTAACATTAAAAAAACTAATCTGAAAATTTAAAATTACTTGGTTGAAAGCTGTGCAAAAGATCAACATAATGGCGCTCCTTTTTTCAACAACTGAACTATTGA